>CAMDCX010000013.1 GCA_945890715.1 PVC group bacterium | reverse complement strand
CCTTTTTCGGCACCCCGGACTCCACAAACCATGCCTTCATGCCCATATCCACCGCAAACACCTGCACTCGGCACCGTTTTCGGACAGACTAACCGCGCCCCCAGGCTAACTTACTCCGCCAAAAGCTAACTTACTTTGTCCATCGACCTCCGTGAAAATTCGCACCTTGCCTGACGGCCTCCGTTGTGCAAGATAATGCCTCCCATAACCCATGACGCTCATGACACACACACAGGCTGTAAACAGGCTCCGGACACTGGCGCAAATCCCGCTGACAGTGGGGCGGCGCGTGCGCTCCGCCGCCTGGCGCCCGTATTCCCGGTTGATCCTGGTCAACGATGCCGCCTCCTGGGTTATTGACGAGGAAATGCGGGCCCTTGCCGATATCGCCGCCGCCCTCGGAATCCGGGTGGTTCCACCCCACTGGAACCCGGGCTCAAAACGACAATCCATCTTCTACGGAAGCCAGTTCTACCTTTTTTCCGATGAATGGCTTCGCTCCTCGCACCGGATCGCCGTAGCCTATTTCCACGGTAAACCGGGAACCGGCGTCCAGGAATTCGACGATCTCTTTGCCAAGGTGAAGCACCATCATGACCGCCTCGCCCGCGTCCAGGTCAGCCATAGCGAAATGCGGGAGTGTCTACTGACCACCGGAATCGCCCCGGAAAAACTCCACCTGATTCCCATCGGCATCAATCTTTCACTCTTCCGCCCCCAGACGCCTGCCCTGAAAAGCCAATTCCGCGCCCAGTACAACATTCCGCAATCCGCCACCGTAATCGGCTCCTTCCAGAAGGATGGAGTCGGCTGGGGCGACGGCCTGGAACCCAAGTTGATCAAGGGGCCGGACACCTTTGTGCAGGCCATGGCGGCCCTGAAATCCCGCGTTCCCGAACTTCTTGTCGTGCTCTCCGGCCCGGCCCGCGGCTACGTCAAGGCCGGCCTGGCCCGGCACGGCATCCCCTTTCTGCACTTCAACCTGCCGCGCTATGCGGATATCGGGGAACTCTTCCAGACCCTCGACCTCTACATGGTCACCTCACGCCAGGAAGGCGGGCCCAAAGCGATCCTCGAATCCATGGCCAGCGGCATCCCGCTCGTCACCACGCGGGTCGGCCAGGCCATGGATCTGGTGCGCCACGGGGAAAACGGCTGGATGACTCCTGTGGACGATGTCGAGGGCCTCACCCACTGGGCACACGAGTGTTTGGAGCATTCCGCTGACAAAACCCGCATCATTTCCGCCGGACTTCTGACCGCACGTGAAAATGCGTACAGCATGCAAGCCCCGCTGTGGAAAACGTTTCTGAATGGGTTTGTGGAGGAGGCATGAAACACCTTCTCAAAACGCTCTGGCTGATGAAAATGGCGATGATTGAATACCGGCGCTGGCGGCCCCATCCGCGCGGCGGCACTCCCCGTGTCTTCTACGGACAGGATCGACTTCCCGCCCGCACGGACTCCGCCTCAGGCGGCATCATCAAATGCCAGGATCTGGCGGATCTTTTCCCAAACAGTCCGACCTCCCCCACTCTTCTCTACTTGGTCAGCAGTGCCCTGCCTCCGCACCTGCCGGTTCTACTTCGGGCCGCCAAGCACGCGGGTTGTCCCATTGTGCTGAACCAAAATGGTGTGGCCTACCCCGCCTGGCATCCCCAAGGCTGGGCCGAGGCGAATCGCCCGCTCGCCGCCGCCTATCACGCCGCCGATTACGTTTTCTGGCAAAGCGAATTCTGCCGGATCAGCGCCGATCGTTTCCTGGGTTCACGCGAGGGAGCCGGGGAAATCCTCTTCAATCCGGTCGACACGCAAGTCTTTACGCCCCGCGCCACTACCCGACCAGCCGGCGCTCCCGTTATCCTGGTCTCAGGAAGTCATCTGTACCGGTTCCGGCTTGAATCCGCCATTCTCGCCTTTGCCCGGTTCCGGAAAAGCCACCCCGCCTCACGCCTGATCGTGGCCGGCCGGTATTGCTGGGGGCCTGATGAAGCAACCTGCCGCCGGGAAATCCGCGACGTCGCCCTTCAGGCCGGGGTCGATGAGGGCATTGACTGGCGTGGCACCTATACTCAGGCCGAAGCCCCCGCCCTTCTGCGGGAAGCCGATAGTCTCTTGCATCCCACCTATAACGACGCCTGTCCCCGCCTGGTGGTCGAAGCCATGGCCTGCGGCCTTCCCGTGGTCTATTCCGCATCCGGCGGCGTCCCTGAACTGGTTGGCCCCGAGGCCGGGGTCGGCCTCCCCGCGCCCCGCGACTGGGACACTCTTCATCCCCCACAACCCGACGCCCTGGCCGTCGCCCTGGAAACCGTCTTATCAAACCAGACCGCCATGTCCGCGGCCGCCCGCCATCGCGCCGTCACGCTCCTCGATGTCAAAACCTGGCAACACCGCCATTCCCTCCTCTTTCAAAAACTCAGTCTATGAATTCCCCGCTTGTGACCATCCTGATGCCCGTCCACAACGGCGCTGAATTCCTGGTCGAAGCTATTGACAGCATGCTTTGTCAAAGCCTCCGGGATTTCGAATTCCTGATTGTGGATGATGCATCCACCGATTCTTCCACCAGTATTGTTCAGGGGTATCGAGACCCACGGATTCGACTTATTCAAAGCCGGGAACGCCTGAAACTATCGGGCGCCCTGAACCTCGGCCTCGACCAGGCGAAAGGCCGGCATATTGCCCGAATGGACGCGGACGACATCAGTCTTCCCAAGCGGCTTGAACGTCAGGTCCAGTTCCTGGACGGTCATCCCGAAATCGGGATTTGCGGCAGTTGGATCCGGTATTTCGGGGTCTCATCCGCTCTGCTTGAACGCCCGATTCATCATGAGGAAATCCAGGCCTTCACTCTACTCGATACTCCCTTCGCCCACCCCTCGGTCATGCTGCGCCGGGATCTGATGGAGCGACACCCGCTCCGCTTCGACGGCAGTTATTTCCCCACCGAGGACTTTGAACTCTGGACCCGGATCCTGCGTCACACCCAGGCGGCCAATCTGCCCGAAGTCCTCCTCCACTACCGCGTTCACGCAAAAAGCCTGACCGGCTCCGGCTGGTCCACCATGGATGAACAGGCCGTCCGGATTATCCGGAACCAACTCCGGCTCCTGGGCCTTGACCCCACGCCGGATGAATTGAGATTTCACCGGCAACTGGCCATGGGGCGCCTGACCCTGACAAAGCCCCTTCTGGATCAGGCCGAAGCCTGGTTGCTTAGCCTACTGGCGGCCAACCAGAAGACTCAGTTCTTGCCCTCAAAGGCCTTGGAATCACTGTTGGGCGACCTCTGGGCACGAACCTGCCTGCACAGTGCCCGGCTTGGCTTTGAGGTCGCCAGGTGTTATGCTGGCTCCTCGTTGAGTTCCACGGATACCCGGCGATGCCGACGCCAGTGGCTGATCCGGCTGGCGGCGCTTAAGGCGAAACTGACATGAAAATTCTTCATCTCAACACGTTTGACATCGAAGGCGGCGCCGCGCGAGCCGCCTGGCGCCTGCATCAGGGACTGCGCGCACTCGGCACCGACTCCCGTATGCTGGTTCAGACCCAGACCAGTGGGGATTCCAGCGTAGTCGAGCGGGATTCTGAACTGGCACGGGGACTCGGGAAACTCAGACCCTACGCGGAAATCCTGCCCCTCCTTGCCTATCGGGGCCGTCCTCCAACCCACTGGGCGACGGAGTGGCTGCCCACCCGGATCAACCGTCAAATCGCGGCACTCAACCCGGATCTCATTCATCTTCACTGGATCTGCAGGGGCTTCATGTCCATCGCCGACATCGGCGCTCTGGCGTCACGAGTGCGCGTTCCGATTGTCTGGACCCTGCATGATTCCTGGGCTTTTACCGGAGGATGTCATGTGCCCGGCTCCTGTACGCTTTACCAGAAACAGTGCGGGAAATGCCCCCAACTGGCCTCTATCGAGGAAGACGATTTGAGCCGCTGGATCTGGGAACGTAAACAGCGCGCCTGGCAAAAGGCCCGGATCACGATCATCACGCCCAGCCAGTGGCTGGCAGAGTGCACCCGGAGCAGTTCCCTGTTCCGGGAACAGCGGATCGAGGTGATTCCCAACAGCATTCAGGCCAGCCACTATTGCGGCATTCCCCGCCACGAGGCGCGCACCGCCATGGCGCTTCCACACGATCGAAAACTGATTCTCATTTCAGCCATGAATGCAACTCAGGACCCCAACAAGGGATTCCGGTTCCTGGCGGGCGCACTCCAACAACTGGCCGCAACAGGCTGGCGGGATAAGCTTGAGCTCATGGTTGTCGGCCAGCAGGCGCCGCCCACCCCGATCAATACCGGAGTTCCGACCCGTTTTCTGGGGGTATTTCCGGATGAGCGTTCCATGCGCCAGGCCTATTCGGCCGCTGACCTCACCGTTTTGCCATCCCTTCAGGAAAATCTTCCCAACTCGATCATGGAGTCGATGGCCTGCGGAACCCCGGTGGTCGCCTTTAACACCAGCGGGATTCCCCAGCTTGTGGAACACAATGTTACCGGTTATCTCGCCACTCCGGGCGACAGTACCGACCTGGCGGCGGGAATCGCAAAACTTCTGTCCGACGATTCCCATCGGATCCGGCTCGGACAGGCCGCCCGTCTTAAAATCGAGCATGCCTTTGACACGCCCCTCATTACCCAAAAAACCCTTTCACTTTATGAACACCTGCTTACCGGGGGCTGACGCCCCGATTCTCACCATTATCACCGTTGTCCGGAACGGCGCCTCCACGCTGGACGCCTGCATCCAGAGCGTAATCGCCCATCAGGCTCCCCGTGTGGAGTATGGGGTCATCGACGGAGGCTCCACAGACGGCACGGTGGATTTGCTTCGCCGGTATGAGGACCAGATTGCCTTCTGGTCCAGTGAGCCGGATACGGGAATCTATGACGCCATGAACAAAGGCGTTCGCCGGGCGGCCGGGGATTGGATCCTTTTCCTGGGAAGCGACGACACCCTGGCTGTCGATCTTGCAGCCATCCTCCCGCTCCTTCAGGACAAGCGAACCATTTACTATGGAAACGCCTGGTGGCGCCAGTCAAGCCGCACCTATGACGGGCCGTTCTCCGCGTCCAAACTCGCCTTAACCAACCTCTGTCATCAGGCAGTCTTCTATCCCCGCCAGGCCCTGCTGAATCACCCCTTCAATCTCAAGTATCCCACTCAGGCCGACTGGGAGGTAAATATGCGATGTTTCAGTGATCCGGCGTTCCGGTTCCAATACCTCCCCAAAACCATCGCCAATTACAATGATGCGTCAGGGATCAGTTCAACCCGGCGTGATCTGGCCTTGGAGCGCGACTATCTCAGGCTTCTCTGGCGTCACTTCCCCTGGCCGGTCGCCCTGTGGCGCTCCGCGATTACGCTGGGGGGCAGAGGATTGCGAAAACTGGGCTGGAAAGGGCGCCCGCCTTACGCTAAGAGATAACCCGCATGGACTCTACACCTTCTGATCTACTGGGTATTTGCATTCCGACCTACAAACGGCCGGATCAGCTTTCAGCCTGCGTGGAGTCCATCATCCGCTCCATTGGCGACCGGAAAATTCCCATCATTTTATCCGACGACTCGACTGATGACACCAATGTGGAGGTCGTCACCCGGCTTCGCACCCAGTATCCCCACATCCTCCATGACCGGAACCCGGTCAATCTGGGAATTGACCGGAACATCCTCAAATCGGTGGATCTTTGCCCCTGCCGATATGCCTGGATGATCGGCGAAGATGACCGGATGATTCCCGAAGCCGTATCGACCGTACTGACTGTTCTTGAAAACGCCTCTGTCGAGTTACCCTTCGTCTACGTCAACTACGCCTCGGTGGATGAAACGCTGACTCTGGTCCTGCATGAACAATCGCTCCCTCTGAAACAGGATGTCCCAAAGCCGGTGGAGGAATTTTTTCAGACCGAAGCATGGTCCATCGGGTTTATCGGAGCCTGTGTCATCAACCGCCGACTTTGGGCGACAGCAAAACGGGAACCCTACCTTGACTCCTACTTCGCCCATGTGGGGATGATTCTGGAAAGCCTCAAGGGACAGACAATTCATTTGATTGCCAAACCGCTTGTCCTCAACCGGTGCGGAACCGCGCGGATTTTTACCTGGACGCATTCCGCCTTTGAGGTCATGTCCGGCTGGTCGCGGATGACCCGGGCGCTGGAACCGATTTACGGCACGGAGGCCTGTGAAAATTCCAATGAGTCCATGGACACCGCCCATGGCACCGGCACCCTGCTCTGGTACGGCTATCTGCGAGCCGACCGTGCCTTTTCGCTGGCTGCCTACCACAAACATGTTCACCAGGCGTCTCACCCCCCGCTCCATAAGTTTTTTGCCCGGCTGATCGCGATTACGCCGCCCTCGTTTTTCCAGTTGATTCGCTGGGGTCTCACTCACATCCGTCGCCGCACCTGCCGCACCATTTCGGGATATGAAACCTGACGCCATGGCGGTCTCGCTTCAGGAGCGCTTCCCGATGTTGACCCACGTCGACCGGGCCGACACCTTCTGGAAACGGGCTCTTGGCCTCATGGGAAAACCCCGCCTTGAAGTCGGCCGGGGATTGCTGATTCCCCGCTGCCGTTCCATTCATACCTGTTTTATGCGGTTTCCGATTGATGGGGTCTTTCTGGATGAACACCACCGACCCGTTAAGATCATTCGCAACCTCAAGCCGTGGCGTCTGGCTTGGGGAGGTGGAAAAGCCTGCTCCGTCCTCGAGGTTGAATCCGGCTGGCTACCCTGAAAAATTAAAAAAAGTTTCGCCGGGCACAATAAACAGCCTACTTCAATCGTTTTATCAATCATGTCTCAATAAAGGGACAAACAACAAGGAGTTATGATGAAGAAGATTGTATCGATGGTGGTATGTGCGACGGTGGTGTTGATGGTGGCTGGTGCGGCTATGGCGGGCGAAAAGGGTAAGGGTAAGGGCGGTTTCTTCGCCAAAACCGACGCTGACAAGGATGGCAAGCTGTCTTTGGCTGAATTTAAGGCCTCCTGCAAGGATCCTGCCAAGGGCGAGGCCAAGTTCACAGCGGCTGATACCGACAAGGATGGGTTTCTGACTCCTGAAGAACTCAAGGCGGCCAAGCCGGCTCATGCTAAGAAGTGCGCAAAAGCGGCTTGCGACAAGCCTGCCGATGCTCCGATTGCTCCTGCGGTTGCAAAGTAATTCGAGCCACCTAAAGGCTTGATGGAAAACCCGTTCCGGTCACTGGCCGAACGGGTTTTTCTTTTGTGAGTGGGCTACTTTGCCGCTTCCGGCTTCAGAGGTTCAATCGTGTTAATCCGGAAGGATTCAAGGGTCTTGTAGATACCCAGCTGGGTTTCCAGCTTTACATCCCCGGAGGGAAGTTTCTCGCTCAGTACGCCCGTCAACACTTCCCCCGTCGTCAGGGTTATACGGGTATCCGCCACAAAAAACCGTTTCAGGATTTCCTTCAGCGTGACAGTCTCCCCCTTCAAAATGGTCACCCGCTTTTCAACGGTGCCATATCCCTTATAACGGAGGGACACCACATGGGCCCCGACCGGCAACTCCACATCCAGTTTTCCAACCGACTCATTGGAAGCCGGCACGATCGTGCCTTTCTCGACTCCATCCACCAGCACACTCACGCCATTGGGTCGAGCCATGATCGACACAACGCCCACGTTCCGGACCAGCTCAAATCCCTCGACTTTTTTCTCAGCCTTATTGAGTTCAACAGGTCGGGTTTGGGTCTCGTATCCGTCCAGTTCCGCGCGGAGAACATGACTCCCCGCCTCCAGACTGTCCAGCGTGAGAGGCGTCTGTCCCCGGAGCGTGTCATCCACAAAAAGCCGTGCCCCGGCCGGGGTTGAGATCACCGTCAAGACTGACGGCAACGCCTTGAGCGGAATATCCAGCGTCTGTTCCTCATTGGCCTGCAATTTGATGCGAGCGCGGTAGACACCATATTCCGGCAATGACACCATGACCTCGTTCTCGCCGGCCGGCAACCGGTCCAATTTGCAGGGGGTAACGCCCTTGGAAAGCCCATTGATCGTCACAGCCGCTCCCGGAGGCGTAGACCCAATGGTCAGCATGGCGGAATCAGAGACCAGGGAGACCAACACGGCCTTCGGAACACGATCCACCACCTCCATTTCAACATCGCGACTCAGATATCCCGCTGAGGACGCCTTGATCCGGTAGCGACCTGGCGGCAAATCCGTGATCATCAGGGGTGCCTTCCCTCGATGTGCCCCATTGATTTCAAGATCGGCTCCGTCCGGAATGGATCGCACCAGAATCAACCCCGTCAACCGTTCCAGGGGAATCTCCACGGATGAGCGCTGACCCGCCGTGAGAGTAAGGGTTCGCTTGGCCGGAAGAAAGCCGGCCTTTTCAATTTCGATTAAATGAAGTCCGGGCCGCAAGCCATTGATCGTTGTGGGAGTCTCTTCCCGCAAAATGCCATCACAAGTCACGGTCGCCTTGTCCGGGATGGTCGCCAGACTCAGGCGACAGGGCAACTCCTGCGCGCCCGCCGGAAGGCTGAAGGCAAATAACAAAAACGCTAGTCCAAATTTTAAAGCCTGGAGTGCCATGTTATTTTTCCACCGAAAGATGCCGACCCACATCCACCATTTTTTTATCCACATTGCGATACCGCTCATCAGACGGATCGGGAATCATATCCCGCATCACCTTTAACTGACGATCCGCCTCTTTCCAGTCCCGCAGTTTGACCGCCCGTTCTGCCAAAAACAGAAGATCCTCGTACCGGCGTTGAAGTTCACGCTGGCAATCGGCTTTGGCGCTAACCGCCTCCCCGTAAAATCCGGGTTTCGGCTCAATGGTTTCAAGATACCACTCGCACTCCGTGTAACTCCGGATCGCCTTGAAAAGATTCCCGTCTCGCACCTCGCGCTCATCCCACATTTTCTTACCCTGCAATAACGCCTCACGCGCCTTGTCCAGCAATGTGGCCAGATCAATGGCCAGGGCGGCCAGACCCAGTTCGTTCTTTCCGAATTCCTCTATGATCGCCCGGACGGAGGCAAAACTTTCCGGCTCAAGGTGATTGACCACCTTGACGCGTCGCGTTTTCACCCCGATGGTCACTGCCAGATCAAAGGCCTCGTGGATGCCCGGTGCCAAGCCCATATACTCCTCCCGAAGCTCAAAGAAACCACCGGCTTCCAGGGAGCGCGCCAGATCCCGTAGCAATTCTGGCGCCACCTTTTTTTCGCGTCGCACGTGCCGGTTACTGTCCAAATCATCCACCTGCACCATCAGGCGGCCTCCCCTGATTTCAAGGGCATACCGGAAAATATTGGAAGCAGAGCCCTCCACCCGCTCCAAGGCAATCTCCAGATCCGGAAACACTTCACGCGGCGCTTCAACGAGCGGCTTTTTTTCCCACGTCAAAACACCCGCCAGTTTATTCCACGGGGTCCAGATCAGCACAATCAGCAACACCAACATGCCGGCAATCGCCATCAATTTACGGCGCATACCCGGGGCGCCGGAGGATTCGGACAGTCCCGCCCCCTTTTTGAGCCCCAGGTCGACAGAGGACTCGACAGCCTCCTCCGTCGCGCACATCACACGGAAAAGGGTGTCGCCGGCCAGCACCTCATCATTCACCTTCAATTGCTGTTCCTGAACAACCGCGTTGTTGACCAGAGTGCCATTGGCGCTCCCCAAGTCCGACAGCCAAAGCCCTTCACCGGGTTTGAAGAAAAACCGGCATTGAAACCGGGACATGGCATTATCGACGATGGAAATGTCGTTGCGGGATGACCGGCCAATCCGGACGCCTTCGAGGGGGACGTGAATTTCCCGGATATCGCCCGGTCCCTTCACAACCGATAAATGAATTGTTTTCGCCATAACGAAACCACACCCTACATCTGCTTGAGAATCTGTAACACAATGGGACCCAACAGGACGAGGAAAACGGCGGGGAAAATAAACGCGACCAAGGGAAAGAGCATTTTCACAGGCGCTTCATTCGCCATTTTCTCCGCCCGCTCAAACCGGCGCTGGCGCATTTGATCCGACTGAATCCTTAAAATAGACCCGATCCCCACGCCCAGTTCATCCGCCTGCACCAGGGCATTGATCACCGACCGCAAATCCTTCTGGTTCACCCGTTCGCCCAAATCGCGCAAGGCATTCCGCCGGGTTTTTCCCAGTTGGATCTCCCGAAGCACCCGCACCAACTCCTCGCCCAACGCGTCGATTTTACCCCGCTCCACGATACGTTGCATGGCACTCATGAAATCAAGACCCGCCTCGACCGACAAGGTGAGAAGATCCAGCACAAACGGGAGTGATTTCTGAATCTTCCGGTGCCGCTCATTAAGCTCGCCTCGCAACCAAAGCCCGGGATAGGCATAAAACCAGAGCAGGATGATCCCCATAAAGGACGCCTCATGGCTGCGCAAGACCAGTCCTGCCTTTCCCGGCACCATGGACAACAGGGCCCACATCAGAGCCACCAGCAGGATCCCCAGCACCGACGGCAGCAGCACCTTCAAGGCCAGAAGTTCCTCCGAGGTCAGCAGCCCGCCGTACCCTGCCGAAACGATTTTACGGGACAGTTCGGCATTGGTCTTTTCAAAAGTCGGTCGGCTGAAAACCGGATTGAGATTCGGAGCCAGGGGAATCAGCAGGCGGAAAAGAAACGGCAACCGTCGTTCCTGGCGACGTCCATCAGCCAACGTCACGTAGGTGACCTGCCTCAGGATCTGGGCGCAATACCAGGTCGAAAGCCCTGCAAACGCAGCCCAGAGAAGGCAAACTATTATTTCAATCGCCGCATTCATGATTACACGTCAATCTTGATGATCTTCCGGATCACCAGCGCTCCAATGGTTTCGAGAACAAGAACCCCCAGCAGAAGGCTGATTCCAAATCCGGATCGCAGAAAGGCCAGCATCATCCCCGGATCCAGGAAAAACAATGCTACCCCGAGGAGAAGGGGCATAGCCCCCACAATCAGACCCTGCAACCGCCCCTGTGCGGTCAGGGTTCGGATGCGCATTTCAATCCGCATCCGCTCCCGGATGGTATGCGCGATTTTCTCAAAGACCTCGGTCAGATTCCCCCCCGTCTGGCGGGCGGTCTCCAGGGCGCCGATCATCAGGGCCAGGTCGTCACTCCCCACCCGTGTCTGCATACTTTCCATCGCCTCTTCCATCCGCATTCCAACCCGCGTCTGATGAAGAAACATACCAAACTCCTGGGCAATCGGACTCTGCCCTTCCCGAACCACCAACTCAATTGCCTGCTGAATACTGAACCCCGCCTTCAGGGCATTGCTCATGTTGACCAGACTGTCCACCAACTGAATATTAAACCGTTGCAGTCGCCGTTTCCGCATGACCGCCAGAACAGTCCTGGGTATAGTCCACCCGAATCCGGCGCACACGCCGCCCAGAACCAATCCCACCGTAAAGGAACTCCCGTCAAATCCCCCGAACAACAAAAAACCGGCAAGAAAACAAATTGCCGCCGAGGCGGAGGCCAACTCCAAAACGCGCCGGGCAGGAATGAACAGAAAGAGATCCTCCATCTGGCGCGAGGTTGTCTCGGAATAGGCGGTGGCGTAATCCGATGCCGCCGTCCGGAATGACTGAAGAATAAAGTAGGTCAACCCGCCCAGGCAAAGGAGGTACAACCCCGGCACCACCCATAAAATGACTACTGAACTCATGATTTGAATCAACCCTGCCGTTTCGGATCAAAAAGGGAGAGATCAATCGACACACCCCGCGCCCGGAGATCATCCAAAAACGTGGGAATGGCGCCCGTCGGGGTAAACCGTCCCATCACCTTGCCGTCCGCATTCAAGCCCTTCTGCTCGAACACAAAAATATCCTGCATGGTGGTACGTTCCCCCTCGCTGCCAACCACCTCGGTGACATTCACCACCCGCCGGGAACCGTCACTCAACCGCGCCTCATGAATAATCAAATCCACAGCCGCCGTGATCTGTTCCCGGATAGCACGAATGGGAAGATCCATGCCGGACATCAGCACAAGGGTTTCCATGCGGGAAATGACGTCCCGCGGGGTATTCGCATGAACCGTGGTCAGGGAGCCGTCATGCCCGGTGTTCATCGCCTGGAGCATGTCCAGCGCCTCTCCGCCACGACATTCCCCCACCACAATCCGGTCAGGCCGCATACGCAGGGAATTCCGGACCAAATCCCGAATCGTTACCGCACCCTTCCCCTCGATGTTCGGGGGCCGGGACTCCAGGGAAATCACATGATCCTGCTTGAGTTGAAGTTCAGCCGCATCCTCAATGGTGATAATCCGCTCGTTTTCGGGAAGGAAACTACTCAGGACGTTCAACAGGGTTGTTTTTCCTGAACCTGTTCCGCCCGAAACGATGATGTTCTTCCGAGCCTCAACGCACGCTTTCAGAAAATCCCGCATCCCTTCGGTCCAGGTTCCCATCCGGATAAAATCATCGGAGGTGAGAGGAATCTTTGAAAACTTCCGAATGGTCAGGCAGGGCCCGATCAGCGAGAGCGGATGAATGACGGCATTGACACGGGACCCATCTTTTAAGCGGGCATCCACATAGGGCTGACTTTCATCAATGCGCCTGCCCAGGGGCGAGACAATACGTTCAATCACCGAGAGCACGGACTTGTCATCCAGAAACGTACGATCCGTCAGCTCAATCCGACCCTTACGCTCCACATAGACCCGCAATGCTCCATTAACCATGATTTCCGTGATATCCGGATCGGCCAGAAAATCCTCTATGGCTCCCAGTCCCACGGCTTCGTCATAGACTTCCTTGACCAGCGTTTGGGGCAAAATTTCAGGGGGCAACCGGGGCGCCACTTCCTTGACAATCCCCTCCACCGTAGCGAGCACGCGTCGATGCAACTCCCCCTCTTCCACATGGGAGGCCGTTAAACGCTTGATATCCATGCGGTCCAGCAATTCCTTATGAATCTGCTGTTTGACCGCCTGTCGGCGGGCTACCAGACGTTCATCACGCTCCACCCGCAACGGCACACGCACAGGCGGGACAGGCGGCACGGGCGTCGGGATGGGCGTAGCCGGAACCGGCTCGGGTTCAGCACGAACTGGAACCGGCTTGGGAATCTCCGAAAAAAGCCGGAGCGTATACCCCCCTGCCTTCAGACGCTGTCCTTCCAGAAGTTCACACCGGCCATGAATGACCGCACCTTCCAGAAGCGTCCCCCCGAATGTCAGGTCTTCAATCCAGCACGTGCCGCCTCTGAGATTCAGGATCAGATGACGACCGGAGACCCCCGATCCGGGAAGCATAATCTGGTTCTCGGGCTCGGAGCCGACCGAATAAAGCCCGGCAGGCAATTCCGTCACCTTTACGCTGTCATCAGGTTTTCGTATTTCAAGATACATTATCGACCGCTCTTGTTCCGGATGATCTGCTGACGGTAAGTGTTCAATGCCGGCAATTCAGTTTCCACCCGGTCAAAGTTCACTTCGGGGAGATTCTTCTCATAACTGATATCTTCCGGATTCCGGAGCGACAAGGTCAGATGCCCTCTCATATTCTCCACGAACACCAGCAACTCCGCCTCACGGGGCGTCACCGCAACAGTCACCGTATTGTACCCGGTATTTGCACGACCCCGGTCTCCCGCATCGGTCCGGCCCAGCGTCTGGCCGGTGGCCAGGATGGTAACATCCTGCAACATGGTCAACGTCACCCACTCCGTTTTTTCAGGATCCTTGCGGGAGGGAAAGGTGAAAGAGCCCAGCACATCCACACGGTCATTGGGCTGAAGCAGTCCGCTGACTCCGGCCGCACCGCTGATGGCCAGCGATATGGCGCGCATTCCCTGGGGAATCACGGGCGCCAGGCCGGAACCGGGTCGGAAGGGCACATCCACATACGACCACATGAGGGTTTCTTCGGCATCCAGGCTGTACTTGAGCTTCTTATTGAAGATCCGCTCAGCATCCTCAACCGTAATGGTGTTTTTGCTGACATCACGGCCGGGAATGCTTTTGGCGGCGAGATCCTTCTTGATCAGCACGGTGCCGGCGGGCAGATCCCGCTTGGCCGCCAGGACATCCACGCGTTTCTCGCTGGAAAACAGCCGTTCCCGTTCCCGGTCAATTTCCGCCAGTCGCGCCTGGAAATAACTCCGCGTCATCCAGAACGCCAATAAACCGATCACCACCGATAGGATCAACACCATGCGTTGTTTCATGACTACACACTCCTGTCGCTTACTTCACGGAACCCTGCTTATGTAGCAGGGTGACGCGGCTTTCTCCATATGAATCTGCGGCGCCGACTCCGACGCAACACACTGTCGCCCCCTTCACGAAAACCATGAGTCCGCTTTCCCGCGATTCGGGAAACAGCCGCGACCAGCCATTTCGAGCCAGAATGGCATCAAAATACCCGCGTAACCCGTCCGCAGGCATCCTGACAGCCAATCGTTCCAGGGAGGTTCGGGACTCTTCATTTCTCTGAAAACTCAACACCCGTGCCCCGGAGGGAATGGGAATGTCATCAATTCGATGGCGCCCTTCAGCAGATCGGGAGGCTTTCGCCTCGCTGACCGATTGCGCCACGGCGACCATCAGCGGAGGGGCGTCGGGGGAAGGTTTCAAAATGACCTTGCACAGGGTTCGTCCCTCCCCGGTCGCCTGTTCAACTCTGAACGCGGCGCGAAGGGAATCCACGCCCCCCTCGCAGGCGATCACGCTCACCTCGGCCCGGCCGCCATTGATCTGCATCGCCGCCCGGTAAAAGCAACGCCCATAGGAGTCTGGATTCAGGAGATCGCCGCCCGTTTTCCCGCCCGTTTGAAAGACTGCCGCCTGCACCAGAAAGGCGGACAGACCCGCGAGTAGTGCGGGAATCCCGATTTGAAGTGATCGTGCAAGACTCCTCATCAATACAGCCCCTTTGTCCAGGTCATCCAGACCGTTCCCTTCAGCTCAACCGAATCCTTCCCGTAAACCAGTTCCCGGATGATGGGAATGAGATCCACACGTTCAGTCTTTTCGCTTTCCACAAGGCCAAAGGAGAAATGAGGAAAGGCGCTTCCAGCCACCGTCGAGATGGGATTATCCGGACAAAGGTCATTCAGGGCCTCCGGCTTCGCGTGGCTGGCCACCCCGACCGTCAGCTCCGACACATCCCCGTCAGTCTTCCCATCATCGAGAGAATAGGCGATTTCATCAGACCCAACGGTACAGGCGGAAATGAACTGGGGCCCTGCAAAGGAGGAGGCCTCAAGCATCGCCTTTTGCCCCGCCTCCCGTCTCGCTTCGCTCATAAGCCTGGACTGCTTAAACCCGAGCACGGCAATCTGGATGATTCCCGCCACCAGCACCAAAATGCACACCAGTGCCACCACAAATTCCACCATGGCCTGCCCTGAGCGCTCACCCCAATTTATGTCGTCGGTCTTCATCACTCTTTACATCTCACTCTTCAATGCCCCCGCCGCGATCCGCCACCATGCCGCCCCGGGCCACCGTAGGTCTGACAGGACCCCTTGTTGTCCTCAAGCCAGTCAATGCCCGTCTGCCGGAAGACCGGGTTTCCCCAAACCAGTAGCGCCATACAATAATAACACCCCGCAACGGTCGTTCCCGTGGCCAGATAATCATCCAGATGTCCCTCAATATGATCCCGCCAATCCAAATTGAACGAGCCGCCCGCAGGGGCCGAGGAGGCATCCGTGGGAATAAGCCTGACTTCCCGGAACGCCGGAAGAACCAACCCATATTCGTTGGGTTTAATCTGCTTGCCCCCACCCTCCAGATAGCCAAACGGTTTGGCGGCTGCAGTCCAGGTAATCTTGCTGGTTCCCGCCCCGGGAGACAGACGGGGCGATGTGGCCATAACCCGGGTAACGGCATCGCCTCCGGCGTAGTCATACCAGGATTTAACCGGCCCCGTGGCGGGGAAATTATTTTCGCCATCCGGTGATATTGAAACCCAGGGGCCCCAGATCGACTCATCATAACAATACCAGGCTGACATCATGGAGCCCAGGGAGGGACTGAGGGGATCCGGTGAAAGGCCGCGCTCCACTCTCACAGAGTCCATCGCCGGAAGGGCGCGGGCATCCCCAATCAGATCCAGCCGCCTGAGACCAAGTCCGAAATACTCGCAATTCAAGGGCTCCGGCGTCGGAATGATTTCGGGCAGGGGCGGCCAGGACTGGTAATCGATGTATGTTTTTAGAAAATCATAGGCATGGTGGTAGAACCAACACCAATCGGTTCCTGCCACGGCGTCATAGAAATCAGGAATCAGCAGCAAACTTCCTCCGGAATAATCGGAATAGTACCGGGCATTGTCTGGCCCCACCGCCACCCCGTTCGCGGCAACCGCCTGAATCATTTGGGCATACTCGTTCCAGCACCCCGGGAAGGGCTCCTGGAACAACATTCGCCCATCGGGTCCCGTCGCCCTGTAATCCGTTAGCACCGTATCGGCATGCTTCATCAGACGGGCGGTAAACCGGTCATTGTTGAAAAGCCCATTATTCTTTCCAGCCTGCTGGGCGGCCTCGAGGCCGATCATGGGGCCGACATAACACAACCGGGCCTGCAATTCACTGATGGCCGCCGCCTCATTGGTGTCACCCCGGGTCAACGCCACCGCCTGCATCACATTCAGATCGCCTATGAGATTCAGTGAAGTCGCCTGCCATCGCGCCCCCGCCAGTGCAGCCGAATCACCCGCATTCTGACTCAACGATTTGACATAGATGATTTTATGAAGATCAAAATTCCACAGCGCCACAAACGCCAGGATCACCAGAATCATGATGATAAAAATCAGGGCCTGCCCTGAACGATTTGACATCCGGTTCACCATCCCGCCTCATCCAGATAAAGAGTGTAATGCTCGTCCAGAGTACATTCCCCGTTCAGCGTAATGGAATCAGAATCATAAAAGGCGCGATGAAAGGGATTATTCGTAAGAGAGACTTTCTGTTCAATGCTCTGTCGCAACGTTCCGTCACCCAGTGAGGAAGAGGCTCCAAAAATGATCGTCTCCCAGGCATCATAATCCAGAATCGCCCTTAACCGGCCTTCGTTCTCACCCCCGAGATAAAGCGGAATTCGCGCCGACTCAATCGCATGCTGGCCGGAAGGCCCACCGGAATGAACGGGATTGACGAGTCGGCCGGCATTGGGTATGGCCCCGACCCGAATGGTTTTTTCAACCATGAAATGATTGAATCCCACCGTCCGGGCACGCGCACCCCGCCCGGCGGCATAGTCCAGAACTTCCTGAGCGGCAAATAGTTGCGAAAGCTGGAAAACACTAAAAAAAATCAGGCAAACCAAGGCGACCACAATACAGGATTCAATTAATCCCTGCCCGGAACGGGATCCGGAAATTGATTGATTACGGTTCAAGGCTTGCCATGTAAAGCGAATGGCTTACTTCAAATCTTTCAAAAAGGCCTCGGACTTGGTCGACACGGCGGCATCCGCAGCACTACTGTCACTATCCAACTGCTTCACACCGCCCGCCATCTTGGCTCGGATCGTGTCGCCGAACACGCCGAAGATCGCGATGGCCGCCAGAGCAATCACCGCCACGATAATAATGTACTCAACCATTCCCTGTCCGCTCTTCCGATTCTGCTTCATATTCGCCTCCTTATGGATATTCCGACCCGACCAGATTCAACACCCGTGTCCCATAGCTCTGAAACGTATTCAGAAAAATAGTCATAATCGCCACCGTCGCCAGCAAAATCCCCGCCACCACCACGAATTCAACCATGGCCTGCCCTGACCTGTCCTGAGCAACGCCGAAGGGGCGGCGTCGAAGGGCCTGCCCGCATTTTGATTGTGTTCCAATAATCATGATGTCCAATAACAAAACGACTATACGCTTCAATTTATTTTAAGCAAATCGCAAAAATCTCTCGCGCAAGTCGTTCAGTTTGAGCATTCTTTCGTCAGCCATGGCGACTTACAACCACATCATCTGGGACTGGAACGGAACGCTATTGGACGACCTTCAGGCCTGCGTTGACGCCATCAACATCCTTCTCACCCGCCGCCACTTACCGAGGGTAACGGTTCAGCAATACCTGGATGTCTTTGATTTTCCCGTCCGGAACTATTACCTCAAACTCGGTTTCGATTTTTCCCGGGACAACTGGAACGACGTGGCCGTCGAATATCATGCGGCCTATGCCACAACCTCACTTGCAGCGCCCTTACGCCAGGGTGCCAAAGCCGCGTTAGACCGTCTGCAAGCCAACGATATCGGCGTTTCCATTCTTTCCGCCTGTGAACAAGGCCTCCTGAAACGCATGATGAAGGAACGGGGCATCATCCACTACTTCGAGCATATTTACGGATTGGACGATCTTTATGCCGCCTCAAAAGTGGATCTGGGTCATTCCCTCCTGAAAAAAACCGGGCTTCCCCGGGAGAACACACTGATGGTGGGGGATACCACCCATGATTATGAGGTTGCCCAAGCCATGGGAATCCCCTGCCTTCTGATGACCGGTGGACATCAGTCGGAGGCAAAACTGGCCACCCTTCACGGCCCGATAGCCACCACCCTTGACGGCGTCCTGCAGTTTATTCTCACACACCCATGAAATCCCCCTCAAAACGCCTGATTGCCACAGGTGCCGTCATTCTGCTCTGGCTTGGTGCCATGAGTTGGCTGATTTTGAGCGAGGTCTATCCGGGACTCTGGAATCACACGTCCCCCGGGTACCGGACTGTCCTCGATCGCGGCATGATGGTCATGGATCGATGGATGATCATTACCCACCAGAACCAACCCATCGGTTACACGCATACCTCGGTGGATGTGGACGAAAAAAACGCCAGTTGCCAATACCGCCTGAAAAACCGAACCCTGCTCTCCCTCACCTTCATGGGCACTCGCCACCGGATTTCGGTCACTTCGGAGGCCACCGTGGATGCCCAGTACAACTTGCAACGGCTCCACTTCTCGCTCTCTTCCGCAGGCTATACGATCACCGTGGACGGCAAGCGCCTTCAAGGCAACACCTTTGATGTCGACATTAAAAGCGCAAGCTCCCTTCAGCACATGACGATTATCATCCCCGATGACGCCGTGATCTATTCTCCCCTGACCGAAATGTCTCTCAAAGCCCTCTCCCCCGGCAAGCAGATCACGATACGGATCTTTAACCCCCTCACCCTCGCGGCTCAGGATATGACCGTGCGGGCCCTGCGCCGCGAAACCCTGATTCTACGTAATCGCACGAATGAGACCATCGTCATGACGGCCAAACTGGACAGCATGGAGACCCTCTTCTGGATGGATGCCGAGGGGACGATGATCCGGCAGCAAGCCCCGTTCGGTCTGGCGATGGAAAGTTGCACGGCAAAGGAAGCCCTGTCTAAAGTGGAGAGTCCATGATCTCAATCCAACATCTCAACAAGCGTTTCGGCACGGTCCAGGCGGTGAATGACCTGTCGCTTGAAATCCCGGCCGGTGAATTATTCTGTTTTCTCGGGCCGAACGGCGCGGGAAAAACAACCACCATCAAAATGATGACCGGTCTGCTGCGTCCGGACAGCGGAACGATCCGCATCGGCGGCTTCGATGTCCAGAAGCAACCCGTCGAAGCCAAGCGCATCATGGGGTATATCCCGGATATGCCTTTCCTCTATGAGAAACTGACCCCGGTCGAATTCCTCAAGTTTGTTGCCGGACTTTACAATGTCGCCCCTCCCGACCTGTCTGGACATATCGAGTCTTCATTAAGACAGTTCGGACTGCAGGAGGCACGTAATGCCCTGATTGGCGAACTGTCCCACGGCATGAGACAGCGCCTGCTCTACATTGCCACCTTCATCCACACCCCTAAGGTCATCTTCATCGACGAGCCCCTGATCGGGCTCGACCCCCACTCTATCCGCATGATCAAAAACCTGCTCCGGGCAAAAGTTCGCGACGGCATGACGATTCTGCTGACCACCCATATTCTCGCCCTGGCCGAGGACATTGCCGACCGGATTGGCATCATTTCAGACGGCCGCCTCATCGCCCTCGGGAAACTCGGGGATCTTCGCACCCAATCCGGCGACAAAGGCTCCCTTGAAGACATCTTCCTCAACCTAACCGCCTCCCCCGAACCGCTAAACCCCTCAACCCCTATGGCCTTCGAAGCCTTGGCGAAGTAGGCCTGAACCCCACCCCCCATGCACCCCCTTACTGCCATCTGGATCAAGAACTGGAATACGCTCTGCAATCTGCGGCGCATTCTCCAGCGGGAATCCATCTTCAAAACCGTCTTCATTCTTCTCTTCGCGGCGGGAATGGTCGGTGGATTCTTTATGATGTTCCTGAACGGCTTTCAATTTCTCGCGAACCTGGGCGGTGGAGGCTTCATGATCACCCGCCGCCTCTTTTCCCTCTTTTTTCTCGGATTGGGCGCCATGCTGGTGATGTCCAATATCATCACCTCTTACTCCACCCTCTTTCGATCCCGCGAAACCCTTTTTCTATTAACCGCCCCCCTCGACACCCGAACCTTTGTTACCTACAAATTCATCGAGTCTACCCTGCTGAGTTCCTGGGCGTTTTTCTTCCTGATGATTCCCTTTACAGCCGCCTATGCCTGGCATGAAAAACTGGGGCTTATCTTTGCCCTCTGGACGGTCGTGTTTTCCCTGCCGTTCGTCTTTTTGAGCGGCGCCCTCGGTAGCCTCATCAGCCTCGCCGCCGTCCGGTGGTTTCCCCGGAGTCGTCTCGTCTGGGGCGCGGCGGCCGTCATCCTGCTAATCTTCGCCATCCGAGCCATCCTCCAGATCCGCCCGGTCATACAGGAGGAGGCCACATTCATCCTCAACCGGTTCCTGCCGGGCCTGCAATTGGCCACCCATCCCCTGATGCCGAATAATTGGACGGCAGAAGGAATCATGGCTCTGACGAACGGGCAGTGGTTGCGAGGTGGGATGTTGTGGCTGGTTCTGGTGACCAATACGGCCCTGCTGTTCCTGCTGATTCAGGAATTCGGACGGCGGATATTTTATACCGCCTACCAGCAAGTGACCGGCTCGCCCAAAATCCGGCGACGAAGGGATGAACTGCTGGGCTGGCTGGATCGACTACTGGCCTTTCTTCCCCATGACATCCGGGGTATGATCATGAAAGACATCCGGTCATTCCTGCGCGATCCCCTCCAGTGGTCGCAAGCATTGATCTTTTTCGGCTTACTGGGATTGTACTTCTCCAGCTTCCGGTCATTCCATTACAACGAGATGCCCCCGATCTGGCGGAACCTGGTCGTATTCCTGAATATTTTCAGTGTCTCGTCGGTGATTTGCTCGCTCGCCGCCCGGTTCGTCTTCCCCCAGCTCAGCCTGGAAGGACACAGCTTCTGGATTCTGGGGCTGGCGCCCACCGGTATGCGGCGAATTCTTCTGACCAAATTTTTCCTGGCCGCGCTCGCCATGGTCACCATCAGTGCAGGTCTGATGGGCTTGGCCACCTGGATGCTTCAGGCGGGGTCGGCCTTGAGCCTCATCTCCATCGGACTGGCCGTGGCCATTTCCCTCTCGGTCTCGGCGCTATCGACGGGCCTTGGCGCTCTGTTCATTGATCTCAAGCAACCGAACCCTGCCGCCATCATTTCCGGATTTGGCGGCACCCTGAATCTCGTGCTCAGCCTGGGCATGATGCTGGGGTCGATTCTTCCCTTCGGCCTGATCTGGCATTGGCGGGTTTCGGAAGGCCTTGCGGACTCCCTCTTCATCAAAGCCAACCTCATCGTCGGCCTTTGGGTGATCCTGCTATCCGCCCTAATGGTGTCCCTTCCGTTATGGCTGGGAATCCGAAGCCTTAAGAATCGCGAGTATTAGCCCAATGAATCTGGCGCCAGTAGGAGTGGGTTACTTCGGTCCAAGTCTGATTCCTGACGCTGGTGTACCGGCTTTAGCCGGCCTTCTCTTAGCCGCCTGAAGGCGGTACACCAACCGTTTTCAGATTGCCTATTCCCCTCTCAGTCCCACGAAGCCACGCCCGCCCACGAGACCGGGCAAGGGCAAAGTGCTATGCAAGCTGAATCCTCAGCCGCTTGCCTAGGGCTGTTGCAATATTCTCGAGTGTTAGAAGCGTGACTGAGGTGTTTCGCGGATCCATAAGACGATCCAAGGACGACCGGCTGGTTTGCATGATCTTTGCCAAAGAGCTTTTGGAGAGTTGCTGCCTAGCCATTTCCTGTTCAATTTGAAAGGCAATTACGCGTTTGGCGGCAGCGGCTTCCGTTTCCGCCAATAGTCCCTCTTCGGCAAGGTATTCATCGAAACTACTGCCCTTGTGTTTGTTCTTCATCATGTGGACTCCTGATATTGATGTTTTCGGGCTCTTGCCGTGTCGAGTTCCTGAAGGGGAATCCGACGCGTTTTTTTGATGAAACCATGAAGCAGAATCATGTTCGATCCATCCACGCTGAACAAGATTCGCGCGATGCCGTCTTTGAGTCTGGTTCGTACTTCCCATAATCCTGGTTCAATCTTCTCCACTAAAGGCATTCCGAGTGGCCAGCCGAACTGAACGGTCTTAATATCCTCGCCGATCACTTTCTTGCAGGGTGTGGACAACCCCTTCAGCCACTCTCGAACCGGCTCACCCCCCGTTCCGGTTCGGAAGAAATGAACCGTTAGCCTCAATGTATTGTCTGCAATGTCACGAAATGTACCATTTATGGTGCAGTTGTCAAGGCCTGTTCGCCTGTGTCGGTTGCCGTGCGTCATGTTCATAAAAAAAACTAAATATCTAAATTAATTTATATAGTCAATAAATAACATGGTTTAACAAAAAGATTGCGACGGGTAATCTGAGCGAACGACAGCAGTCACCGCATTTGCCCGAAAAGTTGAGTCTTACAGGTTCCCCAATCAGTCTCTCTTCATCAAAGGCAACCTCATCGCCGGCCTCTGGGTGATCCTGCTATCCGGCCTAATGGTGTCTCTTCCGTTATGGCTGGGAATCCGAAGCCTTAAAAATCGCGAGTATTAGCCAACTCCCCATCATAATCGTAATTATGATTATGACTCAAAGCGTGGTGGGGTCGGAAAGGGCGGATCGTAGACGGCGACTGGCATTAGTAGCGTTACCGAAAAAAGGGGCCAACAGGGACATAAACATTGTCGATCTGCAATTGGATAGAATTCATGAGACAATGTCCCTTTCCGTCACTTATTGAGAGGTTCGGTAGGCCTCGTGTGGTTCGTTGACGTTGAATCCGATAGGAGGCTTCGGCGAGTCAGGCGGCGACATTAAGTTGCGCATCGCATCGAACACGACTCGGAATTGTTCGTCATATTTCTGTTCCAGTTCGCCCAGTTTTCGCGCTAAATCAGCGTGTGTTGCCAGAATGTGCCGGAGACGCACGAATGCCCTCATGATTGTGATATTTACCTGGACGGCCCGAGGGCTGTTCAGCACGCTGGAAAGCATCGCAACACCTTGCTCTGTGAATGCCATAGGTAAATAGCGAGTACCCCCTCTCGTGTCAGGTTTTGAGGTGCCAAATTGGCACCTCAAAGTTGTATGTTCTTGATTATCAAGCACAAACATGAAGTCGTTCGGAAAGCGATCGACATTTCTCATGACCGCTCGTTTGAGGAGACTGGTACGCACTTCATACAGTTCGGCCAAATCCCGATCGAGCATAATCTTTTGTCCTCGAAGCAACAGGATTTTTCTTTCGATTCGCTCTAGGGGGATTAATTCATGTCTCATGGTGAAACCTTCCTCGTTTTATTCTCCAGACAATGGGGCAGGGGAATTAGAAGTCTCTTCCGCTGCGTCCACTCCACCTCGGTAAGGCGGAGCATAAAATGATCCTGGAACCGATCCACATTGCGCTTTACCTGTTCGTTAAACCGCTTGACCGTGACACCGTAAAGAGCGGCAAGGTCAGAATCAAGGATGACGGCCTGGCCGCGAAGGCGAATGATGGCTTCCCGGGGTTCTGGCTGGGCGGGGCGCTGGATGGAATTCATGAGACAACCATACCGTGCCGATATAGGAAATCAATAGCTAAATATAATTCACAACTTGCAGTATTGTAGAAGTCTGTCCCCAGTACTTTTCCCTTGTCCCTGATGTGGACAAAAAGCATGTCCCGTGCGCCCCCCCCAATCCACCCCGGCGCGCTGATGATGCGCGCGCATGCTCGAAAGCGAGGTGAACACGATACTCGCCAGCGACGTTCCCACGGCGAGGTGCTGAATCTGGGGAGGGGGAAGTTTCCGTTAAACGAGACCTGGTTCCTCTTGCTGGAAATCAAGTTGCATTTACGGAATAGAGCGATAATAATTACAGCATGAATGCAGCACTGGACACGTTAGAAGAACTCTCGGTTCCCGAGCGGATTCTGCTCGTCGAGGATTTGTGGGATAGTATTGCCAAGGATGGGGACGACATGCCTGTGCCGGATTGGCAGAAAAAGGAGCTCACCAGACGGAAAGCCCTGTTTCTCAATAACCCACAATCTGCAATGACTTGGGACGCCGTGAAAATGTCAGTCCTGGGCCACAATGTGTAACGAATTGATTTTTTTACAGGAGGCTCGGGACGATATCCGAACCGCCTATGAATGGTATGAGGATCAATCGTTGGGCTTGGGATTGGATTTCCTTCGAGCTGTAGAAGCTTGTGTCCAGTTGATCCAGCGTCATCCCCTGATACATCAAATGGTTCATGAGCGTTACCGCCGTGCACTCTTGCGCCGATTTCCTTTCGCCCTTTTTTATGAACATGGAGGCGGCATAATTACAGTCTATGCTGTGTTTCATGTTGCTCAGTCCCCTGAAAAATGGTTGGCATGAATGTGATTGATTCTGTCTCGTTTCAGGTTGCGCAAACCTTCTAATCAAGTTTGCGCAACTCGTACACTCGTACACAAAATAATAAGAACCTTGATTTTACCAACCATTCATAAGGGACTATAAAAGTCCCATGGTCATTTTGAGGCCAATGACACACAGCAAAACGGCAAAGAACCTCTTTAACATCGGCACCGGCACGCGATGGGCAAGGCGCGCTCCCAACGGCGCAGTCAGCGTGCTCAGAAGAGCAATGCCGGCCACGGCAGGCCAATAGACATAGCCGATGGAATATTTCGGCAATCCGGCCACTCCCCATCCAGCCATCATGCTTCCCGCTGCTCCGGCAGTGGCGATAAAAAAACCGATGGTCGCCGAGGTGCCAATGGCCCGGCGCATCGGGAGATTGCACCAGGACAACAGGGGCACCAGAAGGCTCCCGCCACCTACCCCCACCAGACTCGACACTCCCCCGATCAGGGCGCTCAACACGGTTAGCAGAACTCCCTGCCGTGATCGGGCATGGGTTTGCGGAACCTCTGCCTTGAAAAACATCTGTGCGGCGACCCCGTAGACAAACACCACAAAAATCCACTGAAGCCCCCGGGTGGAAACAAGGGAGGCCACCCAGGCGCCAGAAAGGGCACCGATGACAATGGCGGGCGACAGCCTCCAAACCATGTCCCAGTCCACCCCCGCACGCTGATGATGCGCCCGCATACTGGAAAGGGAGGTAAACACAATACTCGCCAGCGACGTTCCCACCGCGAGGTGCTGGATCTGGTCGGCCAGAAACGATTGCTTGATGAACAATGTCACCAAAGCGGGCACAATGATGAGACCGCCGCCAACTCCCAATAATCCAGCCAATACCCCGGCGACACTCCCCAGAAGACAATAAAAAAGCCAGACCATCATGGGCTGTCCCTCATGATTCGCAGGAACGGTCGAGAATCTTTCCGTCCTTAATTTCCAGGATCCGCGTCGCGAGCGAGCCGATCAGCCGATGATCATGGGACACGAAGATAATGGTGCTTTCGGTCTTCGAAAGGGCGAAGTTCAGCGCTTCAATGGACTCCAGATCCAGATGATTGGTGGGCTCATCCAGAATGACCATATTTCCGCCCTCCAGCATCATCTTGGCCAGCATAAGCCGGGCCTTCTCACCGCCACTCAGGACCTGGATGGGCTTAAACACATCATCCTTGCTGAAAAGCATCCGACCCATAAAGGATCTGAGTTCCGTTTCGGAAATATCCTTGTCGTCTGAAAATTGCCGAAGCCAGGTAATCGCCTGACTCTCGGGATCGAGGATTTCCCCGGGATCCTGGGGAAAGACGCTGAACTGGAGGGTATCGCCCAGCACCACGGAACCGGAATCCGGAGGCAGCAACCCGCACAGGATTTTCAGAAGCGTGGTCTTGCCAACTCCGTTCTTTCCGATAATCGCAATCTTCTCCTTCGGCTTGATCTTGCACGAAAAATCCGAGAAGAGCGGGGTCGCATAGCCCTTGGCGATATGGTTAACCGAAATGACTTTGTCACCCAGTCGTCGTTTTGGATTGAATTGGATATAGGGAGAGACCCGCGAACTGGGCTTCACTTCCTCCAACTCGATTTTACCGAGCAACTTCTGACGGGAGGTGGCCTGTTTAGCCTTGGAGGCGTTCGCACTGAACCGGCTGATAAAGGTTTTCAGGTCATGAATCTGCTTTTCCAGCTTCTTGTTCGTTTTTTCCCGCAGCTCGCGCGCTTCCAGGCTGGCGATGGTAAAATCATCATAATTGCCAGTGAACATCCGGATTTCATGATAATCCAAGTCGGCAATATGGGTACACACCTGATTCAAAAAGAAACGGTCATGCGAGATGACGACCACGGTGCCCTCATACCGTTTCAACAATTCGATCAGCCACTCGATGGATTCCATATCCAAATGGTTGGTGGGTTCATCCAGCAGCAGGACATCGGGATGAGCGAACAGGACCTGGGCCAGCAGAACCCGGAGCTTGAAGCCGCCCTGTAGCGTGCTCATTTCCCGGGTAAATACGTCTTCCGTGAATCCAAGACCGGCCAGCAATTTGGCGGCATCCGCCTCCATGGTGTAGCCGCCCGCCTGGCCGAATTCATCCTCAACAACGCCACTGCGGTCATGCTCGGCATCGGTAAGATCCGTCTTGGAGTACAGGGTTTCACGCTCCAGATGAAGATCCCAAAGTTTCTTATTCCCCATGAAAACCGTATCCAGAATTGAAACATGATCGAATTCGGCATGATCCTGACGCAAATACCCCAGTGTACAGTCCCGACCGATGACAACGTCACCCTGGCTCGCGGGAATCAGGCCCGCGAGGATTTTGATAAAGGTGGATTTTCCCGATCCATTGGCGCCAATCAGGCCATAGCAGTTCCCGGGTGTAAATTGGACGCTGACGTCCTCAAACAATATATCCTGCCCGAATCGCTTGGTCAGTTTTGATGTCGCAATCACGCATTCATTCCCATCTCAAAAAGGCTGATGTCCCTTACAACGGCGGGGGATACTGCCAGACAGAAGGGCTCTCCGCAAGTTCTTCGATGATTTTCAGTCACACCGGCCTGAAAAGGCGCATTCACCATTTGCAAACCGTCTGGCAAAGTGCTTCAATACTGCTTAGAGGGATTGGACGGGATAGAGCGGCGAGGTTCGCGGGGTTCGGCAAGATGCCGGAGCGAAACTTAGGAACTCTTGAACACGGCCCCTCAGGAGGACGCGACCATGAGTAAATACACCGTCGTGGTTGCCGATGCGCTTTGCGCACGGTTTTTTTCCCTGCAAGATTCAATAACCCCCGAGGTCGAATCCAGTCCCCGCTTGATGGAGCGGGAATGTCTGGTAAACCCTGAAAAAACAAAAACCAGCGCCCAGCGCCGGGAAAAGTCAAATAACGGACGGGGGTTCGAGGATCATCGCGAACGGCATGCCCTGGAGGGGCAGCGTCATTTCACGGGGCTAGTCATCAAGGAAGCCCTGAAACAAACCCGTAAGGCGGATTCGCATTCTCTGGTTCTGGTGGCCGGACGAAAAACTCTGGGCCTGATCCGGGAAACGCTGTCCTCCATCAAGACCAATGGTCTGGCCATTCAGGAATGGGATCGGGATCTGACCGGCGAATCCCCGCAGAAAATTCATGACCTTCTGGCCAAACGTAAACTCGTCCCGGCTATGAAAAAACCCGTCAGACAGGCGAGAAAATAGATCAGGGTACAGTAGGCAGGGAAGTGGTTAGAGATAACGAAGGGCGAACAGAAGGGCGATTAGTATATATATGCCATAGGGCTCAATACTCATGTATTTATCAGCCCACTGCGATGGTAATAAACCATAAAGAATACGCGAGCCATCAAGTGGCGGAATGGGAATCAGGTTAAAAACGCCCAAGCTGATGTTTATGGATATAAACCTACCCAAACTCCAAGCAACAATTTCCGGGGACTGCGGAAAGACATAAGAAACAAGGAACAGGCATATCCCCCCAATCATGGCCAGAACAAAGTTGGAGATCGGGCCGGCTGCACCGGTAATCATGACACCCCTTTTATAATTCCTGAAATAATAGGGGTTGAAAGGGACCGGCTTTGCCCACCCCAGGACAACGGGACTACCAGAGTAGATCATTATTGCAGGCAGGATGATGGATCCAAATATATCAACATGAGCTATGGGGTTTAGAGTCAGCCGGTTCGCATGAGCCGCTGTAGGGTCTCCCAATCGGTAAGCTGCATAACCATGAGCCACCTCATGAACCACAATGGAGAAAACAAGAATAACTCCCTTGATCAGATATATCAGCATCATTCCAATATCCATAATGTGCGGGACTATACACAACCCTTCACTAAAAATGCAACTATCCGTCAGCAAGCCTCATAATCGTAATCGTAATCATAATCGTAATCGCTTCCCAGGCGCAGGATCAGGATTATGATTACGATTACGATTATGATTGTTTGAAATTCCTTGACCCCTCACGCCCCCCTCCTACAGGATGTCCCGCATGAGCACAGCAGAATCAATCTTATCCATGGAACACCTCGCCTCGCTTTGTAAGCGGAGGGGATTTATCTTTCAAAGTTCTGAAATCTACGGCGGGATCAACGGGTTCTGGGATTACGGTCCGCTCGGCTGCGAATTGAAGCGTAACATCCGTGACGCCTGGTGGCAGGACATGGTTCGCGACCGCGAGGATGTCGTGGGTCTCGATTGCTCCATCATCATGCACCCCCGCATCTGGGAAGCCTCAGGCCATGTCGGCGGCTTTACCGATCCCATGATTGACTGCCGCGGCTGCAAAAAACGATTCCGCGCCGACCAGTTGTTCGAGGAACTGGGCCTTAAACCCGCTGAGAGCACCAAGGTTGAGGAAAAGTTCAAGGTTCCCGAGGGAACCAAATGCCCGACCTGCGGCTCCAAGGAACTGACGGATCCCCGCGCCTTCAACCTGATGTTCAAGACCTTTGTCGGCCCCCTTCAGGATGAATCGTCCGTCGCGTACCTGCGCCCGGAAACCGCCCAGGGCATTTTCGCCCAGTTCGGAAATGTGCTGGCAACGTCCCGCCAGAAGGTCCCGTTCGGTATCGCCCAGATCGGAAAGGCCTTCCGCAACGAGATCAATCCGCGCAACTACACCTTCCGGTCACGCGAATTCGAGCAGATGGAGCTGGAATTCTTCATCAAGCCGGGCACCGATCAGGAATGGCACAACTACTGGGTGGCCGAACGGGTCAAGTGGTACCAGTCCATCGGACTTCCCAAGGAGAGCATCACCCAATATGTCTACGACAAAGCTGAACTGGCCCATTATGCCAGCGCTTGCGTGGACATCATGTATGCCTTTCCCTTCGGCATCCAGGAACTCGAGGGCATTGCCGCACGAGGCAATTTCGATCTCAGCCGCCACCAGGAATTCAGCGGAAAATCCATGGAATACTTCAATCAGGAAACCAACGAGAAGTTTATTCCGCACGTGGTGGAACCCTCCGCCGGCGTAGATCGCATCGCCCTGGCGCTGCTTTGCAACGCCTATCATGAGGAATGGATTCCCAAGGACGGCCCGGCGATTCCGGCCGAGCCCGGGAAACAGCCTCCGGAAGGCTTCGAGGCCCGAACCGTGATGCGATTCGCCCCGCGCGTGGCCCCCATCAAAGTCGCCGTGTTCCCGCTCCTGAAGAACAAACCCGAACTGGTGGATAAGTCGCGAACTCTCTTCAACACCCTGCGCCGTCACTGGCCCTGCTTCTACGATCAGACCGGCGCCATCGGCCGACGCTACCGCCGCCAGGACGAAATCGGAACCCCGTTCTGTGTGACCGTTGACTTCGATACCCTTCAGGACAACACCGTCACCCTCCGGGAACGCGACTCCATGAAGCAAATCCGGATTCCGATCGACCAGCTCGAGGCGGAACTCCTTTCAAGGATGGGGTGATGAAATTCCGGTTCATGGTCTGTGGGTTGGGGTCTGTGGTCGCGGTGCTTTCCGCCGTCGCCCAGACCAACCCGGCCCCGGCGATAATCACGGCGCCTACTGCGGCTGTCGCCGAACTGCCCTCGGTGGACGCCCTCATGAGCAACCTTTTGGCCCGGCTGCCCTCCAAACCCATCCGCCTCTCCGGCGACCTCCTCACCACTCCGGAAGAAGGCAATAAGAGTCGGCTCACCATATCCATCCAACTGCGTTATCCGCGCGAGGCGACCTACACCATCGGGGATGCCTTCGGAAAGCCGCTGGAACAGTTAACCGTACTCCGGGATAAGGGACGGGTCTCGTTCCTCTACCTGACAGGGGATCCGATGCGGGGCGCTCCGGCGCCTTCCCTTGATCAGGCCATCCAGAATACCGGGCTGTCCTGGATGGATCTCACTCTCGGCTTCCTCTGGTGGACGGGCGGACACATCATCGGCGAAGAGAAAAATCGCGGGCAACCCTGTTATGTTCTCGATCGTCATGCCCCCGTCGGCGGAATGGCGCCCTATGCGAGTGTCCGGATCTGGGTGGATAAGGGGGTCTCGATGCTGCTCCAGGCACACGGCTACGACAAGTTGGCCAACCTCACCCGCCGGATGTCTGTCAAAAGTTTCAAGAAAATCAACCACGACTGGATGATCAAGGATCTCGAAGTCGAAGATCTTTCTCGTCAAATTACCACCATCCTTCGAATCCGGGATGCCGTGGCCTCAGGAGACCCTACCCCATGAAATTCATCCGTTTTCTGGCGCTATTACTATCTCTTCTGTCCTTGCCCGCCGGGGCTGCGACGAATGCCGTTCCCGGCAAGGTGTACATCATCCCGATCCACGATGTCATTGACACCGCCCTGGTGTATGTGATCCGCCGGGGCCTCATCGAGGCCGAAAACGAGGGAGCTGAGGCCATCATCTTTGATATGGACACCCCCGGGGGACGGGTTGATTCCGCCGAGGAAATTCTCACCCTGCTGAGGGGTCTCAAGGTTCCCTCCTACACGCTGGTCAACCCCAACGCCATCTCGGCCGGTGCCATCATCGCCATGGCCACCGACCACATTTACATGACCCCCGGCAGCAAGATCGGCGACGCCATGCCCATCATGCTGGGTCTGACTGGCGAGGTTCAGCCCATGCCCGAATCCGTTGAGGAAAAATCAGTCTCCTATGTTGCCGCCATGATCCGGGCCGCCGCCCAGCACCGCGGCCACGACCCGAAACTCGCCGAGGCCATGGTTCGGCGCGATTCCGAATACAAGATCGGCGATGAGGTGATCTCCAAAAAAGGGCAGCTCCTGACCCTGACCAACAAGGACGCCGAACGCCCGGTCGGCCCGCTGAAAAAAAACCTGCTCTCGGATGGAACCGTGGAGAATTTGGACGCCCTCTTGAAAAAGATTGGCAAGGAGAACTGCGAGCAGATTGAACTCACCGTCACCAGCGCCGAGGAAATCGCGCGGTTCATCGAGTCCTTTTCCATCATTATTCTCGCACTGGGTCTGCTGGGAATTTACATCGAGTTCAAGACCCCCGGATTCGGATTGCCGGGCATTCTGGGGGCACTCCTCCTGGCCATCTGGTTCTGGGGCTCCCACATCGCGGGGCTTTCGGGACTGGAAGAAATAACTCTGTTTGCCCTGGGAATCCTCCTGATCCTGGTTGAACTGTTCCTCTTCCCGGGAATCCTGCTCCCCGGCATTATCGGAATCACCCTCATCATCGTGTCGATCCTGATGGCCATGATCCAGCACTATCCCGGAGATCCGTGGTATCCCTCCCTGCCCCAACTTTCGTTTTCCGTCATCGAATTTTCAAAATCCCTGCTCCTTTCCGCCGTGGGCTTTGCGCTGGTGGCGGGGCTTCTCCCCCAAACACGGCTGTTCAGGAAGCTGATACTGGATAGTGCCACTTCTCGTACCGACGGATTCACGGCTGCTTCTGATACCTCTTCACTGGTCGGACGTCAGGGAATCACGGAAACCCGTTTGAATCCCGCAGGAGCCGCACGATTCGGCACCCTGCGCCTGAATGTGGTCACCCGGGGTGATTTTTATGAAGCCGGTGAAGCGATCGTGATTGCCGAAGCCCGCGGGAACCGTATAATTGTGACCCGTATCGAGAAAGCTTAAGTTTATGGACACTACTACCCTGCTGATCGTTCTTCTCGCCGCCGGCACGCTGTTGATCGGGGCTGAAATTTTTGTGCCGGGCGCCGTTCTGGGAACCCTCGGAGGCATAGCCCTGTTCGCCGCCGTCATCGTGGCGTTCGGAATCAGCAATGCCTGCGGCTTTTACACCCTGTTCGGAGTGCTCATCCTGATGGTCATCACCGTCGCAGCCTGGATCAAGTTATTTCCACGCTCCGGAATCGGCCAGAAAATGACCCTCAATATGGATGGAAAGTCTTTCAAGTCCTCGGACTCCAAGCAGGCGCTCATGGGTCGATCCGGAACCGCCGTATCCCAACTCAGGCCGGCCGGATTCGCCCTGATTGACGGCCAGCGGCTGGATGTGGTCGCCGAAAGCGGAATCATTGAGCCGGATCAGCCGGTGACGATTGTCAAAGTCGAGGGAAACCGCATTGTCGTCCGGAAGGGTAACGCATGAGTTTCAGAGCCGCGGCCATTCTCTCCCTCATCCTGCTGGCATCCACCTGCACGGCTATTGATTTTCAATCGGTCGAAAACGTCCTCGTTGCCGAAAACCAGACGACCACCAATGAACTCTGGGCGCAAGGGCGTACCGTAACCTTTTCCGGACTGGCCGAAGACGATTGTTTCCTGCTCGCCGACAGCGTTAACCAGACAACCTCGACCAATCCTGCCACTGTGCGGCTTCCGGGCACCTTCCGATCCGATCTCTGGGCGGCCGGGGAAAGCGTAGATATGACTGGGGTCACGTCGAACCATGCGCGGCTGGCGGCCCTGAAATCCTGCACCGTCAACGGCTCTATTGGCCGGAACCTCATGGCCTTTGCCCCCACTCTGGTGCTGGGCACCAATACCACCGTGGGGGGCGATCTCTTTCTGGTCGGCCAGGATATCATTGTGAGCGGAACCATTTCCGGAAATTCCCGTATTCTTGGCACAAAAGTCACACTCGCTGGCCGGTTCAACGGGAACCTGAACGTCACCGCCAGCGATATCACCGTCACGCCGGGAACCCGAATTGCCGGCAATCTGGTGTACCGGATGGATCGGGATCTGGTTCTGGACTCCCGCGTCGCGCTGGGTGGAAAAATGATCCGGCAGGAAATCCTTGAGCCAGAGGCCGCGGCGCCCATAACCACCGCCTCCCTGATAGTGCAACTGGCCCTTCTTTCAGGGGCCATCCTAGTGGGACTGGTCTTCGTCTCGCTCATGCCCGGAGTTGTCGCCCTCAGCGTTCACAAGCTCTCCGAATCCGTCTGGCGCTGCCTCCTCTTTGGTTTCGTCACCTTTGCCCTCGTCCCCATGATGGCGTTTTTCCTTCTGTTCACCCTGGTCGGAATTCCCCTGAGCATCATGCTGATTCTGGCTTATACCCTCCTGATGTATGTCAGCAAAATCATTACCGGCCTCTTTGTGGGACACCTGTTACTACGCCGCAAAACACCGATCCCTCCCCATCTTCTTTTTCCTGTCATGGCATTGGGGTTGTTGATACTGTACGCCGCCAGTAGCCTTCCGTTTCCGTTCGGCATTGTGTTCTGGTTTATCATGACGCTGGCGGGAATGGGTGCCCTGGTTGGAGCCATTCTGGATCGCCGGATACCCGTCATGGTGTCCTATCCCCAGGATCCGGCGACCAAACCGCCGCCTTTGCCGGGAAATTTTCCGCCGGGAGCGGTGTAGAAAAAATGTGTAATGCAAGCTGTAAACTGTCGAGTCAATAAAAGGAGCGAATATGTGGGTCGTGAATAATATTGTTGGGGTTTTGTTCATTCTCTCGGCGATTATCGCCTTCATCATCCTGGGTGTGTTTTTCTATTTCATCAAGGTTTGGGTGCGGGCACTGATGTCCGGCGCCCGGGTGCCGATCCTGTCCCTTGTGGGCATGAAGCTGCGCCATGTTCCGCCGCTGCTGATCGTGGATGCCCGCATTCGACTGATCAAGGCCGGCTTAAATCTGGATACCGACCCACTGGAAGCCCACTTCCTTGCAGGCGGTGATGTGATCAATGTGGTCAACGGATTGATCGCCGCTGACAAGGCCAGCATTGCGCTCACCTTCCAGCAAGCGGCGGCCATCAATCTGGCCGGACGCGATGTGCAGGAGGCTGTCCGCACCAGTGTTATCCCGAAGGTCATTGACTGCCCCGATCCCCAGAAGAGCCAGGTGACCATGCTGGACGCCGTGGCCAAGGACGGGATTCGCATGCTCGTCAAGGCGCGCGTGACGGTTCGCACCAACCTCGAACAACTCGTCGGCGGCGCCGGGGAAGACACCATCATCGCCCGCGTCGGCCAGGGCATTGTGAGCGCCATCGGGTCATCCCCCTCCTACAAGCACGTCCTGGAAAATCCCGACGCCATCAGCCGCCGGGTGCTGGCAAGCGGACTGGACTCCCAGACGGCTTTTGAAATCGTCTCCATTGATATCGCCGACATCAGCGTTGCCGGAACCGGTGCCAAGGATGTGGCCAACGTGGGCGCCATGCTGGAAACCGAACGCGCCGAGGCCGACAAGAAACTGCGGCAGGCGGAAGCCGAAGGTCGTCGCGCCATGGCGGTGGCACGGGAGCAGGAAATGCGCGCCCTTGTCCAAGAAATGCAGGCCCGTGTGGTCGAGGCTCAGGCTGAGGTTCCCCGGGCAATGGCCGAGGCCTTCCGAAAAGGAAACCTAGGCGTCATGGACTTCTATCGCATGCAGAACATCCAGGCTGATACGGATATGCGCAAAACCATTTCCGGCGAAGGCCACGACACACAAAAACAGCAGGGGTAAGGGCCTCATTGTTTTTATGAATTTTCTACCCATAGCCGCCTCCGATATGGATATGATCATCGGCATCATTGCCGTGATCGGGTGGATTGTGGCTCAGGTCATGGGTAAGAAGAAGGCGGGAGACAAGACCGAGCCGGTGCCGGGCGAAACGGTGGCTCCAGACAACCCCCAGGACGAATTGCGGAAGTTCTTCGAGGAGATGGAGAAAACCTTGAAGCCGGCGGAGCAACCCAGGACGGTTCCTCCGCCGCCCCTTCCGTCACCGCCCCTTCAGACCAAGCCGCTTCAGGCCAAGCCTCGGCGGGAACGCCCGGTGGCCGTGCATACTCACACTGTTGAGTCTGTTCCGGCCTATCCGTCGCCGCTCGAGTCCGCCCAGGAAGCCGCCCGCGTGTTTATGAGGGCCGCGGAGCGGGCCGCCGCTGTACCCACAATTCCCAAAGTTCCCAAGCCGACCCTGGTGCTTGAGGGATTTCATGATCGGGTGGCTCTCAGGAAAATGATCGTAACGATGGAAGTGCTCGGGAAACCTGTCGCACTGCGACCCGCTTAACCTAGATCTTTAAAATCCGTTCATCTGCACGGGACTTCCCCCGCACGTCAGGCCCCAGATAAGGCTCCGTCTGGTATTGACCCACTCCCTGGAGGCGTTGCAGAACCCCCGCCACCTCCTCGACAGCCGATTGGCATTCCTGGATCATCGCCTTCATCTCCGGCGACGCCTCGACCTTTTTCATCAGATCAAGATAAACCCGAATCACGGTCGCCGGCTGTCCCAAATGATGACAGGCGGCTCCGACCGTCTCCGCCATCACCCGCTGTTGCTCGGCCTGAACCAGCGCTTTCGACTGAGCCTCAATGAGTCTCACCTTCTCGTCCGTCTGCTTCATAACTGACCCCAGGCACCGCTGAATGGCTGAAAAATCCTCGCTCAACTCCTTGAGATCCACCTGGGGCAACTCCCCTTTGGAGAGTCGCTCCACTGTGCTCCGGAGCGCGGCCACTTCAAGCGTATGCCGGGCCAGCAAAACCACACCCAGGGAGATCAGCGCCACAACCGAGGGCAACATCATATATAAGGTTTCAATATCGAAAGAACGGGAGGACATGGCATCCCCGAGAAGATAGGAGAATGCCAGAAGCGGAATAGCGGACATCAGGGCCACCGCCACGCCAAATTGGTGACGGGTTCCCCGACTGACAATCGAACGCGATTTCACGCTCACCGGGCTCTCTTCCGCGTCATGTCCGCCTCCGAGATAGCGACGGGACGGCTCCAGGGCCGATGCCTCGGATCTTGTCACAATCTCCGCCATCATGCCCTTCGCCACAGGCATAAGACAGTTCCAGCGACAAGCTTTCCCCGGCTCTGACTCGATGCTTAATGACCCGCCATGGGACTCCAACACGAGACGGCAATAGGTCAAGCCAAGCCCCTCGGCTTCCCCGTCGATTTTTCCAGGAGCCGGGGTGCATTCAACCGACAAACAGGCCTTACCCTTGCACGCTCCCGTCTGGATGGTTGCCACCCCCCCCATGCCTCCTGCCTTGAGGGCGAGCCGGATCAAATGACGGATCACCCGGGACATCGGACCGATATCGCAGAATATGGTGACCGGCTCTCCCGTGACTATCATGGCACCTCCTCCAGCCTGAGCCGCTTGCGAGAGGCCATCGGAAATGGTTCGAGCCAGGCTGAACAGATCGCAGGCATGCTTGTCGGACCTCCCCCCCCCGGCCATCATGGTGCGCACGCCCAGTAAAAACTCCACCAATTCCTCGAGGGTTTCTGTGGCGCCCAAGGCATCGTTCACATATTGCGAGGCCTCGGTCTTGAAGTGCTTCGCAGAAGACCGGTCCGCCATCTCCAGAAGATTCGCCAAGCCGGCAAGGGGGATCTTCATGTCACGGACAACCAGCCGGGCGAGCTCTGTCTGAATGGAGTCAAGATCAGGCGTCAGTTCCGGTTTTGGGTTCATATGCGTACCTGCCTAGGAATTTCAGCCGTGGAGCGACACCATGGCCTTCACCACGCCATCCCGGTAGTCATGCACCAGCGAAAAGGCCTTCTGTGTCTCTGAAAACGGAAACCGATGCGTCACCATGAAATCCATATTCACCCGGCCACTCGCAATCAGATTCAAGGCCACCTGAAGGCAATGATTCTGCCGTCTGACATTCTGGAAACAGATCTCCTTGCGCCGGACAACATCGATGGGAAGCGAAATGCAAGCCGTCTCAGGAATCCCCACCATCATTAATTTTCCGCCAGGCTTCAAGAGCGCCGCCGCCTGATCTACCGCCGCCTGCTGACCGCAACACTCCACGACCACATCCAGCAAAAGAGGCTCTGCGGAAACGATGGCCCCGACCACATCCTCCTGATCGGGATTCCCCGCCCAAGTGGCGCCGGCAGCGCGGGCAACCTGAATGCGGGCATCACGCCGGTCTGTCATGTACACGGCTTCGGCTCCAGCCTCACGGGCGGCGATCATGACGGACAGCCCGATGGGGCCGGCTCCCAGAATACCAATCCGTGCTCCGGGCATTACCTCCGCCAGAGTGACGGCATATACGCCAATGGAAAGCGGCTCACTGATCGCCGCCTGTTCAAATGTCATGGAGGCCGGAATCGGGTAACAACAATCCTCAGGCATGACGATAAATTCGGAAAGACACCCATCGGCCTGCCCCGGACATCCCAAAAAACGGAGGTTACGACAGGTATGCGGGCGCCCCTGAAGACACTGATCACACGTCCAACAGGAGATGGCTGGCTCTACGGCCACCCGATCCCCGGCCCGAACCCGCGTCACCGACCGGCCCACCTTTTCAACAACAGCCGAACATTCATGCCCCACAACAAAGGGATACTTCACCACCTGGCTACCGATCCGTCCGGAGGCATAATAGTGAACATCTGATCCGCAAACCCCGACGGCAGCCACCCTCAACAAGACTTCATAGTCACGGGCGATGCACGGCATCGGCGCCTCGCGATAGTCCATCGCCTCAATACCTGTCAAAACAACGGTTTTCATCATGCGAACAAATTTCCCTTATTCAGGATTGCATCCGGATCAAATACCCGCTTCAGCTCCCTCATTTTTCCCAAAACCTGATCCCCCAGCATTTCCCGAAGCAAGGCCACCTTGAACTTCCCGATCCCATGTTCAGCAGAAACCGTCCCACCCCACTGAATAACCTGGCGCGCCCACTGCAGATACAGTTCCTTTCCCTGCTGATACTCCCTCAGGGTTCGAGGCAGAATATTCACATGCACGTGATTGTTCCCAATATGACCGAAAATCACATACTCCAACCCTGTCGATTTCAAAGCGTTACGATACAAGTCCATAACTGACGACAATTCTGAATTTAAAACAGCCATATCCGTGCCAAGTTTTGTTAATTCCGGCTCTTTTTTTCTCCGCTCATCAATAACCCGATTCACCTGCTCGGGAACAGCGTGTCGAAACTCTTTAAACCGCTCTAATTCCCGATCCGAATCGGCGATCCAGGACGCCTCTGAAGTCCCGCCCGCCGCCGTCATCTTCTCCGGAAGTTCAGCGACCGCCGCACTCACCTGATCTTCCCCGCCATGGTACTCCAGGTAGATCGCCGTATGGTACTCCAGCGGCAGGGCGGGGATATCCAGACCGCCGGGATTCTCCTGTTTTTGCCTCCTCAGCAAATCAAGGGCATGACAATCAAAATATTCAACAGCGGCAGGGCGTTCTCCTGGCGGAAGCGCCCTGACGGTTTTAACAAATTCCACAGCTGTGGCTTCGGAGGGGAAAAATGCCATCACCCCCCAACGGCACTCAGGGGTGCGGATTAATCGTATTTCAATCTCTGAAATGACACCCAGCGTTCCTTCGGAACCGATAAAAAGATCGATCAGGTCCATGTCTTTGGATACGAAAAATCCGGCCGCATTTTTCACCGCGGGCATGGTGTAATCAGGTAACCGGCCGGATCGTTCACGCCCATCCGTCGTGTGAAGTAAAAAGGCCTGTCCGGTCGCGCGTTCCCGCCCCCTTCGAAGCGAAATCACAGAGCCGTCGGCAAGCATAACCCGCATCGCCTCGATATAGGTACGGGTGGCACCGTATCGAAACGTGCAGGCTCCCGAGGCATTACAGGCCACCATCCCCCCGATTGAAGCCGAAGTTTCCGTGGGGTCGGGAGGAAAAAAATAGCAAGGAAATCGCTTCAACTGATTTAAGGCTGATAATGACTCCTGAGTCCATCCCGTGGAATCAAATTCGCAGGTCTGCAAAAGTTTTCTCAATTCCAGCAAGGAGAGACCGGGCTGGACGGTCATAAACAGCTCATTCCGGGCAGAATCCAGCCGCAGTCCCGTGACCTGAGTCATCCGGCTTAAGTTCAGGATATGTCCACCATCCGGTACCGCTCCACCGGTGATGCCGGTGCGGGCTCCCTGGGTCGTAATGGCGTGCCGCGAGAGGAGAACCTTCCGGATATCCTCCTCGGAAGCAGCGAAGGAAATCCAATCCGCCTGACCTCGTCTCCGGGACTCATCCCGCAGATAATCCGGATACTGCCCCTCCACATCAGGCTTGAATAGATGGACGCTCATGACATCATGTCTCTTTATGTGGCAAGGGCGTCCCGCCCTTGAGTTTATTTCCAGCCAAGTTCGCAAAGCCGTTCGGTCGAAAGCCACTCATCAAGTTTGGAATCCGGCACTCCGCCGGTTTTTCGAACGGCCTCACGGATCGTCAAAGCCCCTTCTCTCATCAAGCGCGCGACCTCGACGGCCTTCTCATGCCCGATCTTCGGAATCAACGCAGCCAGAAGCTCATGCGACTTTTCCATCGTCCGACGACAGTGATCAACCCGGGCGACGATCCCCATAACACAGGATTCCGCAAAGGCCGCATCCGCCCGGCGAAGCAAATCCAGGGAATCCAGAAGGGCATCCGCCGCGAGGGGAAGAAAGGCGTTAAGCTCCAATTCACCCGACATCACAACCAGACTTATCTCATGATCATGAGCCATAACCCGATAGGCGGCCTGGATCACCATCTCCGGGATGACGGGATTCACTTTGCCGGGCATCAGGGTTGACCCCGGCTGAATGGCGGGCAGTTCAATCTCGCCCAATCCCCCTTCCGGTCCACTCGCCATCAGGCGGAGATCCCGCGCGATCTTAACCAGGTTAACCGCATGAGCCCGGAGAATCCCCGATACCTCGACCAACGCATCCTGATTCTGGGTGGCATCCATGAGGTTTTCGGCGCGGGCGAGGTTCAGGCCCGTCACGTCCCGCAGTTTTTCGACCACCCCGAAAATATACTTCCGGGGGGCATTCATGCCCGTTCCCACGGCCGTCCCCCCCAGATTCACCACGCGAAGGCGTTCGACACATTGAAAAATTCTCCACCGGTCGCGGGTCAGCGCATTGGCATAAGCTCCGAATTCCCGGCCCAGTGTGACTGGCAACGCATCCCGGAGCTGGGTTCGCCCCAACTTGACCACATCCGCAAACTCACGCTCCTTGGCCTGAAAGGCCTCCTGAAGACCCACCACAACAGGCTCCAACTGACGGAGCAGCGTGATGGCCGCCACCCGGAGGGCGGTCGGATAGGTGTCGTTGGTGGATTGGTGTAGATTGACATGATCAAACGGATCCACAGGACGGCCGAGTTGTTGGGAGGCAAGCCGGGCAACCACCTCATTGACATTCATATGGGTCGAGGTTCCGGCTCCGCCCTGAAGGGCATCGGTCACAAACTGCTCCTGATGCCCGCCATGGAGTATCGTCTCGCATGCCGAAATAATGGCATCAGCCGTATCCCGGGGAAGAAACCCGCATTCCGCATTGGTTTTGGCACACGCCAGCTTGACCTGCGCGAGAGCGGCAATCAGGGCCGGATGAACCGGTCGGCCGGCGGCCTTGAAATTCAGACGCGCCCGCTGGGTTTGAATCCCGTAAAGCACCCCGTCTGGAATGGCCAGTTCCCCCAGCAGATCATGTTCGATGCGCGACATGGGATCACCTTAAAGATTACTTTCCGACCAGACTGAGAAATTCGGCACGGGTTGAGGTGTCGTTGTGGAAGCTACCGAGAACCGAGGAAGTGACCATGACGGAATCCTGCTTCTCGACACCCCGCATGATCATGCACAGGTGGCGGCATTCTATCACCACCCCCACCCCCTCGGGGTTGATCGCATCCATGATATCGTGGGCAATTTGGGCGGTCAGCCGCTCCTGGATCTGAAGCCGCCGGGAATAACAATCCACAATCCGCGCCAGCTTGCTCACGCCCAATACTTTTTTTCGGGGAATATAGCCGATATGGCATGACCCGAAAAACGGGAGCATGTGATGTTCGCACAGACTGTACACTTCCACGTTTTTCAGCAACACCATGTTGTTGGCCTCGGCATTGAACATCGCGTTGTTGATCACACGCCGCGCCGTGGTTCGATAGCCCGAGGTCAGGAAGTCATAGGCGTCGGCCACCCGCTCGGGCGTCTTGATCAATCCTTCCCGCGTCGGATCCTCCCCGATTTCCTGAATTAATTCCCTGACCAGCGCCGCTACCCGTTTCTTATTCATCCTGCTTCCTCCGTTCTCCCGCCCCCATCTTCCGAACTCTGGATTTGACTTCTGGATTCTGGATTCTGACTTCTGGATTCTTTTCCCTACTGATCTCCACTTCGCTACACCGGGCAAACCGGAGCGCCCCCTGCTTTTGAACAATCACATCGACCTGCAGGACGCGAGAATCCACCAGAGCCAATTCGGCCACCCGTTGGGCCATTCGCTCAATCAACCGGAAGGTCTTCTTCTCGCACTCCGCCAGAACGGCTTTCTTCACCGCTTTATAATCAACCGTGTCACCCAGCCTGTCGCTGCGGCAGGCCTTCTGAAGGTCGACATGCATCGTCACCGTAATCACCACATCCTGAGGCAGACGCCGCTCCTCGGCCGTCACCCCAACCCGGCACCGAACCCTCAAATCACGAATCCGAAGTTTATCGAGCGCACTCATGGACTCTCCTCTTTTGTCGGATCATAACAGGCGCCTCACCGGAATCCAAGGGTCATAACGCGGGACAAATGCCCCCTGGGCGCATGGCACTTCCGTAAGGGGCAACACCCATCCTAATCGTAATCGTAATCCTAATCACTGTCATCCCATAGGCACCGTCTCACGAGCACAATACCCTGTATTTGCTGGTGTTTTAGAATCGTTTGCGAGATTGTGATTATTGAAATTTCCTTTCGTAATCGTAATCATAATCGTAATCGTAATCCTTTCCGGGGCAGTCGATTACGATTACGATTATGATTACGATTATTATTTAGATAAACCCCAACGGAAAGCGCCATGCGCCCAAATGCCCCCTGCATTCCCGCATAGACATAAGACCCTTCTATAATCAGCAAAATACTAGTTGATCCATCATTATCTCTATGTATAATGCCCGTTTAAATAACGACAAAGGAGTGACCATGATCAATTTGAATGAATTGCGAGCTGACGACCTGAAGAAAATCATGAACATCCGCCGGAAGATTGAAGTTCTGGAAGTGGAAATGGCGGAGATTCTGAAAAAAGCACAGAAGCGCGAGCCGCCCCTGAGCGTGTCCATCCGGAATATGCGCCTGCCGCGCAAGGCCCAGCCCAGCCTCCGGGAACTGATCACCACCATTCTGACGAAGTCCGAGCGACCCATGTCTGTTCAGGATCTCTACGAAGCCAGCCTCGGCGAGGGCTATCAGTGGCGTTCACAGGAACCCATCAACGCCCTGAACGTCAAGATGTACACCGACCGGACCTTTAAAAAGGCATCACCCGGCCTGTTCGTCGTGCGTAACCCCGCGAAGTAAGGACCCCTCATGTCAGATCCTGCCCCTGCTGAAATGAACAAGGCCATGTTCATGCAACTGGTCATCATGCTGTCCTCTTCCGCCATGCAGCATTTGGGAAAAATCATCAACCCGATGACCGGCAAAACGGAACTGAACCTGGACGCCGCCCAGGCCACCATTGATATGGTGGAGATGATCGAGGCCAAGACCAGGGGAAATCTCGACCGGGATGAGGAACGCCTGCTGAAAACAACCCTGACCTCCTTGAAGATGAACTATGTGGAAACGGCGTCCTCCGCACCAGCCGCTAAACCCGCTGAGCCCGCGCCGGAGGCGAAGAAGGACGATTCAACGAGTCATCCGGACAAGGGTTAGCTCCAGAACGGTCTGGCCTGAGACACGACTGGACACCAGGGATTCATGAGCCTCCATTAGCAGGCTCTGGTTACGCTTCAGTTCGGCGGCCGTATAAAGCCGGGCCTGTCCGGCCATTTTCCCCACAACAAAGGGATGAATTGAGCGCGGGTCGCGCTTGAAAACCGCCGCCAGAAGAGCTTCTGCCTCCTCCGGCATCCCTCCCCACTCCGCCTGTCGCCCCCCGAGCCGCAACCAGCCCTGATCCAACGCTTCCCGGTAAAGCATCAAATCCCGCACGCGGTTCATGAGTGAAATCACAATTCCGATCGGGTTCTCCTTGCCAGCCAGAAATTCCCCGACAATCTCCAGAGCTTCCTTTAAATTACGCTCACCCACGGCGTCCTGAAGATCCCACATTGCCGAGGTCGGAGTGGCCGATACCACCGCCTGCACATCCTGCCGGGTCGCACGGCGGCGCTCCCCGAGAAACAGCGCGAGTTTTTCCGCCTCCATTTCAATCAGCCTTGAATCGGCCCCCACCCGCGCCTGCATCAGTTCCAACGCATCGGCATCGGCCGTAATTCCCCGATCCTTCAACGCCCGCGGAATCTTCTCCCTCGCCATCTGCTCAACCTGGTACGCCTTCTCAGGCAGCATGAACTCACGAACTTCGAACCGGGAGGAAAAAAGTTTATAGAGGGCGGATCGCTTGTCCAGCTTGGGGGCCGTCATGAGAAGCGTGGCATCCCCCGCACGCCCGGTCTCCAGCGCCCCCGTCAGCTCCTTCAGGGCCGCCTTAACCGCCTCATTTGCAGAGAGTTTCACATCTCCGAGAAACGTGACGGATCGCCACCAGACGAGCTTTCCGCGAACCATGAGAAAACCCGGGGTCACCAACGCTTCGTGGCAGCGTTTGATGATCGCCACCGCCTCATCCTCCGAATCCGACCGACCCTCGATGATTTCCAGCCCAAAGGCCTGTTCCGCAGCGGGAACCAGCTGGTTCACCAACTCGCGGGCGGCGGTGGTCAGGGGATACTCGTCATCCCCCATTAATAGATAGGCTTGTTTCCGGTTAGTCATCCTTGCCAGTCGGCTCCAAAAATGTATTAATGCTTCTATCAGTTTGGCCCTGGTTTGTCACATGATTCCACGGATGGGAACGGAAGAGAATTTGAACAGAAGTCGCAAAGCCCGCGAAGAAGAAAATTGTTTTGCCTGCGGCGCAAACGCCGTCGTTTTGAATGAGATATTAATTCACGCTGGTGAGGCGTACTCGCCGCACCAGCCTTCGCGAGCTTTGCGACTTCTGTTCAAACTCTTCTTTTAGGATTATTATGAAACAATGGTTGTCAAAATTTAGGGCGCAGCGCTTACGGGATCGGTTTAAGGACGGAATTCAAAAAAGTCCTGACGCGGATCTTGCGTGGTGGAACCAGCCGCTCATCTC
>CAMDCX010000012.1 GCA_945890715.1 PVC group bacterium | reverse complement strand
CAGAAATTCAGAAAACCGGAATTGTCGCAATGGAGTGCCTGAGGGAGAGGCTGGATGGCGGGCATAAGTGCGAACGGGGGCATAGCAACGCGGGGAAGCGAGCGTTATCGGGAGGTCATGTCGGACGGCGGCGGCGAATCTGGCGGTGGACAGCCCGAGGCGTCAGGCGGTGGAGAAGCGGATCTGGCCGGGCATGGACAGATCCAGAGGGAGGATACAGGAAGCCAGGGATTGGGCGAGTTTCTGGCCATAATGCCGGAAGGATTTGAAGACGGCCTCAAAGACCGCGCCGAGCCGACCCCGGATGAGAAGCTGTTGAATCAGGTGGGCCAGGAGCATGATGTGGCAGTAGCATTTTGACGCCGTGGGATTCCGGCTGTACACGTGTTCCAGAGCGAAGCCGCCGTTCTTGAGCACATTGAAGCCTTCGTTTTCACAGCGCCAGCGGAGTCTGGCGGCGGAGGCCACCGTCCAGACGTTGTCTCGATGGACGGGTCTGGCTGTGAGATGGGCGAACTGGGCAATGATCTGCCCCTGGGCATCCCTGTCGATCTGGAAAATGACGCCAAGCGACATTCCGGCATAGTCCAGATCATTGATCCATCGCACCTCCCGCGACCCCTCTTTATTGGGGAGTGTCATGGAGGCGCGTTGTCCGGGCGACAAGATAAGTAAGCTTTGCGCCTCCTTCCAGAGGGCGGTCATGTCGGTGTCGAGGAATGAAATGCAGAAGTTCCAGCCATGGGCGAAGCAGGGGCGCATGACATTCTGGTCGGCATAGAGCGCATCAAGCAAAAGCCAGAATGAGGTTTGCGGGAAAAGGTCACGTACCCGCCGTTCCAGCCGATGGAATGCCTTTTTCTCGCAATCCTGCTTGATATAGATTCCGCCCGCGTTCTCGATGAACTCACAGGCCACCGGCAAGGCGAAGCCATCCTGAGACACCAGGAAGGCCACTAACAGTTTGTGGCTGTACGTCACCGTGCCGTTGGTATGTTCCGTCTTGAGGCATTCCTCGCAATGAGGCTCGTTGAAGGAATGCATCCCCGTACCATCGATGGCCAGCAGGAACCGGCTCCCCACGCGCCATCCCTCCAGAGCCTTCATCCGGATCAGGCGGCGAATCGACGCGGCCAGAACCCGTTCCAACATCACCGGATCAATCTTGCGCAACACCCCCTCCAGGGTGTCGAGATGGGCGACGGACTCCACCTCGCAATCCATCAGTCGCCCCAGGAGCCGGGCCATCTGGACGGCATCGCGTGTCCAGTTGTTGAAGTGGTTGCGGCTCCCGCTATGCGTCAGGAACATCAACACCCCTTGAAGCAGGAGCACCTTCAGCGGAAACGTCACCAGCTTCGGATCCCGCTTGTCCTTGACGTCCCCAAGCCAAACCGCCAGTTCAGGCAGGAAATGCCGGATCGTTACAACTAGTTCACGAGCCAGTTCAGGGGCTATCGGCCGGATGCTTTTCCGGCGCCCCGGCTTGCCTTTCGCGACCTCACGTGGTTGCGCAGTTCCCCCAGCGAGGCCTTGGTCACTGCTCTGATTAATCCCTTGAGCCGCTTGTATGTCTTCGTCCATGTCTCCACATCCTTGACCCGCTCCAGTGGTACATAGACGGCGTGCGTCTTGCGGTCAACCTTGTAGGTCAGCCGGTGCGCCACATGGCGGCAATCCTTGTGCGGCACTTTTACGAGTGTTCCTTCGATAAACGGGCCGATTCCGGCGATCTGCCGCAAGACCGCCTCGCGCCGCGTCACGAACCTGTTTTTTATGGGTTTTATGGCCTTCATGACTAATATGTATATATACGTATTAATAAAAGCAACAAAAAAAACGCCTGCGACAACATTTTTTTGCCGCAGGCGCATCCCTGCACCCCTTAAACCCGCTTATCGCCCGCTATCCAGCCTCGCCCACAGGCTCAAAGGTGCGACAATTCCGGTTTTCTGAACTCCTGAGCGGGATCATCCTTCCCGCACGATATCAGCTCCGAGGGCGCGGAGGCGCTCCTCGACACGTTCGTAACCGCGGTCAATGGTCTGGGCGTTGTGAATGACACTTTCGCCCTTGGCGCAGAGAGCGGCAATGAGAAGCGCCATGCCGGCGCGGATATCCGGACTGGCCATGCTGATCCCGTGCAGGCGGGACGGGCCCGTCACCAGAACACGGTGCGGATCGCACACGACAATCCCCGCCCCCATCCCGATGAGGTAATCCACGAAATACATCCGGCTCTCAAACATCTTTTCAAAAAACAGAACCGGCCCCTTCGCCTGCGTCGCCGCCACCAGTAACACACTCATCAAATCCGAGGGAAACATCGGCCAGGGACCATCCTCGATCTTGGGAATCGCGGAACCGAAATCCCTGACAATCCTCCGCGTCTGACGAGCGGGAAGTGTCAGCGATGTCCCATCAATCTGGAGTTTGACCCCGAGCTTCTGGAAGGTCTTACTGATAATGAGCATCGGCTCGGATTCCACGCCGCCCACCTTCAGTTCGCCGCCCGTGGCCGCCGCAGCGGCCACAAAGCTCCCGATCTCGATGTAATCCGGCTGCACCGTATGCGTCGCTCCGCCCAGGGTCTCCACACCGCAAATGACCAGGCGATTCGTGCCCAACCCAGTGATTTGCGCCCCCATTTTATTCAGAAGCAGAACCAGATCGGTGACATGCGGTTCGCAGGCCGCATTGAAGATTGTCGTCTCACCCTTGGCCAAGGTTGCGGCCATGAGCACGTTCTCAGTGGCAGTCACACTCGCTTCATCCAGCACCATCGCGGCGCCTTCGAGGCGTTTGCGTCGGAAAACAAAATTCTTTCCACCCTCCACATCAATTCCCAGCGCCTGTAATCCCAGGAAATGTGTATCCAATCGCCGCCGGCCAATCACATCACCCCCCGGCGGCGACAGAGTCACCCGCCCCAATCGCGCCGCCATCGGCCCGGCCAGCAGGATGGAAGCCCGTACTTTCCGGCAGAGTTCGGGATCCAACTTGCTACGCCGAAGTCCCTTGGCGCAAAGCCTGACCGTGTGACCCTTCAGGTCGATCTCCACCCCGATGCCGGACAGCAAATCCAGCATCGTGCGAACATCCTCAATCAAGGGGACATTCTCCAGAACAACCGGCTGATCTGTGAGAACACACGCCGCCAACATCGGCAGGACGGCATTCTTATTGCCGCCGGGAGCATACGTCCCGCTCAACCGTTTCCCGCCATGTATGATGAATCGAGCCATGGGTCTGATTAACCCAATACTTCCTTCGCGAGCTTCACCACATTCGCGGTGGTGTAGCCGAATTTCTCGGCAATGGTTTTGGCCGGGGCGGAGGCCCCGAAGTGATCCACGCAGAGGGTACGTCCCTTGCAGCCGACATACTTCGACCATCCAAAGGAGGACCCCGCCTCAATCGCCAACCGCTTCTTGCAGTCGGTCGGCAGCACGGTCGCCTTGTAGTCGGCACTCTGCTTTTCAAACAGATCCCAGGACGGCATACTGACGACGCGCACATTTTTGCCTTCCTTGGCCAGCTCCTTCGCCGCATCCAGAGCCAGGCTCACTTCCGAGCCGGTTCCGATGAGGATCAGGTCGGGGGTCCCCTCGCCGCTCTGCCAAAGCGTGTAGGCGCCCTTCTCAAGATTTGAGGCAGCCGGATAAACCGTCCTGTCAAGCACCGGCAAGTTCTGGCGAGTCATCAGAAGCAGCGTCGGGCCGGTTGTGTTCTTCAATGCGGCGAGCCAGGCGGCGGCCGCCTCGGTGGGATCGGCAGGCCGGATCACTGACACATTGGGCATACAACGCCAGCTGGCGATCTGCTCGATGGGTTCATGCGTCGGGCCGTCTTCGCCCACGTGGAAACTATCATGGGTGAACACATATACCGTCGGCAGGTTCATCAACGCCGCCACGCGAATCGTGGGCCGACAGTAATCCGAAAACACAAAGAACGTCGAGCCATACACGCGGAATCCACCATGAAGCTGCATTCCATTGAGAATGGCCGACATGCCCAGTTCCCGAATACCGAAGTGTAGATTGCGCCCCTCGAACTTGCCCGGCAACACCGAGGCGAATCCGTCCAGGAACGTCTTCGTGCTCGGCGCCAGATCCGCCGCGCCACCCACGAACCAGGGCATGGCCTTGGCAATCTTCTGCATCACCTTTCCGGAAGACACGCGCGTAGCCTCGGGTTTGTCAAAAACCGGCATTTGCTTCTCGAGGTCAGCCGGGAGAACCTGCTTCAGACAAACATCATACAATTTGGCCTGCTCGGGATAGGCGGCGGCGTACTTTTTGAAATCCGCTTCCCATCCCGAAACCTTGGACTCCATTTCTCGGGCACGCGCGGCAAACAGGTCGCGCACGGCATCGGGAACATAGAAATCCTGGTCTTCCGGCATACCCAGAGCCTTCTTGGTCGCCTTGACCTCTTCCACGCCCAGGGGCTCACCATGTGCCTTGTGGGAATCATGCAAATGCGGAGAACCCTGCGCGATGTGCGTATGGGTAATGATCAGGGTCGGACGATCCTTCTCGGCCTTGGCGGTGAGGATTGCCTTGTCGATTTCCTCATAATTATGCCCGTCAATTTCGAGAACATTCCACTTATACCCGACGAAGCGCTTGCGCACATCATCGCTGTAGGACAGATCCGTGTCGCCCTCGATGGTGATGTGATTGCTGTCATAAAAAACAACCAGCTTGTTCAGGCCGAGGTGACCGGCGAACGAAAACACCTCATGCGAAATGCCCTCCATCATATCGCCATCGCCGCAGAACACATACGTCTGGTGATCCACGGGGGTATAGACTCCGCTGTTGAACCGGGCGGCCATCATGCGCTCGGCAAGCGCCATCCCGGTTCCCATGCCGCACCCCTGCCCCAGGGGACCTGAGGTGGCTTCCACTCCGACCGTGTGGCCGTACTCGGGGTGACCCGGGGTTTTGCTGCCCCATTGACGGAACTGCTTCAATTCATCCAGGGGCAATGCGTATCCACTCAGGTGCAGCATGCTGTACAACAGCATTGAGCCGTGTCCACCCGAAAGCAAAAACCGGTCCCGATTCGCCCAATCCGGACGCGAGGGGCAATGATTAAGATGTTTCAGGAAGAGCACGGCGGCCACATCCGCCATTCCCATCGGCATGCCGGGATGTCCTGAATTCGCTTTTTGAACGCCGTCCATCGCGAGACCGCGAATGGTGTTTGCCGCCAGACTCAAAGTTTTACTCACACCGGATTCTCCTCATTTTTCATGACTCGCAAGAAACGCCTTGCGATGTTACACTTCATCCAATATATTGCGCCGGTTAATCGTAGCGATTCAAGTTCGGTTGTCCAGTCCGCATTTCGCGCGGTCGGCGAGCCCCTGTCACGACTTTCCTCGTGGCCGGATTATGCCGGACGCGTGTTTTTGTGTGTGACTCGAACGCCGCCCGGCTTCGCCATGATCCGTTTTGAGAGTTCAGTTTGACACGTCGTGCCGCAAAAACGGTGCGATACAACATAAACAGGAGTACGTAGCAATGGCATCGAATAGTGCAAAGAAGTATGTGTATAGTTTCGGCCCCGGCAAAACCGAGGGCGGCGCGAGTGACAAGAACCTCTTGGGCGGCAAGGGCGCGAATCTCGCCGAGATGTGCCATCTGGGGCTTCCCGTCCCGGCCGGGTTCACCGTTTCAACGGATTGTTGCAACGATTTCTTCGCGAATAAATCCAAATTTCCAAAAGTCCTGACCGAGCAGGTGGATGTTGCGCTTCGCCAGATGGAAGCCGATATGGGCTTGAAGTTCGGCGACCCCCAGAATCCCCTTCTGGTATCCTGCCGATCCGGCGCCCGCACCTCCATGCCGGGCATGATGGAAACCGTCCTGAACGTGGGTCTGTGCACCAAGACCATTCCCGGCCTGATTGCCAAAACCGGCAATGAGCGCTTCGTGTACGACTCCTATCGCCGCTTAATTATGATGTATTCCGACGTGGTGATGGAGAAGTCCGAGGGCCTCGAACCCGCCGAAGGCAAGGGCATCCGGATGCAGCTGGAAGGCATCATGCACGAGCTTAAGGCCAAGAAGGGCTACAAGTCCGACACCGATATGACGGCCGATGATCTGAAGATCCTGTGCGAGAAATTTAAGGAGCGCGTCAAGAAGGCGCTCGGCAAGGCCTTCCCGGATGATCCGATGGCCCAGATGTGGGGCGGCGTTGGAGCCGTGTTCAAGAGCTGGAACGGCAAGCGCGCGATCTCCTACCGCCGCATTGAGTCCATTCCGGATATCTGGGGTACGGCCGTCAATGTTCAGGCTATGGTGTTCGGTAACATGGGCAACACCTCCGCCACCGGCGTGGCCTTCACCCGGAACCCGGCCACCGGCGAAAATAAGTTCTATGGCGAATGGCTGATCAATGCTCAGGGCGAAGACGTGGTGGCCGGTATCCGGACCCCCAGCCCCCTGAACAACGACACCAAGAACGACCAGAACAAGCACCTTCAGTCGCTCGAGGAGCAGATGCCCTCGATCTACAAGGAACTGCTCAAGATCCGCAATGCCCTTGAGAAGCATTACAAGGATATGCAGGATATCGAGTTCACCATTCAGGAAGGCACGCTGTACATGCTCCAGTGCCGCAGCGGCAAGCGCACCGGTACGGCGGCCTTGAACATGTCCATGGACATGCTGGGCGAGAAACTGATCGACGAGAAAACCGCCGTGCTGCGCCTGAAACCCGCCCAGCTCGACGAGCTGCTCCACCCGATTGTGGATCCGAAGGCTGAAATCATGGCCAAGTTGCTCTGCAAGGGACTCCCTGCGGGACCCGGCGGCGCCTGCGGCCACATCGTGTTCACGGCTCAGGAAGCCGTCACGCAAGCCAAGGCCGGCAAAACGGTCATTCTGGTTCGCGAAGAAACCAATCCCGAGGACGTCGAGGGAATGCGTGCGGCCGAGGGCATCCTGACCGCCCGTGGCGGCATGACCAGTCATGCGGCGCTCGTGGCCCGCGGCTGGGGCAAGTGCTGTATCGTGGGCGCAGGTGGCATGCATGTGAATGCCCAGAAGAAAACGCTCGTCGTTGGCAGCGTGACGCTAAAGGAAGGCGCGCTAGTGACCCTGAACGGAACCCGCGGCCATGTGTACAGCGGCAAAGTGCCCCTGGTGGATTCTTCGGAGAACCCGCGTTTCCAGCAGTTCATGAAGATGGTCGACAAGTTCCGCACCATGGGGGTGCGCGCGAATGCCGACACGGCGGAAGATGCCCGCAAGGCCCGCGCCTTTGGCGCCGAGGGCATCGGCCTGTTCCGTACGGAACATATGTTCTACGGCAAGGGCAGTGATGAACCTTTGTTCCTGCTCCGCAAGATGATCCTGAGCTCCTCCGTGGCAGAGCGTACGGCGGTCCTGAAGAAACTCTTCCGCTTCGTGAAGAGCGACATCAAGGCCACGCTCGCCGCCATGGATGGCCTGCCCGTGACCGTACGCCTTCTCGACCCGCCACTGCATGAATTCGTCCCGCAGAGCCCGGTCAAGCAGAAGGAACTGGCCACCAGCCTCGGCATCAGCCCCAAAGAGGTTCAGGCCCGTGGCGAAGCGCTTCATGAGTCCAATCCCATGATGGGCCATCGCGGCGTGCGACTAGGCATCACCTACCCGGAAATCACGGAAATGCAGATTCGGGCGATCTTCGAGGCGGCGGCGGAGCTCATCAAGAGCGGCAAGCACTGCCATCCGGAAATCATGATCCCGGTCACCTGCGACATGAACGAGCTGAAGCACCAGAAAGCCATCGTCACACGCATCTACGAGGATGTGATCCAGCGCAAGAAACTCGATTCCATCCCGTATCTGTTCGGGACGATGATCGAGATTCCCCGCGCCGCGTTACTCGCGGACCGCATGGCGAAGGAAGCGGATTTCTTCTCGTTTGGAACCAATGATCTGACTCAGATGACCTTCGGATTCAGCCGTGACGATATCGGCGGTTTCATGAATGATTACCTGGAACAAAAGATCATTCCGGCGGATCCGTTCCAGACCATTGACCAGGATGGCGTGGGTCAACTGATCAAGATCTCGGTGGAAAAAGGACGTCAGACCAAGAAGGCCCTCAAAGTGGGAATCTGCGGCGAACAGGGTGGAGATCCTGAATCGGTGCGGTTCTGCTTCAAGACCGGCTTGAACTACGTCAGCTGCAGCCCCTATCGCGTGCCGATCGCGCGCCTGTCGGCCGCTCACGCGGCGCTGCAGGGCTAAGCAGGCCTGCCTGTCGAAAGACAAAAAAACGCCCCGGAGTAAAATCCGGGGCGTTTTTTTATTGCCACCTGGTTACTGCGCCTTGCCTTGAGAATCGCCCTCAGGCTTGCCCTCTGAATTGCGATCATGACGCTTCATGCGGCCTCCCTCGGTTCGGTTTTTTTGGATTTTGGCCTTCATCTTCTCCCGCATCTTTGCGCGCTGTTCCGGAGTAAGAATCTTGCGGGTCTCCAGCATTTGCTTCAGGCGGAGACGGCCAATCTCAGCGCGAATTTTGGCAATCTCATCCGCGCCCTTCAAAACGGCTTCTTCATCCGGCATGTCCTGATTCATCAATTCCGCCTGAGCCTTGGCCGCTTCCTGCATCCGGGCGTGCAGTCCTTTCATCTCGTTTGTGGAGCCCGAAAAGAGACCCTGCATCTGTTTTATCTGGTCCTTGGTGAGGTCAAGCTCCTTGCGCATCTTCATCATCGGCATATCGCCCTCCATCGGGCCCATGTCCATGCCGGGATGCCGATCCATGCGTCGCTCCTTTTGCCCCGCCGGCTTGTCCTGAGCCACACTCACGGCCACAAGCCCGATCAAACATCCCGTCATCATCGTCAGTCTTTTCATTATCTCTCTCCTTAAATAGGGTTGAAGGTTAGAAGCTTAAACGAACCAACGGCTTGATTTATTGTATCCGAAAGCAATTTCCCGCCCGGTGCCAGACGTTTTTTTTCGATTATTCAAGGGCACCCCCCTCTTCCCAGGGGGGCTGTTAATTTCTTTCAATCTGCATACCCTTCAAAACAAATAGGTTAGAACTGTGTTAGGCCGTTGCGCCACCCTCCCCGCTCAATCACCGGTCTAAAATCTTCTTCTAGAATTAAAGGGATAAAGGAGCATTAACGCTACATATGGTGTACCAGGAGCTATAAAATAACTACCTGTCGTAGGTGAAACAAAACAAAAAGAAATCTCATAAAACCCCTTGCCTGCTTTGTTTTTCTTCCCTATTGTCCTGCGTCAGCGGGTTCAAGAGATGAGAAATGCGGGACTGTTAACAACCTGTTAATAAGTCATAGCAACTTGTTTGGAGCCCGTAAAACATGATTGTTATTGATGCTGACCTTTGGGCGGCTGGTTTTGTGTCTGTAAATTTTGGATTTTCCTGGTGTGTTCTGGGTAAGCAGGACTCCGGGAAGGAGAATTACTGTGTCAGTAAATAATGCGCAGACAATATGGCGGGCGGCATGCGACCATCTTCGGAAGGTGTTGCATCCAGATGTTTTTTCCCGATGGATTGAGGTCATCGAACCCGGAGCCCTGGAAGATCGAACGCTCTCGTTGATGGTTGGAAATAATTTTTACCAGACCTGGCTCGAGGAAAATTATCTCTCCTTGATTCAGTCAGCCGTCACAGCGGTTTCCGGGGAATCTTATACCATTACGTTCGCGATCGGGCGTCGCACCACACCGCTTCCCGAAGAGGTGGAGCCGGTGGCCGAAACCAAGCCGGCCACGCGCCGTCATCCCGCCGCACCCCGGACAGGCGGCAATCCCGTTTTCAACCCCCGGTTCACCTTCGATGATTTCGTAGTAGGCTCCTCGAATAATTTCGGCCATGCCGCTGCCTTGGCCGTGGCACAATCCCCTGCCCGCGCCTATAACCCCCTGTTTATCTACGGCGGCTCCGGGCTCGGTAAAACCCATTTGATGCAGGCGATTGGTCATCATGTGTTGAAAAACTCCAATGCAAGAATCGCCTATCTTTCCTCTGAAACCTTCACAAACGAATATATTGATGCGTTGCAGAATAAATCCCTGGTTCAGTTCCGAAAAAAATACAGGGGCATGGATCTATTGCTGATTGACGACATTCATTTCCTGGCGGGTAAGGAACGGATGCAGGAGGAATTTTTCCACACTTTCAACGCTCTGTTCGATGCCCATAAACAGATTGTGCTGACCAGCGATAAGCCCGCCAGTGAAATCCAGGGTCTTGAACAACGGCTGGTCACCCGGTTTGAATGGGGGTTAGTCACCGAACTTCAGCCACCGGATCTTGAAACCCGCATTGCCATCCTGCGGAACAAACAAGCCCTGAGCGGATTCAAGCATGCGGATGAAATCATCCTGTTCATCGCCAAAACCATCCGGTCCAATATCCGTCGCCTGGAAGGTGCCCTCATCCGGGCCACCTCCTATGCCTCACTCATCAACCGCCCCCTGACCATCCAGGACCTCGAAACCCTGCTCCGCGACACCCTGGACCAGGAAAAGCAGGAGGATCTCACCTTCGAACAGATCATGAAGACCGTGGCGGATTATTACGACATCAGGTTGGTCGATATGACCAGCAAGCGCCGCCCGGCGGTCATCACCATGCCCAGACAGGTCGCCATGTATCTTTGCCGGTCGTTAACCCCGTCGTCTCTTCCCGAAATCGGAGGCGCCTTCGGAAAAACCCATGCCACCATCCTTCACGCCTGTCGGCTCGTGGAGAAAAAAATGGAAACGAATTCCGAACTCAGACAGACGGTTTCCCACCTCTCCCGGGTATTGGAGAAGAAAAGTTGACAACTGTGTTTATAACTTGCAGAAATGGTGTTGGTAAGTCTGGAGAAGCATGTTATCAACTGTTGTCTTCAAAGTATTGGGGGATGTCATGAACAGGCGGATCGGATTTTTCGAGTCCTGTTTTCAGGCAAACCAAGGGTGTTTTGAAGTTATTGATGTTATTGACAGGGTATAATACGGATAGTGTTTAGATAAATAGAATAAGATTCTTATTCTTCATGTGTTGATAGTGTGTCAGGAGGATTGATGAAACTGGTCATTAGTAAAAATGCGGTCATGACGGGACTTCAAATGGTGCATGGTGTGGTGAATGTCAGACCCACCCTTCCGGTTCTTTCGAATGTTCTTTTGGAAGTCAGGGAAAACAAACTCTGGATGACCACCACGGACATGGAAGTGACCATGCGTTGCGCTGTGGAAGCTCAGGTTGTGAAAACCGGAGCCACAACACTTCCCGCCCGACGATTATTCAGCATTATCAGAGAACTTCCTGCGGATAATATTGAAATTGAAATTGACGAGAAAAATGCCGCTTCAATTACCTGCGGATCCGCCTTTTTTAAGATTAACGGGCTTCCGGATGATGAATTTCCCGCCATGGCAAAAAGCGAAGAGGGCCATACCTTCACCCTGGATCAGAAAATTCTCAAAGATATGCTGCAGAAGACCTTTTACGCCGCATCCACGGATGAGACCCGGTTCATCCTGAATGGAACCCTGCTGAGCTTTAAGGGAAGTAAATTAACGATGGTCGCCACGGATGGGCGGCGATTGGCACTGACGGAAAATGAAGTGGAATTTCCCAAAGAGGCGGAATGTGAAATCATCGTTCCCACAAAGGCTATTAATGAGTTGATTCGGATCTTGAAGGATGAGGGAACGGTCAAGGTTCATGCGGGAAAAAATCAGGCCAGTTTTGAGTTTGATGATGTTATGTTGATGACCAAGCTGATTGAGGGAACCTATCCGAATTTCAGGCAGGTGATTCCGGCGCAGTGTGAGCAACGGATTGCCGTGGATCGGGAAGTGTTATTGACGGCTCTCAAACGCGTGGCGCTCCTGACCAGCGAGAAATCCAGTTCGATCAAGCTGACCTTCGGGAAGAACAAGTTGAAAATCAGCGCGTCATCCCCGGATGTCGGCGAAGCCCACGAATCCATGGCCATCAAGTACAATGCCAAGGAAATTCAGGTGGCCTTTAATCCCGAATACATTATGGAACCCCTGCGGAACCTGGTGAATGACGAGATTTATGTCGAATTGACGGATGAACTGAGCCCCGGCGTCATCAAGTGCGATGTTCCGTTTATTTATGTGCTGATGCCGATGCGAATTTCGTGATTTTTAAAAACGAAATTCCTTGCCTCTTCCTTTTAAATCCGTATTATTCCCCGCCTTGTAGTCCGGAAAGTGTCCGGACGGAAGCGAGTGTTGCGCTCTCCGGCGCAGCCAAAGCGGATTGTCCTGCTTAAGCGGGATTAAATAGATGGAGGATAGTATGGATACGGCACAAGTACCGGCGGATATTACCGTCAAGGATCTGCTCGATGCGGGTCTGCATTTCGGTCACCAGACCAAACGTTGGAATCCCAAGATGAAGCCGTTTGTCTTCGACAAGCGCAACGGGATTCACATCATCGATCTCACCAAGACCCTCTCGCAGCTTGAGAAAGCGAAGCAGTTTGTTTACGAGACCGCCGCGCGGGGTCGCCCGATTCTGTTCGTTGGGACCAAAAAGCAGGCTCAGCAGGTCACCCTGGACATTGCCACGGCCTGCGGCCAGCCTTATGTCACCACCCGGTGGCTGGGTGGCACGCTGACCAATACCACGACCATTCGCAAGCGAATCAAATATATGCACCAGGTCGAGGCCATGGAAAAGAATGGCTCGTTCGAAAAGATGCCCAAAAAGGAAGTGGCCGTGCTTCGTCATGAGCTTGAGAAGCTGCGCAAGAACTTTTCCGGGATGGCGAACATGACGGATAAGCCCGGCGCGATGTTCGTGATTGATATCAACCGCGAGTCAATCGCGGTGGCCGAGGCCAATCGCCTTCACATCCCGGTGATTGCCATTGTGGACACCAATACCGACCCCGAGCCCATTGATTACCCGATCCCCGGCAATGATGATGCCATCCGCGGCATTCGCCTGATCGCCGACGCCTTGGCGGCCTCTATCCAGAAAGGCGCCTCGGAATACTCCAAGATTGCCGTCGAGGAGAACAAGAAGCGGGAAGCCCAGCAAGCGAGCAGTGGGGGTGACGACAACCGTCCCTCGGGGCCTCGCAAGCCGCGTGGTGACCGGGCTCCGCGCCGACGCATGGCCACCAAGCCGACAACCCCCGATGTGAAGCCAGAGGCCGCTCCTGCGGCTCCAGAAGCCCCGGTTCAGGCCTAAGACTAAAGAGGAGTTGATTATGGCTGAAATTACAGCAGCAATGGTTCAGGAATTACGCGAAGCCACCAATGTCGGCATGATGGAATGCAAACGTGCCCTGGTCGAAGCGGGCGGCGACAAAGAGACGGCGATTCGTCTGCTTCGCGAACGGGGCGTGGCGATTGCCGCCAAGAAGGCAACCCGTACCGCCAACCAGGGTCTGATTGCCGCCGCAGGCGACGGCAAGGTCGGGACCCTGATTGAGATCAACAGCGAAACCGATTTCGTAGCCAAGAACGAGAACTTCCAGAAGTTCGTCAAGGTCATGGCGGAAAAGGCGCTGGGAATGGCCGATAACACCATCACCGAAACCACCAAGGCCGAAATGGCTGCGAAAGTGGCGGAAATCGGAGAAAATCTGGTAGCCAAGCGCAATGTCCGCTATACGGTTCAGGGCGCAGGGCTTGTGGCCACTTATATCCACTTGAACGGTAAGTTGGGCGTCATGCTGGAACTCGGGTTCAGCAAGAGCGACACCGCCGCGAGTCCGGTGGTTCAGGCCTTGTCGAAGGATCTCACGCTTCATATTGCGGCGTGTAATCCCAAGTACCTCGTTTCTTCAGAGGTTCCTGCTGATGTCCTGACGGCGGAGCGAGAAATCTACGCCAAGCAGGTGACGGGCAAGCCGGCCAATATCGTGGATAAGATTGTGGATGGAAAAATCCGCAAGTTCTATGAGCAGGTCTGTCTGGTCGATCAGGGCTTTGTCAAGGAGCCGGATCTTTCTGTGACAAAACTGTTGGAGGCCAAGGGAAAGGACGTGGGCGATACGCTCACCCTTCGTCGCTTTGTTCGCTGGCAGCTCGGCGAGTAAGCGCAAGGATTATTCGAGCATGGCCTACACGGGCAGGGATTTTCCCTGCCCGTTTTGTTTTTGCGCCTGCTGGCTCGACAGAGCGGGCTTATTCACGCTATACCAGTGTCATGTCAGCGCCCTATTTTAAATCTCCCCGCCAATCCAGGCAGCAGCCCGGCGTCATGGCCGATGGCGGCATCCCCATTGGAAAATTGATCGGCACCATGCTGAAGGCTGTGAAATTGGATGACCAGTGCAAGATGGGAATTCTTGAGGAACAATGGACCACAGCCGTGGGGACTGTGATTGCAGCCCATACCCGCCCCGGAATTTTGACAAACAAAAATCTAACGATCTTCGTGGACAGCTCGCCCTGGCTGAGCGAACTTCACAGGATCCAGAAGGACATGCTGTCCAAATTGCAGACGACGTTCGGGCGCGATAAAATTCTCTCGATCCGTCTTCAACTCGATCCCGGGAAGCCCTGAAAGACGGACTGTTCGGGGAGGGACGGCGGCCTGCCCTGAGCCTGCACAAGGGGTTTCGCCGTCCGATGAGGCTGTCAAAGAGCCCCTCTTTTCATGATCACCGCAAGGATGGAGAGATCAGCCGGGGTCACCCCTGAGATTCGCGAGGCCTGCCCCAGGGTTTCCGGACGAATACGTTTCAACTTCTCGCGGCACTCGAAACGAAGGACATTTAATTGATCGTAATCAATCCACACCGGGATCTGCTGATTCTCCAGGGATCGCGCTTTTTCAATCTGTTGCTGTTCACGGGCAATATAGCCGGCATACTTAACCAGAATTTCGACCTGAGATGTGACCAATTGGTCCGATATTTTTGAATTGGGAAGATTTTTATATGTAACTTCCGTTTTACGAAGGTGTTGCATCAAAGACTGGCCTTCGTAATGGGTTGTCTCGAGGCGATGAAGTTCTTGATCAATGGCAGACTGAAGATACTCAAAAGCCTGAATATTATGGCGGGGAACAATCCCAATGGCCTTTGCGAAAGGTAGCATTCTGAAGAGTGCATTATCCTGACGAAGTAGAAGGCGATGCTCCGCCCGCGAGGTAAACATGCGATAAGGCTCATTCGTACCCTTCGTCACAAGATCATCAATCAATACTCCGATATAAGCGTCGCCTCGACCCAGTACGAACGGCTTCTCTCCACGTAGTTTCAAAACGGCGTTGACCCCTGCCACAAACCCCTGCCCTGCCGCCTCCTCATAGCCGGTTGTGCCATTGATCTGTCCTGCGAGATAAAGATGCTCCACAAGCTTTGATTCGAGCGTGTGGATCAACTGGGTCGGATCAGAGTAGTCATATTCAATCGCGTAAGCCAGATTCGTAAACAAGGCATTTTCCAGGCCGGGGATCGAATGGATCAACGCCACCTGAACATCCTCGGGGAGGCTGTTTGAGGTCCCATTGGGATAGATTTCCGGAGTGGTTCTTCCCTCAGGCTCCAGAAAGATATGGTGTTCATCCTTGTCGGCAAATTTCACGACCTTGTCCTCGATGGATGGACAATACCGCGCCCCCGCTCCCGTGATTACTCCACCATACAAGGCGCTTTTATCAAGATTATCCCTGATGATCTGGTGGGTTTCGGGCGTTGTATGCGTAATATGGCAGGGAAGTTGATCGGATCCCGGTTTCCAAGGGCGAAAACATGAGTGTTCCACGTGGAACAGTGGAGAGGAATCAGAAGTCAGAATACAGCTATTAGGAGCTGGTATACTGGCATGTACCCTCTTTGCCCCCTCACTTCTGACTTCTGATTCCTGACTCCTGCATTCTGCCTTTTGTTCCACGTGGAACATGTGCCGGTTCATGCTGACTTCGTAGGAAAAGAACGGGGGTGGGATTTCGCCTGGTTGTTCAGTTGTTTTTCCCCAATCAATACTATCCTTGTGTAATCGGGGGGGTGTGCCGGTCTTGAGGCGACCGAGTCTAAATCCCAGATTTTCAAGAGAGTGGCTGAGTTGGTTTGCAGCGGGTTCGCCCTTTCTTCCCCCGGGGAAGGCTGCTTTCCCAATGTGAATCATTCCTCTGAGAAAAGTCCCGGCGGTCAAAATTACGGCTTTCCCCTCGATTTTAGAGCCATCTGAAACAATAACCCCTCGTAATGTTCCGTTTTCAATCCACAGATCCTCAACAAGTGCTTCGAGGATTGTCAGATGGCGGGCGGTTGCGGTAACTCGCTGCATTCTCCGGGAATAGGCGTGCTTGTCGCATTGGGTTCGAAAGGCTTGTACAGCGGGGCCCTTCTTGGTGTTCAGGGTTCGAAACTGGATTCCCGTGTAATCGCTGTTTTTGCCCATCTCTCCGCCGAGGGCGTCCAGCTCGCAGACGATATGCGACTTCGCTATTCCGCCGATAGACGGGTTACAGGACATTCTGGCGATCGCCGTGCGATCCAGGGTCACTAGAGCCGTTCTGGCACCCATCCTGGAAGCGGCCAGAGCCGCCTCGCACCCGGCATGGCCGGCGCCGATTACTATGACTTGATATGATTCCATTATCTTGAAGACACCTTCAATTTAACATGGATGTACAGGATAGACAGGATATGCATATCGAAAGAGGATCTGAATCAAAAATATCCCGTCTATCCTGTACATCCATGTTAATTCTTTTGCATTTACTTCCCGATACAGAAGCGGTTAAAAATGTTGTTGAGAAGTTCCTCGTGATAAATCCGGCCGGTGACCGTGCCCAGGGTTTCGAGAGCCATTCGCAATCGTGATGCAGCCAAAGTCGGATCTGATCCGGCTTGTGAGAGAATCAACCCGGATTCGACGATATCCTTGTGTGCCGAAATCAAAAGATGGCGGTGGCGTTCAGATATGACGGCATGATGGGGGATACCTTCACGAACCCCCAGATGCTCAATCATTCCTTTTTTGAGATCCTCTAATCCCTCAGACATGGCAGCACTGATGTATAGGACTGACCAGTCGGCCGCAAGTGGCTTTATGGTTTCGTTTATTGATATATCGGATTTATTGACGACAATAATCGTTTTATGTTTTTGAAGCGATTCAAGTTGATTCTTGTCTTCCTGACTATAAGGAAGCGATCCATCTAACACGTAAAGAATCAAGTCTGAATGAATAACGAGCTCTTTCGCGCGACGGATTCCGTCTTGCTCAATGAGGCACGACGACTCGCGAAGGCCTGCTGTATCAATTATACGGACTGGATAGCCATTTATGGCTATATGTTCCTCAATCGTGTCGCGTGTGGTTCCGGCGAGCGGGGTAACGATGGCTCTTTCCTTACCAAGAAGGGCGTTCAGAAGGGTTGATTTTCCAACATTCGGTCGCCCCGCGATTGCCACACTGGCGCCATCTCTAAGAATGTGGCCTTCATCCCACGATTCAAGAAGGTGTTTAAATTCTGATCGGATAGTCTTCAGTTTTAAAGCAACCTCAGCCATCAAAGTGGCAGGAAGGTCGTCCTCTGAGAAATCGAGTGTTGACTCGAGATCGCCGCAAGCGACCAGAGTTTTGTCATAAAGCGCATTGAAGGCCTCGCTTAACCGTCCGCTCAGCTGTTCCAGAGCGGAGTAGGCTGCCCGATCCGTCCGAGCTCGGATGAGATCGAGCACAGCCTCGGCTTGAACGAGATCGATTCGACCGCTCAAAAAAGCCCGTTTTGTGAATTCGCCGGGTTCAGCCAGCCGGGCTCCTGCATCCAGAACCGCCCGGAGAATGCGTTTTGCGGCCGCAGACCCGCCGTGGCCCTGAATCTCGATGGCATCTTCTCTGGTATAACTATGTGGAGCCTTGTAGATCAGGAGAATGACCTCATCGGCTATTCCCTCGGAACCCTCAATAAGGCCATGCACAAAGGATCCTCCGGGTCTCGAGGAGGGCAGGGGCGCCTTGCCACGAAAAATCCGATCGGCGATCATCAGGCTTTGGGTGCCCGACACTCTCACAATTGACACGGCACCTTCTCCCGGTGCCGTAGCAATCGCCGCGATGGTTTCTATCACTGAGTCGGTCATGGGCATGTGATTATTCAAAAAGATGGCGCTTACACCACTAAAAACAGAACAGCCCCGATAGAATTTTCGACGGGGTGCTGGATATTCAACCGGCCTGGCGCCATTTTGGCAACAGTGCGCGCAACCGTTGCCCCCAGCGCGACTCCTGATTCCTCGCGTCGCACAGGACTAGGTGTACGCATTCCGCGGGCCGCTAGGGGCCGCTCCTGTCCCTGGATCCCTGGTCCTCAGGCGTTTCCGCACGAGCCCCGCATATTCACGAACTGCTTTTTCGACCCTCTTCATAATTAGGAAATATCAGGAGGAATGAGAACTGTACAGAACGGGAATGAGTTTGCGTACGTCCATTGATCTAACATCAGCGGCTAGCACTCGATAGAATGTGGGTCAATTTTTGTCTCACTCTAATTCAGCCCGGAAAGGATCTGGTGCCTGTCCCCATCCGATCTTCTCATCGGGTGCTCATCACGGGTTCCACCTCCCGGCTGTTAAGCGGTGAAATCGCCAGCAGCCTGAGGGGCAAGAATATGCCCGTGATCCTCTATCCCTTTTCTTTCCGCGAGTTTCTCCGCCATTATGGGATTGCGCCTGATGTGGTGACGAGCCGCGGGCAGGGGCACCTGCGGAAATTGTTGCAACGGTATTTGAATCAAGGCGGTTTTCCGGGGCTTCTGGACGCTGACGAGCGTGACCATATTGACCTTCTTCAAATTTTCTCCCCTTCTGAAAAAGTCCGGCAACGGAACTATCATAAGGTTTATGCGATCGACTGGGCGCTCGCCCAGGCAATCGCTCCCGCCGATGGTGTTGATATTTCCCGTCAACTGGAGAATAGGGTGTACCTTGAACTTCGTCGGCGTGGATGGAATGTATCCTACTTCCGTACACGCCAGGGGTGGGAAATCGATTTTGTGGCCATACACAAGACGGCCCGTTCGCACCGGCCGCTGATCTGTCAAGTTGCCTATTCCCTGAAGGACAAGGAGGTTCGTGAGCGGGAATTGCGGGGGGTGGCTGAAACGGCCCGCCATCTTCGCGTGGCTCGTGTAACCGTGGTGACGTTCAATGATGAGGAGCATGTGGTCGTCGATGGGATTGATGTGGATATCGTCCCCGCTTGGAAGTGGTTGCTCGCCGCAGAGCGTAGCGAAAACACGGGTGCGGTGCGCTGAGCGGCTGGCCCGGTATATCATCATCGGCTCATGGATTAGGCCCGTTCCTTTACCTTGATTTCGATATCGAGTCCTAAAGCATCCAGCACCCTGTTAAGCGTCGTTACGGTTGGATTACTTTTGCCCATTTCGATGTAACGTTTGATTGGTGACTTGGACACAATTTGAACGCGGAAAGAAAACTCCTGCGTTATGGTCGGGTGATTAACTATGGGGATCCGATACAGGAGAATCGTCAATGAAGGCATTTCAACCGGACTATCGCAATACCGGCATTCTCACGACGCAGTCGAAGCAATCATTCAGCGTGCCTTCGTGGAAAACAAGGTACAGGTAATCGCGATACTCGGTAAATCGGAAATCATGCAATACCAATATCCGGCTTGCGTCAGGCCCCTTCATGAATTCGTGATACTCGGCCACTGTCTGCGGCAGTTTCACGTCATGCACCAGCTCGTAAATCGGCAAAGGCAGACGGCAGGTGATCGTTTCCCCTTTTTCATCGAGCACGGCAAGCCCCAAATGACTGGCCCACACTTTCCACTGATCACACTGGTAAGTATCGGCGGTGCCCCCCGGCGCGGTAGCCCAGGAAAACACGCGGGTCCTCCTTGAACCGGATGGAACAGGGGGTGGTGGCATGGTGTCCCTCCCACGAGGCGGTAAAACCGCTTTTGAGGGGCTCGATCAGAATTTTCGAATCTTTTTTAGCTTTCAGTAACATGGGGTTCTCCTGGTTTATAGACTTTTCGCGCGCTCAACCGGTTCGAAGTTCAGCGCGTGCATGACGCGCTCTCTGGATGTCATGGTGCAAGTGTTTTGGGAAGTTGTGTTCATGGATCACTGTTTAGCCCATTCGGGCAGCCGTGGCTTTTGAACGGTGACTCTGACACAATTTGAACACGGAGTGGAAACTCCGGTGAGCAACCAACAACTCCGGCCCACCAGCCCAGCTACTCTATGGACTTGGCGTTGGTAGCGTTCTGGATGGTGATACTAAAACTTAGAAATATGGTTTTAGCCAATACCCCTATGTCGGGTTAGGTTTATGGACGCACGACAATGTGTGTCCCGAGTTTCCCTTTACCAGATGCAGGGGACGAGGGCGCTGGCCTTGATCTTTTCGTCCCGAGTGACAACAGATGCCCCCAGGTAGAGTGCCGTCGCGACGATCATCCGGTCGGCCGGGTCCGCGTGCATGGCGGCACAGGCGGTGACGGCTAAACGGGCGATGGAGTTGTTTACGGGATGAAATCGAATGAAACTGAGCCGCTCACAGCGGGTTACCCAAAGGTCGGGGGTGATCGCTAGAGTGAGGCGGCTTTTTGCCGCAAGCATATGGATTTCCCAGGTGCTGATGCAGGAAATGTGGAGGCCCTCTGCGGTGCTACGGGCTTTGTCGATTGCCGCCGCGGCCCGTTTTCCTAATTCCTCCGGAGAATTAATGAACCATATCCAGGCGTGTGTATCCAAAACGATCACGTGTTAGCCTCCCATACGACGTCAATTGGATCCGTTGGGTCAAGAAATTTGAGCACCAAGCCCCTCAGTTCCGCCAACTCCTGGGCGTCATCTCCGTGATGGGGGGTGATGTCGGCAACAGCTCGACCATGGTCTGTAATGCAAACCTGATCGCCATTTTCGACACGGCGCAGGTAGGCAAAAGCCTTTGGCTTGAACTCAGATTTCGGCACCATTAAAACACTCATGCGGGCTCCTGTTATAAGACCATGGACCATAATCATGGACTATTCTTGCGTACTTGCAAGCTTTATTCTTGTGAGAGCCGTTGAGTGCGGAGAAGACCGACGACTTTTCTATTGCGCCTACAATGGTGCAACTGGAGCGAATGAAACTATTGCTGGTGTTGACGCAAGCTGCCGGGATCGTGCTGGCCCTGTTTTTCTTGTGGTTCTACCCGCTGACTCGTCAGCGTTGCGCAGAAATACGCCGACAGTTGGATGCGCGGAAGCAGGGCTGACGACGTGCGGACGGCGAGTGCGGCGGCTTGACCTGCCTGGTGTTCCGGTCACCTTGTTCCCGACCCATTACGCGGAAGTGACATGCGCCCAGGCGACCTGCAGGTCGAAATTCGTCCTTGTTTTCAGGGGTCTCGTTCTCTAAAGTTTTTCCATGGAGCACAGGCATATTAATCATCAAGGTTTCTCGATGGTCGCGATTGATGACATCATTGAGCGAGGGAACCGGGCGGATTGGGTTGCGTTGCGTGATTCGGCGAATGCGGATCCCGTGATTCTTCACAAGATCCTGAGCGTGTGCGTTGCGCATGCAGGGGATCCCTGTGCCCAGCGCTACCACCTTTGGAGGTTTTATGCCGAGCGACGCGTTGCCTAAATGGGAGCACTTGCTTTCGTCAGCGGCGCGCTTGCAAACGATCTTGCCTTCCGCCGTACTGGTGGGGGGCTCGGCCGCCGATCTTCACGTCCGGCACCGGTTCTCGAGGGATGCCGACCATGTTTTGACTGATCTGGAAAAGCGCTTTGACGCGATACTGGCTGAACTTGAATCTGTTGCAGGCTGGAAGACGGCGCGTGTGCGCAGGCCTGTGATGATTTTAGGCAGCCTTGATGGCATCGAGACAGGGGTTCGTCAACTCATTCGCGACCTGCCACTCGAAACGATCCGGATACAATGCGAGGGGCAGGAATTGACGGTGCCCACGATGGCGGAAATCCTGAGGATCAAGGGAGTGTTAATCCTCAAGCGAAATGCCACGCGTGATTATCTCGATTTCGTGGCTTTGGCTGATGCCATGAAAGATACGGCTGTTGTCGAGGCGCTCAAGCGGTTCGATGATATATATCCGCAGCCAAACAGCCAATCGGCTCTTCAACAGCTGCAAATTCAACTGGCGAAACCACTGCCGTATGATTTGGAAACCACGCAGTTGAGCGAGTACAAGGATCTCGTTCCCAGGTGGCACAACTGGTCGAATGTAGAGGCGGTGGCGGCGCGGGTCTCCGAGCTTCTTCTCGAATGTCTCTAGTTTTCCCTTCGTCCCCACAGACTGCGGACTGGTGAAATATTCGTCGACGTTTCCACCCAATGTGGGAGGGGCGCTCCGCGCCGCGATCATTCTATCAGCCTGTCACCCGATTAGCCCGACACAGGCGTCAATGAAATTGTCGTTTCATGAATTTCTGCACAGCCCCCATAGTATTTGCGAAAAGACACATCATCCTCTAGAATGTCGGGCTTGTTTGAGTTTTGAAAAAAAGGACGATAATGGAAACACCAAATGTCAATAAGGCGCCGCCAACACCGTTGTCCGGAGAGCCTAGAAAAAAAACTGATTTAAACACGCCGCCGAAATTTTCTCCGCGAGGGCTCTTCCTGTGGTTTGCCGTGTTCAGTCTGATGCTTCTGGCGTATCAGTACTATAAAGGGGAGCAGCAGGTGGCTGCACCTATGGCCTATAATCCCGACTTTGTCTCGCTCGTGGAAAAGGGCGAAATTCCCGAGTGTGAAGTCGTCTCGGAAATCTCTGGAAATCAGTACATCCAGGGGTCCCTGAAGACGATTGATCCTCGCACCGGAAAACCAAAACAGTTCAAGGTGGATGTGATGGTGACGGATGATCTTCCGAAATGGCTGCGCGAGCATGGCGTGAAGTTCGCGTTCCGGCGCGACAGTCCGTATTTCTGGCAGATCGTCTCCAGCGCCCTTCCGGTCCTGCTCCTGCTGGGCCTGCTCTGGTTCATGTTCTCGCGACAGATGAAGGGAATGGGTCAGGGCGCCATGAGCTTCGGGAAAAGCCGAGCGAAAATGCTGAACCGCGACAAAAACAAGGTCACCTTCAAGGATGTGGCCGGCGTTGAGGAGGCCAAGGAAGAAGTCCAGGAAATCATCGATTTCCTGAAGGATCCCAAACGGTTCCAGAAACTCGGCGGCCGCATTCCCAAGGGCGTCATGCTCATGGGACCCCCGGGCACAGGGAAAACGCTCATGGCCAAGGCTATCGCCGGTGAGGCGGATGTGCCGTTCTTCAATATCAGCGGCTCGGACTTCGTGGAAATGTTTGTCGGCGTCGGGGCCTCACGTGTCCGCGACATGTTTGAGCAGGGTAAAAAAAATGCGCCGTGTATCATCTTCATTGATGAAATCGATGCCGTGGGCCGTAGCCGGTTTTCAGGCATTGGCGGCGGGCACGACGAGCGCGAGCAGACCCTGAACGCGTTGTTGGTTGAGATGGACGGGTTTGACACGCAGGAGGGTGTCATCATTATTGCCGCGACGAACCGGCCGGATGTGCTGGATCCGGCGCTACAACGGCCGGGCCGTTTTGATCGTCAGATTGTGATCGATCTGCCCACGCTCGAAGGGCGCGAGGCGATTCTCCAGATTCATGCCCGCGGCATTAAGTTGTCGCCTGCGGTGGAACTGCGTCGTATTGCACGCGGAACCCCCGGATTTTCCGGGGCTGATCTGGCGAACCTGATGAACGAGGCGGCGTTGCTGGCGGCGCGCGGCGGAAAAGAATCCGTCACGCTTCCAGACCTTGAAGAGGCGCGCGATAAGGTCCGCTGGGGCCGGGAACGGCGCAGTCGTGTCCTGGACGAGAAGGAAAAGAAAATCACCGCCTATCACGAAACCGGTCACGCCCTGGTCACGCTGCTGGTACAGGAGAGTGAGCCGCTTCATAAAATCACCATTATTCCCCGTGGCACCGCGTATTTGGGGGCCACCATGCAGCTCCCTGAAAAAGACCGCTACATGGAGGGCAAGCATAAGTTGAAAGGAACACTTGCCACCATGATGGGTGGCCGCGTGGCCGAGGAACTGGTGTTCGGGGATATTACCTCGGGTGCCCGAAGTGATTTGAAACATGCCACGCGTCTGGCGCGTCTGATGGTGTGCGACTGGGGAATGAGCGAGACGCTTGGTCCGCAGACCTTCGGGAACCATGAGGAGTTGATGTTCCTCGGGCGGGAAATTTCGCGCTCCCAGGATTACAGCGAGGATACGGCCCGGAAAATTGACGCCGATATCAGTAATCTGTTGCGGGAAAGTTATGCGCACGCCCGCGAGATCATCGAGAAAAACCGGGACAAGCTGGAACTGATCACCAAGGCGCTTTTGGAGCGTGAAACGTTGGATGCCCGCGATGTGGAGGACTTGATGTCGCAAGGAAGGATTCTGACCGAGAGCGAACGCCTGCCACCGCCTGAGGCGGAGGGCGTCAAGGCGGATCCCGTCGCGGCGGCAAGTGGAATGACGCCTCCGGTGGCATGATGGACGAAGTCGACAGTTTAGTGTGGAGATGTTGCGACCGGACATTCCGGATCGGGGCGAGGCCGTTGGTTATGGGGATTCTGAATGTGACCCCGGACTCCTTTTCCGATGGCGGCCAGTTTCAGACAACGGAGGCGGCTGTTTTGCGGGGGCTGGCCATGGCGTGTGAGGGGGCTGATATCGTCGATGTCGGCGGCGAATCCACGCGGCCGGGCGCCTCACCGGTATCAGAGGAAGACGAGTGCGCCCGGGTCATTCCGGTGATCCGGGCCTTGCGCGACGCTTTTTCGGGCCGACCGGATGCGCCGGTGATCTCGGTCGATACGCGAAAGGCCGCCGTGGCGGGGCAGGCAATGGAAGCCGGGGCCAGGATCATCAATGATGTGACGGCGCTGGGCGATCCGGCGATGCAGGAGGTGGCTCGTCGCACCGGGGCCGGGGTGGTGTTGATGCATATGCGTGGCGAGCCTGCCACCATGCAGCAGGATCCCCGTTATGATGATGTGGTTGCCGGGGTGGTGGACTGGCTGAGGACTCGACGGATGATGCTGGAAGAGGCAGGCGTGGCGTCCGACACAATGGCGCTCGACCCGGGCATTGGTTTTGGTAAAACAGGGGAGCACAATCTGAAGCTTCTGGCAGGGTTGCGGAGGCTTGTGGACTGTGGACGACCGGTAGTGGTGGGAGTATCGCGGAAAAAATTTATTGGAGTGCTCACGGGGCGTGATGTTACGAATCGTCTGGCGGGAAGCCTGGCCTGTTCGGTTTGGGCCGCAAGTTGCGGGGCACAGGTCTGGCGTGTGCATGAGGTGAAGGAATCGGTGGATGCCGCCCGAATGGTGGCGGCGCTAAGGGAGGAGACGGCGGAGTGGATTGGATAAACCAGATTGTCTGGCCTGGATTCGGCGGGGTCGTCGAAATCCTGGTGCTGGCCTGCGGGTTTTATTTCCTTCTTCTGTTCTTCAGGGAGACCCGCAGCATCAAGGTGTTTCTCGGCCTTCTGGTGGTGCTCTTGATCCTGATTGTCGTGACTCGCGTCTTCCACATTTATGCCCTGAACTGGCTGTTACGGCAGCTGTCTGTCTATCTGGCCATGGCCCTGCTGATTATTTTCCAGCCGGAAATCCGGCGCGCCCTGGCTGAAATCGGGCGCCAGCCTTTCCTGGCCGTGCCGGTCGAATCCCGGGGGTATGTCGATAGTATTGTGGAGGCGGTTCTGTTGCTGGCGGAACGCCGGATCGGCGCCCTGATCGCCATCGAGCGGACCGACTCCACCAAGGCGATCCAGGACACCGGGGTGAAACTGGATGCGCGGGTTAATGCCGATCTTCTTGCCACAATCTTTTTCCCCCATACCCCGCTCCATGATGGCGGGGTGATCATCAGCGAAACCCGGATTGTCGCCGCCGGCTGTCTTTTTCCGCTCTGTCAGAGGCCGGAACTCAGCCGCGGGCTGGGGACTCGGCATCGGGCGGCCATGGGGCTGACCGAGGAAACGGACGCCATTGCGATTGTTGTTTCGGAAGAAACCGGCACGATCTCGATCAGCACGCGCGGCCGACTCAGCCGCGACTTCGACGAAGAGCGGCTCCGGAAATTTCTATCCGGGGTTCTGGCCAAGGATGCGCCGGGCACCTCACGGTGGACCCGGGCTCGACAGCGCCTGGATCTGAGTCTTGATGGAATTGCGAAGTCCGAGACACGGGCAAGGGAGGAGGGGAGTCATGCCAGCTAGCTCCCTTTCGTTCCGAGAATTTCTCGTGCGGAACAAGCGATTGAAGGCGCTCTCGCTCGTTCTGGCTGTTCTCACCTGGTATATCATTCAGGACACGATTAGTTTTGAACTGGAGATTCCGGATGTGCGACTCAAGATTGAAGTGCGCGAAGGGATGGCCATTTTGAACCAGTCGGTAGCCACGGTGGATGTCACCCTGCGCGGATCACAGGAGGATATTCAAATTCTGGATTCCCGGCGGCTTCAGGCTGTGGTGGAACTCACCCAGGATTCCGGACCGGCCCCCATGGTGATTCAGTTGACTCCGGCGATGATTCACGGGGTGCGTGGTGCCCGGGCGGTGGCGGTTCATCCCTCGAGCCTCACGGTTACGCTGGATCGGCAGGCCGAGAAACGGGTTCCGGTTATGGGGCGAACCCTCGGCACCCCGCTGTTCGGGACGGTGGACAAGGTGACCTGCGAGCCTTCCACGGTGATTTTGCGGGGGCCTGCGGCCAAGTTGCAAACCACCGAAAGCGTTTATACTCAACCTGTCGAAGTGGATGGTCGGGTGGAATCGTTTGTGCGACGGTGCGCCATTCAGGCGCCGGGAGATAACTGGGTGGTCCAGATGGATCCTTCCGATGTTCAGGTAACGGTGTCGATCATCGGAAATAGTGCCGGACGGCAATGGAAGAATGAATCGGTGAAATAAGATTTATGAAAATACTGACAGGACTAGTGATGGGATTGATTGGCGCCACGATGGTTCTGGCCGAAGGATCCGAGGAAGTGGGCACTCTGCTGGCCAGCGGACGCGAGAACCTGGTCGGGGGGAAATATACCGAGGCGGTGGCGCTTTTCGAAAAGGCTCGCACCCTGGATCCCGGCAATCAGGAGGCGGCCTTCGGGTTAAGCGCGGCGTTCATTGAAACCAAGCGATATGAAGAAGCCGTTCCCCTGTTGGAGACCTTGAACAAGGCGGTTCCCAACAACCCCATGGTCAAGAACAACCTGGCCTGGGCGTTGCTTCATATCAAGGGGCCGAACCCCGGTGATGCCTCCCGCATCGTCAAGCTGGCACGATCTGCCCTGATTGATGTGCCTTCGGATTATTCCATTTGGAATACGCTGGGAGAAGCCTACTATGCGGCCGGGGATTTTGAGAGGGCGCTGCGTGCGGCCCAGAGTGGACTGCGGTTGAGCGCGCTCGCGGGAATCACCAATTCACCCTGTCGGGAGTTGGTTTCACGGTGCAGGAAAGCGGCCGGGGCCGCCTCCCTGGAGACACTGAATTCAGATCGTCCTCAATAAGGGATGAACCGTATGGCAGACCCAAAACCTACGAACAGCGGCGGCAAACGGGAGGCGTTGAGCATTGTGCTCCTGGCCGTTTGCGTGATTGTTTTTCTCAGTCTGGTCTCGTACGACTGGCGTGACATACCCCTGCTTCACGAGCCGCCGAATACTCCCCCGGCGAATTTCATCGGGCCGGGTGGCGCGTGGGTGTCCTTTATCCTGTTTGAAATTTTCGGTCTGGGCGCCTATCTGATCCCGCTCTGGTTCCTGGGGTTCGGGATTGTGCTGATCTTTCACGGCATTGAGCATATCCGGGCCAAATTAATTTGGGTCGCGATGATGATGATAACGTTGGCGTGTTTTCTTGAGTTGCACACCGATTGGTTTGACCCCTTTATGAGTGCCCTGAACATGAGTGCCGTGGGGGGCGTCCCCGCCCAGTTCGTGGCACGGCTCATCTCCGTCCAGATCCTCGGCGATGTGGGCGCCAATATTCTTGTCATCGCGCTCTTCCTGGCCGCATCGGTTTTGTTTTTTGGATGGGATGCCATTCTTCGATTAACGGCCATGCTTCACCAGACGGCGACTCGACTGGCAAGTCGCGAGCCACAGGACATGATGGACGCCCACAAGCGCCAACCCGCCATAAAGGGCTGGAAGCGGGAACGGATTGAGCGGGTGGCGGCGCGCGAGGAAACGCTCCAGAAGGATGAACCCGAGCAAGGCGAATTGATGACCATCCCCAAGCCGGAAAAAGAACCCGTGAAGCCGCCGGCCCGTCCGCAACCGCCTCCCCCGCCTCCTCCGCCTCCGCCTCCTCCAAAACCGGCGCCCGTTCCGAAGCCTGAACCCAAGCCGACGCCCCCACCTCCGCCGGTAACTCTGGCGCCCGGAGCCTATCAGCTTCCCCCCATGTCGCTTCTTACTGAAGTTCCGACCAACCGGCAGGGCCCGGTTCAGGGGGATACCGATGCGACCGGTCGCATTATTATCCAAACTCTTGAAGAGTTCGGGATCAAGACGGAACTCAAGACGGTGGAGTGTGGTCCTTCCGTGACCCGTTTTGAATTGATTCCCGCGCCCGGCGTGAAGGTCGAGCGGATCGCCGGCCTCAGCAACAATCTGGCCCTTTCGCTCAAGGCCAACAGTGTGCGCGTGCAGGCGCCCATTCCCGGAAAGGGAACTGTGGGCATCGAGGTGCCCAACAGCGCCACCAGTATTGTCTACCTGCGCGAAATGCTGGAAGGCTCCCATTGGCATCCATCCCGCATGGAAATTCCGATTGTGCTGGGTAAGGATGTGGGAGGGAATGATCTGATAACCGATCTCGCGAGCATGCCGCATCTGCTCGTTGCAGGCGCCACCGGATCCGGAAAAACCGTCTGCATGAATTCCATTCTGGCTGGGTTGTTTATGTCGCGCTCGCCGGACCAGCTCCAGTTGATGTTGATTGATCCCAAGATTGTTGAATTTTCCGTGTACAACCACCTTCCTCATCTACTGGGGGCGCGTAATGAGGTCATCACCGACCCGAAGCGTGTGGCTGGCGCCCTGCGCTGGGCCATCACCGAAATGGAACGCCGATACCGGATCATGGCTAAGGCCGGGGTCAGAAATATCAAGAGCTACAATTCGCGGCCCGTGGAGAAACAAGCCAGTTTATTCGGCGAGGGTGAGGAAACGTCGAAGTTGCCTGACAAGTTGAGCTATATCGTCATTATCGTGGACGAACTCGCCGACCTCATGATGACGGCTCAGGCCGAGATCGAAAATTACATCGCCCGGCTCGCCCAGCTTTCACGGGCGGTCGGTATCCACATGATCCTGGCCACGCAGCGGCCCTCGGTGGATGTTATCACCGGAACCATCAAGGCCAACTTCCCGGCCCGAATCGCGTTTCAGGTGGCGCAGAAAAACGACAGTCGTACCATTCTTGACGCGAACGGAGCGGATAAGCTCATGGGCCGCGGGGATATGCTTTTCCTGCCGCCCGGCGCCAGTAAACTGATCCGCGCCCAGGGCGCGTTGGTCTCGGATGAGGATATCCGGAAAATCGTGGACTTCATCAAGAAGCAATGCCCGATGGAGGTCGACGAACCGGCCGTCGCTGGAAACGCCACGAAGAAAACAGAGTCATCCCGGAGCGGGGCTGCCGCGATGCCTGTTCCCGAGGCGAAGCCAGTGGCTAGTTTTGACGAGATGCTGGCCAAGGGTGGAGATGATGCCGAGGATGACCAGCTTATTGAAATGGCCGTTCAGATTATCCGTGAAACTCAACGGGCTTCAACCTCATCCCTGCAGCGCCGGTTGCGAATCGGGTACACTCGGGCCGCCCGGATCATGGATGTTTTGGAGGAGCGCGGGATGGTCGGACCGGCCCGTGGATCCGATCCGCGCGAGATCCTCATTGATATGGATGGGCAGATGCCGGAGAATTCCAGCGAAGAACAGGAAGAAAAACCATGAGTGAATTGCTTACCCCCAGAACCCCCGGAGCCCTGTTGCGGGCCGCTCGCGAAACCCACCGTTACAGCATCGCTGATGTGGTGGAGGCCACCCGGATCAAGGCTCACATCATTCAAGCTTTGGAGAATGATGATTACAGCGACATTCCTGCGCCGCTTTATGGAAAAGGGTTTATTAAGCTCTATGCCGAACTGGTGGGGCTCGATCCGGCTCCCTTAATCCGGCTTTACCTCAGTCAGTATGCACGCTCCGTCCGGCCGACGCTCAAAACCGAAATACCGGCGCCCGCCACCATGAATGACGGACTTCCTGTGCCCTCGCCGCTGGCGCGGTTCCGGGAGACCAGTGGCTCGGCCCTGACACATGTTGTCAATTCCGTGGCGACGGCCGCCCGCGATACCCTTCAGACCTTTGTTGAGGCCGGAGCCCGTTATCAGGCGTCCCGCCAGGAGGCTCCCCGAAGCCAATCCCGACTGTCGTCGACCCGACGTGATTATTCGGAACCGGCTCCGGTTCCCATTGGGCGGTATGCCGCTATCGGGTTTGCCGTCCTTGTAGTGGCCATTCTGGTGGCCAGCGGAATCTCCTTCCTTTCGGCGCCGAAAACACCGGGTGCCTCCACCACTATCGCTCCGGCTCCTGTAAAAAAGATTACCGGCTCGCGCACTTTGCGTCTGGCGGAGCCGCCCCCGCCGCCCTATATCAAACTGAAATAGCGGCAAGGTGGTATGATGCAACACTCCAGGCTTTCCGTTGGATTCATCAGTCTGGGGTGTGCCAAAAATCTGGTTGATTCCGAGCATATGGCGTCTGTTCTCCGTGCGGAAGGAATTGCCCTGGCGCGTTCGCCCCAGGAGGCGGATGTGATCCTGGTGAACACCTGCGGGTTCATTGGTGACGCCAAGGAGGAATCGGTGGATGCCATCTTGCGGGCGTGCCAGCTGAAGCAATCCGGGGGATGCCGGGCTGTTATCGTGGCAGGTTGTCTCATCCAGCGCTATCAGGCGGAACTGCAACGCGCCATGCCCGAGGTTGATGCCTTTATCGGACTTGATCAATTGGCGGAGATCGGGCGCGTGGTTCGGAAGGTGGGACAAGGCGAGAGCGGTATTCTCAAGGTTTCAGCCGTGTCTCGAAAAGTGTTTAGTCCGCTACCCTCCCGAATTATTCTCACGGGCGGTCCTTTTGCCTATTTGAAGATTGCCGAGGGCTGTAATCACCAGTGCGCCTTCTGTGCCATTCCTGCTATCCGCGGTCGCTATCGGTCCCGGGGGATGGATGACATTGTAAAAGAGGCTGAAACTTTGTTGGGGCAGGGGATTCGCGAGTTGAATCTGATTTCCCAGGACACGACGCGCTATGGTTTCGACAGAAAGGACGCGGCAACCCTGACCGGCCTGTTACGTCGGCTCGGGAAGCTGGGCGGAAATTTCTGGATCCGGTTGCTCTACGGCCATCCGGCCTATTTGAGCGATGAACTGCTGGACACGATGGGGGAGGTGTCGCAGGTCTGCCGCTATCTGGATATTCCGATCCAGCATGCCCATGACGCCGTGTTGAAGGCGATGCAACGGCCCGGCGGCATGGCCGCCGTGCGGCAGTTTCCGGAGCGTGCCCGAGCCCGGTTACCCGGTGTGGTGTTGCGCACGACCTGTCTGGTGGGATTTCCCGGCGAGACGGTCGCGCAGTTCAATGAGCTTGTAAGATTTGTCCGGGAAGCCGAATTCGACCATCTTGGTGTATTTGCGTATTCTCCGGAGGAGACCACAGCGGCGGCAAAGTTGCCCCGTCAGGTTTCGTCCGCCATCGCGCAACGCAGGCGTGACAAACTCATGGCCATTCAGCAGGAGATTGCCTTTCGAAAAGCCCGCAAGCAGCGCGGTCGCGAGGATGAAGCACTGCTCATCCGGCCGCTCCCGAATACACAGTGGGAGGCTCGTTCCCGGGGCCAGGCTCCCGAGGTGGACGGCATCACGCAGGTCAAGGGAGTGTCTGCTAAAGCCAAGTCCGGCACCCTGGTCAAAATCCTGTACACCGGCGCCGCCGGCTATGACTTGAAGGCTCGAATACACACCTAGCCACGCGGGTCAGCCGCTCAAAAAAGCGAATGCCAAACGGGTTGTGCAAGAGGTTTGGGTCCTCGTCATTTTCAGTGTGGAACTGAGATCCGTCCCTGCGATTCTGACAATGCCAATAACAATCCCATCATACCCTGAGATGATTCACCATGTAGCAACAAGAGTATTCCCCATCGAAAATCGTACCCCTCGGTCTCCACTGCTTATTAGGACCCGCGGGGATGGCTTACGCGAACGGTTGAACACTAGCGGCGGGACGGTTGTTTCCGCTCGACCCCAGTTACATTAAAACAGGTTCGTTTCGGTGATCAAACCAGCCGCAGCACTTCGAAAACTTGGCTATTACCGATCTTGACCTTCATGCAGGATTTTAACATGCTCCCAATCATGAAAACGATGTTTCAGAGATGGTGCAGGGCGGGCTCAACTGGCGTGTGCCCGTATCGCCTCTTATCCATCATCAGGCAGGAAAAACACGCCTGGCTTAGTTATTCTGAAGGCACAATGTGTGGGTGAAGGGAAGATTGCGGCTTCTGATCTCCACCTGCTTTAGTTGGAAAAAAGCGATCTGCACGGAATGAGCGATATTCGTTTACTAGTCATTGACCTTGACGGAACCTTGGTCGGTCCCACTGATCAATATTTCGTTTGCCTTGAGTTCAAGGATAAGATCAACCAGTTCCTGTCAAGAACGGGGGCGAAATGGGCCATCTGCACCGGACGGTCGATGGAGGGATACAGGACCCATTTCAAATCCATGTTGAAGATGGGCATCAGGCCGGACTATGTGGTGACGCGGGATGCTTACATTTTCACAGTCACACCGCGAGGCTGGATGATTCCTGATCTGAAATGGAATTTTTCTATGTTCAAGAAAACACTCTATCACAACGCATCGGTGAACGACACACTAGGTGAGTGGCATGCTCTTTGCAGCAAGTGGGACTTCGGCATTTCAAAAAAGGACTGGACCACTCGCAGTCTGATTCTTCACTTTAACTCTGAGGATGCGGCGACCCGGGTTTTTGAGATGCTTAATTCCCGTGCGGAACATAAGCCCCATGTCAGGGTCAGGCATCTGCAGGATGTTGTCTGGGCGGAATCCAGGATCGTGAGCAAAGGGCTTGCCGTAAAGCAACTGTCGCAGATCACCGGCGTACGGGCGGATCAGATTCTCGCGGTCGGTGACGGGCGTAACGACTTGAGCATGATGTCTCCGGACGTGGCCAGGATGACGGGTTGCCCGCGGAATGCCAAACCAGAGGTTATCGAACTTGTCTCCACGAACCGGGGACATATTGCCAAGTCCCGCAACCTTGAAGGCACGATCGAAGTGCTCGATGCTTACTTGACCGGGCGGGTTTGTAGCGATCTTCCCCTTTTGTGGTCACCCCCCGGCGTTCCCTCCGGTGATCGATCGGCGTCAAGGAAGGAATCCAGGATCAGGCGTTATGTGTTTGCCTTCCTTATTATGGGGATAGTGTTGACGATACTGGTTTTACTCGTCTTTTTCCATTTCGGGTTGGTTTCTGTTTTTCGCCGTTAGCGGGGAAATGTTAAGGATATCCCGCCCGCGCCAGGAAAATAGCGTCAGGCGGGCTTCAGATCAGGAGAGACGCCGTAACGTCAGGGCTACAACGGCCCACAGAGTCAGCAGTCCCATGACGCCCCAGGCGATCCGGCCGGTCCAGCTACTGGCTTGCTGATTGACGGCCCGGAATTCCACCACCATCGGTTTTCCGATTTCAGTCTGCAGAACCTGAGTGAAGCTGAAACGGAGGCCACGCTTCGGCAGGTTGATTCGCAAGGGCATGATCTTGGTCACCGCGATGTCCTGCGCCTGGGATACTTTTTCCCACTGCAATTCCGCTGCCCCCTGATCGAGCTTCCTTTGCTGTGCTACCCCTGCGACTAGAATTTGGCCCCCTTGGCTGACGGAGTCGCCAGTCTGGCTCATTATTTGTTCTTGGCGCGCAATCAAATTGTTGGCTTGGGACCGTTTCAGGTCCTTTTCCAGTTCCTTGAGTGCATCCTTGTCCTCGCCTGCTTTCCCCCCCCACTTCCCTTTTGCACGACTGTAGGAATTGTAAGCAAAATTGGCATTTCCGCCTGCTAATTGGCTACGGGCGTTGCTCAATGAGGACGCAACATCCTCCTCGCGCGCCTCCCGATTTATGTTTTCTGCCTTGATGTAGTCCGTCATTGAGAACATCTGCAGTTGCGGGACGTTGGTGGTCTGTGCCGTGTCGAGCATCGGCTTCATGGTGCCTTCAAACCGATCATACCGGTAATCCGGCGGCAGGTAGAAATCCCACTGGGCATTTTTCAGTGGCACATCGATGCCGGGCGACGGGATACTCACGAGGGCGCTTCGTTTGGGGAAGGCGCTTCCTCCAACGTAGGTCAGTTCCACTTCGACAGTGGATTCCCCGCCGGATCGTTCCATCGGGAGCAGGATGGCGCCATCGCGCCGACTGGGCCGCACGGGCTGACCGCCCACGAAGGCGCTCCATACTTGGGCGCCCGCCGGGAGGGTGACCTCAAGGTATTGCCGGGCATTATTCCGGATCGATAACGCCATGGCCGTCATCATCTGGCCGTCCTCGGCCACAACAGAGGTCAGCCGGACGCGATCGACCAGCGCCTGGAGAACTTCCGCCTCCTCGAAACGTTGTGCGGTGAGCGCCAGTTTGAAGCCGGGGCGAAGATATCGGAAGACGAGGATGGCGCCGGAGTCCGGCCCCATTGCGGTCCACTCGGGAAGGTCGCGGATATCCGCCTTCAGCAGATCCGTAGTTAACTTTTTCGGCTCGAGCTTTAAGCCCGGCGGCGCAAGCAGTGCCATCCAGCCCGTCTCCCGTTCAACTCCAGCGGCCTCCACACCCATCAGTTCCAACAAGCCGTCCTTCACCGACCAGGGGTATTCCCAGGTAATGGTCAGGGTGTACAAGCCACGAACCTTGTTCTGCAGTTCCACGCGCCATTCACCGGTCGCTTCATCGTAATCCTTTCGGCGGATGGAGTTCCCGGTGACGTCCACATTGCGGAACGTTGCGGGGATACGAACCCGGAATTCACGGGTGGGTGAGTTCGCCACATCGTATCGGATGACGGACCGACCGGAGGCCAGCATTTCTGTCAGGGTCACCGTGTTCATTACTTCGGCCCGGACCCAGGCGTCAATTTTCTCCGTTGCAACGGAAAGGGTCCATCGGGCTTGGTCACCCGGGATCACCTTGAAAGCCAGAATGCCGCTTGTCGGCAAGGTTAGGGTGTTGTTCTCGGAGGGAACCATGGCGGCCGGGATTTCAGTCAGGCCGGTGAAGGCGCCGCTCTTGAGTTGGATGCCATCCTCCGAGGACACTGTGACATAGGCCGACTCCTTGACGGTATCCAGGGCCAGAACTCCTTCCACGGGGATCGATTTGGCGAGCGATTTTTCTGTGCGCGTCAGGAAAACAGAAAACAGATATAAGCCAAGGGTTCGCTCCTTGAGTGTCAGTTCCAGGACACGGCGGTCGCCCGGTTTTGAAGCGGGCTTCTCCTGCCATTGCGACAAGGTCACGCCTGCCTCCACCCGTTCCACCCGGTAGCCGTCTGGCAGGGAGACCCTTAATCCGAATACTCCCGCTCGCTTGATAGTGGTGTTCACATCGGCCCGGAGTCCCAGTTGTTCGGGCGTGATGGTCAGGTGATTACGGATGACGGATTCGAGTTGGGCCTGAACGGGCGCCACAATGACCGCGAGTGAAAATTCCGGCTTCAGGAAACGGTAGACAGAGGTCGGTTGGATTGATCCCGTGACGGCCGCCGCCCGCACATACTCCCCGACATCCACTTTTTGGAGATCCTGTTGGGACTCAAGGGTCAATCCGAATTCCTCGCCTGTTTTGAGTGCCACCAGCCCGGTCTCCCGTTTCACATCAAGCGCATGGGGAATCTCGATGTTGACCCGCGAAATTCCCTGCGCATCCGGCTTTTCCGTTTCCAGGGTCAGGCGGTAGTCGGGGGTCATTCCCTTGGCTAATTCCACGGTGACTGTCTGTCCTTCGAGTTTCCAGGTGCGGATCCCATCACCCTCAACCCGCATCAGTCTCTGGCTGGCAGGTACGGTGATCTGGAGCTGGCGTAATTCGCCCTGGGTTATCTGGTAGTCGAGAATCGAGCGTACATTCAGCACGCCGCCGCCGAGGGAGACCAGGGCGGTGTTCCGGCAAAATACCGTTGTCGCAATTTCAGCGGCGCGCTTCATACGGGGAGTCCAGAGAAGCTCTACGCGGTCGGTCGCCCCCAGGATTGCCTCCACGCGGGTCTGCTGGTTGCTCACCGGGGGAGAGGTGAACGAAACGGCGGCCGGTAATTCCACCATAGCGCCGGGTTCGTCCAGCAGCACCGCCAACCGGCTGACTAATGCGGGCGGAATGGCGAAGGCGATTTTCCGCTTGGCCACATCGCCGCCCAGCTTAACCAGGACTTTCATCCGAACCGATGCCTTGCCCGGCTCAGGCAATCGCACGCTGATGTTTTGTCCGTTGCGAACCAACTGTGGAGATTTGTTTTTTCGAAAGCCAAACCACCCACTCGCCGAGGTTCCCGTCCCGTTGTATTCCTTCACGGCGACTTCCGGGCCGAAAACCTGGATGATCTGGTTGGGTTCGCTCGACTCCAATTCGAGGGCGACATCCACCTGCACCACGCGATCCGCTGCCGGGCCATCAACCACCTGCACGATGCCGCTGTAGGAAGCGGAAAGCAGGGTCGGGGTTGCGGAAGGAGCCGCGAGAACCGGAGTGGCGAAGAGGAACACGGCAAGCAAGACGGCTGTGACCGAGGGGATCGGCGGGGGTGTTCGCGTCCACACCTTCCGAATCAACCAGGCCAGTCCCGTCAGGGCGACCAGAGGCGCGATGATGATCATGAGCGTATCGAGAAGACGCAGGGAGACCAGGAGATGAATGATACTGCCGAAGATCAGGGCGACAGACAGAGTGATGGTAATGGTGCTGCGTGAACGATGCATCATCTGCCAGCCCAGCAGGGCCAAACCCGCCAGTAGTGCCAGCGCCTGAAGAACACCGCGTACGGTGTTGAAGACTTTTTGATCCAGGGTCACGGTTCGTATCGTCAGGGGCTCCTTGCCTACATTCAGCACCTTGGTGAACACAAATCGCGTGCCAGTTTTTGGGATATCAATACGGATCGGACGCAACCCTGAGACCAGCGCTTTTTGAGGTTTTTCATGAAGGTCTAGACTCGATTTTTCAAGGTTCTTTTCATAATCCATAAATCCACCGGTGGGCGCCGACCTCCGGGCGGCGGCTGACCGCGCCCGGAGGTCGCGGTCCACCTTGGAGGATGTTCCGTTTATTTCAAGAGCCTTATAAGCGATGGGCGAAGGAGCGTCAGATCCAGTCCCGGTTCCCATCCCGCTTCCGCTCATGGCCTCGTTGAACTGGGTGTTGTTGATCCATTGTACGCTGCCGTCGCTGAACAGGACATTGCGACCGGCGTCCTGTTCACGAGGCGAATATGCGAGAACTTGGCGACCGCCACCGCTTTGCCATTTCCGGTCGGCTCCGAGGTAGACGAACCGGGTCCCGCTGGAAACATCCCGGAAGATGGCTTCGTCACCGGCGATTCCCTTGAGGTCATCCAGTGAACCCGGGAGTTGTCCGGCATGTTGTTCGGCGTACATGGCCAGGCTCAGCCCCATCTGCTTTAAATTATTCGAGCTGGAAACCCGTCTGGCCTTTTCCCGTGATCCGCTTAAGGCGGGAGTGAGCATACCCGCCAGTACTCCGAGGATGGCCAGAGTCACCAGTGCGGTGCGGAAGGCGCGCCAGCCGCGGCGGATGGAATACAGAATCAGGAAAACAAATCCGGCCGCGATGGCGAGGAACCAGAGCAGGCCGCCCGCCTCGTGGTAGAGGCTGTCGTAGAACCGGAGAAAAGCCTGCCAGGCATCCCGAAGCCCATAAGTGGTGCCGCGCGCGACGATCATGTTGCCGGCGAAGCGGGTCAGGTGCTGGGAGGGCGGGGCGTACAATTCCCATTCCGCGTAGGTGGTCTGCATGTCGGTCAGTGGGGCCGCCAGGGTGATGGAGTGGGGAAGCAGCGACTTGAGTGGCGGGATTTTCTGGGCATACACGATATCGACCGAAAACGCCTCGTCCCGGTTCGCATGGCGGGGAAGTGGCACGAGCAGGGAGGTGGCGCTTTTCTCCGGCTTGACGGGTTGGCCGTCCACATAACATCCCCAGAAGTCGGCTCCTTCGGGCATGGTGAAGGTTTGGAACTGGCGGTCGTTGTTTTTAACCATGAAGGACGCCTGGCTCAACATCTGGCCCTCTTCGGTCAGCACGGTGGTCAATTGCGTGCGATCGGCGGCGGCATCCAGCACGGGAAGTTCGTCGTACCGGGTCACCTCCACGCCCAGTCCGTAGGTCGGGCCCTGATACTTGTAGGCCATCAGGACCGGTCGGGTGATCAGGGCCCGGTCGGTGGACGGCAGGTCGGCTTCGTCGACGCGGCGGATGGAGTCCCCATTGGGCTGGGCTGTGAGCCGGAGATTCGCGGCGCTCGTGAGGGCGACACTCCCGGTTTCCCGTTCGACCTTGACGGGATGGATCCCGCCGATGGGAAGCGTGGCCCGGTGCGGATCGAACTGGTAGTCATACGTCACAACGAGGGTGTATCCGCCCCATGCTTTTTCCTGAAGCCCGATAATCCAGGTGTCGCCCTGCAATTCCTTGCGGCGGATATTGGGGCCGGTGAATTCGACGTTCTTCCACAGGGGCGGGACCTGGACTTGGAATTCCTGCACACCCTGGTTGATGATGGCATAGCGGATAGTCGCGCTCCCGCCCAGCAGGCCGTCCCCGATGGTGATCAGATTGAAAACATCGGCTGTAATACGCGCCGCCATATGCTCGGCGGTGAGAATCACCGCCCACTCGGACTGGTCGGCGACATAGGCCAGCGTCTCGTCCCCGGTGCGCGAGGCTAACCGGCTGATCGAGATTTCACGGGCTCCTACCAAGTTTTCAGAAAAGGTTTTGAGCTGGATGCCGGGCGCCGACGTGGCGCCGATCTGGGCGGTTTCGTGTACCGCGCCGGTAACGCGCAGGGCGCCCACAGTAACCAGCCAGGCATTCGTTTCAGCGTCGCGGTTTGTTGTCACCCGGCTTCCCTCCAACTGGACCTCCAGCTGGCGGGCTCCCAGGACCCGGCTGCTGAAGTTCACGAGGAGCTTGCCGCCGGACGCTTTCCAATCCTCAATTCCTTCGCCCCGCACATCCGAGACAACGCTTCCGGACGGGGTGGCCATTTCGATCACATAAACCCCGGCCTTTTCCACAGTCAGGGAAAGGACATGGGTGACCAGCGCCCGGGTTTCGTCGACGCGCACGGTGACGCGATCCGTTGTTTTGATCACGGGCTCAAGGCGCTGTAACAGGAATGACAGCGCGAAGGTTCTCCCGTAAAACTGGTAGCACGCCAGGGTGCCTGCCGGGGCGTTGGCCTGACGCAAGCCGCTGGTTTGTTCCGGAGTGGCGAGCACATCCTCAGCCGACACTGTGATGGTTCCTGTTTCCCGCTCAACGGTGGCGGGCTGGGGCGGTTGAATCAGCGTCTTTGTGACAGAGGCTTCCACGGACTGTTCAGAAAACAAGGCCAGTGCGTAGGATTTCTCAATGGGCCGGATGAATTCAACCGTCAGCACCTGGTGATCGCCTTCCGGCTTGGCATTCCAATCCCGCACGCCCTCTCCCTGAAGTTTTGTCAGCGCCTGAGAGCCGGGCAGGGTCACCCGAAGTTGCTGAATACTTCCCTGGAGAATATCGAAATTCATATCGGTCTTGTATTTGACAACGGTGGGCGCCACCTGGACAGCAACCCGGGTTTCGCAGGTCAGCAGGGCTTGCCGCGTTACTTCCATGGTTTTGCTTTTCCATTGCAGGCTCACCCGTTTTTCGGGGCCCAGAAATCCTCGCACGCGGGTCACTCCGTCCTTTGAAGCCGACTCCAGGGTGGTGCCGGTGAGAAGTTGGATTTCCACGCCAGCTCCCTCTGCCTGGGCGGAAACCGATCCGATGGCGGCCGCCGGACCGGTGAACGATACCTGGTTCCAGGGATCCTGACGTTCGATTTTGGCGACATACTCGAGAGCAATCTTGTGGCGCCCTGCCTGGGTCACCAATAGGCTGAATCGATTCCCTTCCCGGAGCAGTCGAATCGAGTCCGGAAGTTTTACGGGGAGCACGGCTACGTCGCCTTCCAGGACGGGGAGTGGAGCCGCGTCCGTTCCGGTCGAGTCAAGATCCAGGGAGACCGTGAACCGAGCCTGGGTTGGGGAGAGTTGCCCGGTATACTGGATTTCATGCACCGTGATAACGGCTTGGGGAGGCGGCACCACCGGGAGCGGCTTGAGCGGGGTGCCGGCAGGCAAGAGCGACGGGAACAGGATCAGGACAAGGACCTTGAATAGTGCTTTCATGACGGATCTCCTTTGGGAACGGATTATGTTTCCCTGTGGCCCAGTGTAGAAGGGATCCGGCGGTTGTTAAGTAAAAGGGATGTAAAAAAACAGGCAACGTTATTCGATGAAGGTCACCGTAAAACAGGCGCCGCCGCCTGCATTATCGCGGTAAGCCACCCCGGCGCCCTGGGCTTTGGCCAGAGCTTTGACGAGGACCAGTCCCAGGCCAAGTCCTGCCGGGGAGTCGGCATGGTTGCCTCGTGAAAAGGCCTCGAACAAATGTTTTCGGACATGGGCTGGGACACCGGGGCCGTGATCACAGACCGACAATTCAACGTCGTTGGTTCTGCTTGCAAGAGATATCCGGATGGTGCGATCAACCGCATTACGGGTGTGTTTTTCAGCGTTATCCAAAAGGTTTTGGACGATTTGCCCGAGGGCATCGTTATCGAATCTCACGGGGGGCAGCGCGGGCTCGGTTGTGAGTTCGATGTTGGCTCCTAGCGCGGCAAGGGCGGCCTTCTGACGCTCCACGCTTTCCCGAACGGCGGCGGCGAGATCTCCGGGTGCGGGATGCATGGTGAAGGTGCCCCGTTCCAGACGGGTAAACCCAAGGACATTCGAGACGACCCGACCGAGTCGACCGGCTTCGTCGGAGACACGCCGGGCATAGTCCCGTGATTTGGCCGGATCGCCTAATCCCTCTGCCAGCATATCGCTAAAAATCCGGAGTCCTGCGAGCGGGGTGCGGAGTTCGTGGGCCGCGCTGGCGGCGAACTGGACGCGCTGCCGGGCCAGGCGTTCTGTCTGCCAGACGAGCCAGACGACCCCAAGCCCACAGAGGAGCGCAATGGCTGCCCCACCCATAAATATGACCAGAAAGCCCCGCCGGAGATCCTGAGCCTGTCGGGTTGCTCCGACGAGAGCATCGCGGGAATCAATGGTCACCCGCCAGGGTTCGTCACCAGTACCCACAACCGCCTGCAAGTCGTTGATCGCTTTTCCGGACATGAAATGGGCCGGAAGATTGGAGGCTCGGAAGAGATCAGCCACGCCTGCACTGGAAATGAGGAACCCCTGAAGCAAGGAACCTTCGGGCGTGGTGATTTCTCGCAACGCTATCAGAGCCGGTTGTCCCGTGACATAGAGTGTTCGCCATTTCAAGGAGCCGACTACAACCGGCTGGTTTTGGGAGGAGGATGTTCCGCCTTGTTGGGGGCGTGATTCACCGCGCACGGCAAAAAGGATTGAGGCGAGCCCGCGTTCGAGTTCGCGCTGGAGATAACGCAGGGAATCGCGCTGGGACGCGGCTTGCGGGTCGACCTGCTGTTGCGCTTCTACATTGGCCGCTGGAATCGTGATACGGCCGGATTCCCCGTCCGCTTGAAAATAGACTTGGACCAGGGGATCGCCGGGCGGGGCCGCCAGAGGGGAGGGCATCAGGGTGGTTCCCCGGGGATCTCGGAAAAAAGGCTGATAATGGTAGAATGGCCGACGCGACTCGGTCTCTCGAAGCGTATTGAGCCGCACAGTCAACTGGTCGGCCAGCCGTTCCGCCGTGTCATGTGCCGCCTGATGGGCGGCCTCGGTGATGTCCGACACCTGTCGCTCCGCCTCCCGGGAGCCGACGAGGTACCAGGCGGCGCAGGGTACGACAATAGCGAGTGCGGTCAGAATGAGCGCCAGGATGGTACGGTTGTCGCGAATCGTCACGGTTCCCCCCAGGCATAACCCACGCCTTTAACGGACACGATGATCCGGGGTGTGGCCGGGTTGCGTTCGATTTTGTGGCGCAGGTTGGCGACGGTGACATCCACGGTACGAGTTTCCATGTCCGGCTGGGCCGCCCAGACCTGTTCAAGCAACTCGGCGCGGGACACGGCCCTGGACCGATGCTGGTGAAGCCAGCGGAGGATTCCGGTTTCACGCGCGGTCAGGTCAATGATCTGGTTGCCCCGTTTGGCCACACAGCGGCCAAGATCGAACCGGCATCCATTCGTCTCGATAATTTCAGGTTCGGCGGGGACCGACTTGATGCGTCGGGCCATGGCATCGACGCGTGCCAGAAGTTCGCGGGCGCCAAAGGGTTTTGTGACATAATCATCGGCGCCTGCGCTGAGTCCGCGGACCTTGTCCTCTTCCGACCCCATGGCCGTAAGCATCAAAATGGGGAGGGAGGGGCGTGCCTTACGGATGCGGCGGCAGACTTCGATGCCGTTGAGTTTGGGAAGCATGATGTCGAGCAAAACCAGTTCGAACGACGGATCCAAGCCCCGCTGGGCGGCCGTTAATCCGTCCCCCGCCAACTCGACCTGATGGCCGGCGTTCGAGAGGAGATCGGTTAATCCTTCTCTTAACACCGGTTCATCTTCAACAATCAGAATGTTCATAAGTCAGGTTCGGGACTTCAAAGGGTTTGCCTTGAGTGATATCTCTCTCTTGAAAAAAATCCCAGCTTATTCTGGAATTCTATTTTCAAAGGTAATACAGGGATTCAAAAGATAGAAGTCGATGCGGAATTGAGAAATAAGTCATTGACGATCAATGGCTTGGTGTGGCGAAGCCACGGTCTGTTTGGCTTGCGTTATGGATGCCGTTTTGTCACCTTTCCTCTATCGAAAAGGAAGACCATCACGCTTAGTCATCATCAGGAACTGGAACGGCGCATTCTTCATGGATTGATCTGTGAATGGAAGAATGCCGTGGGCTTGCTTCCCTCTTCTTACAGAACCCGATTAACGCTTCCGGGCTTCGAATTGCGTGACTTCGACAAGCGGTGGGCCGAGTGGAACCGAGAACGACGGGTTATGGCATTCAGCCGGAAGTTGGTGATGAATTACCCCTGGATGACTGTCCGGGAAGTATTGCTCCATGAGCTGGCCCACCAGATGACGGATGAGCTTCTGGGCGGAACCGACCAGCCACACGGGGTCCGGTTTCAGGAGGCCTGTCGTTTTCTGAACGCGGATCCCCGTGCGGCGGGCGACTACCCCTCGCTTTATGAAGTGGGCAATACTGGCGGACTCGATGAAAACGATCGGATTCTGCTTCGTGTGAAGAAGTTGCTGGCTCTTTCTGCGAGCTCGAACCGGCACGAGGCCGAACTGGCCATGACAAAAGTCCATGAGACGATTGCCCGCTATCATATTGACCTGCTTTCCGGTACGGGGGATCGGCAGTACAGCAGTCTGTGTCTCGGCGAACCGCAGTTGCGGCAGGCAGCCCACGAGTACGCGTTGAGCCGGTTACTGCAGGATTTTTATTTCGTTGAAGCTGTATGGATTTGCGCCTATGTGGTCGACAAGGAACGAATGGGCCGGATTCTGGAAATCAGCGGTACCACCGAAAATGTCACGATGGCCGGCTACGTGTATGACTTTCTCAAGCGGGTGATCAAGGATCAATGGCAGGTTTTCCGGAAGGGGCGTTCGCTCACCTCCGCTCGCCAGGTGGATTTTGCGTTGGGCCTCTTGAGCGGTTTCTCGGAGACATTGAAGACCCGGGATCGCGAGCTCGAGACGGAAAGTCCGGCGACCTACGCATTGATGAAGCGGGATGATATTCAGCTCGCGGCCTATATGCGGGCTCGTCATCCCCGGCTCCGCAAGACATCAGGTTCCGGCCGCCGCATTGACGAGACGGTTCACCGCGCCGGTCAGGCAGTGGGCCGCAACACCATTATTTCCAAGCCAATCGAGCACGGAACCACCCGCCGCCGGTTCCTGTTGGGCTGAGCGTTCCTTATGTGCGCACAAATTCCAACAAGGAACCATAGTCCTGAACATCGGCCGCATGGAGGGCCACTATGTACCTCTGCCGGACATTGCCGACCTGCGATAAGTTTTCGCTTCCCCATGTGAACCGCGGGCGCTTGAGGATGTTTTCAAGGAGCAGGTCGGTCATCAGGCGTGCATGGCGGCCATTTCCGTTTGGAAACGGATGAATCGATACCAACCGGTGGTGAAATCGCATAGCCAGTTTATCAGGTGACTCCTCGCCCAACTCCATCCACATGTGCATATCATCAAAAAGATTTTTCAGGCTCATCGGGATCTGGTGCCAGGGCCCGCCAATGTTCTTGTCGGTTCTTCTGAAATGTCCCGCCCATCGCCAGACTTTCCCGAACATGTGCCGGTGGAGTTCCTTAATGAATTGCTCGTTCAGGATGTCTTTCGGCCTTCTCCGATCCAGCCATGCCAATGCATTGACAATGTTATCCTGTTCCCAGCGGTCCAACTCGCCCCGTGTCGTTACATGCGTGAGGCGCAGGCCAGCGGATTCATCGGGATCGAGGGGAGTGGCTCCCTCCGGGTATTCAAATTTCATCGCGGTTCGCTCCAGAGATTCGAAGGCATTTCATTGACAAGTTCGTCCACCATTTCGGACAGAACCTTCTTGTTCTCATCGGCATTGAGCCCCTGATTCTCCAGTGTCATTGTCTGGGATGCCTTTGCAAGGCGTTTGGATGCAAGCTGTTCAGCCTGCCTGCGCACGGTGGCTTCCAGGCTTGAGCGCGGCACGAAGCCGCAGACGAACACGCAATCGAGGCTTTCTGCGACACGGCGCATGGTTTTGATTGTCACCGACCCCGATGTCTCATCCTTTTCGATTCGGGCCACAGACTGCTGCGATATGCCGAGCCTGCCAGCCAGTTGCTTGGCGGTCATTCCGAGCCCGCCGCGTATGGCACGCACCCATCCCTTCGAAGGCGGGTTGACGCTCCGCAGAGGAGCAAGTCGCTGGAGGGAGTCATCCAATTGTTCCCTGATGAGCTTATTCCTGTTCATGCCCGTTCTCCTTCAATTGCCGTATCTTTCTCTTGGTTACGAAAGAAAGTACAACATATGTGTTGTATGCTTGTCAATTATTAACAATATATAGGCTGTTAAAATTAGTTCGCGTACAGCATATTTGTTGTATTTAATGATTCCATTAAATCGAGAGTGCCATATTATCTGGTTGATATAGGACCCCTTCCGAAATATCTTCAGCCCCATGGACACTCAAACGATCCGACAGGGGTTATATAACATCAAGACGCGGGCGACGACGATGGACGACTTGATTGAAAAAGGTGGCGAGTCCGCATCGGCTGTTGTCCCCCTGCTTCAGGACCGGGATGAGGGGATCCGGTGGGCCGCTATCAGGATTTTGTCCGAAATCGGGGATGAAGGCGCACTCCCGTCACTGATTAATCTTTTGGATCAGGCGAGGAATGTTTCGGAAGTGGTCCAGGCACTTCAGACGATTACGGGACAGGATCTTGGAGACAAGGCCATTACCTGGCGCGAATGGATGTTGCAGAAGCAGGCCGCTGGCGGGCTTTCCCAAGGGCTTTTGTCTGACAAGGATCTGATGGCTTCGGCCATCAAGGGGCTTCCTGTCGCCATGAGTGGGGAAGGGCAGGAGTATGTAGTAAGTGTTTCCCTGCCTGACCGGCGCAATCAGAATGTCAGGATTGATTTCTCGAGCAAGGATTCCGATGGACAGGCCGTGGTTCAGCTCACCACTCCCTGTGGTCCGGCTGTGCCTGAGCAATATGAAGCCGTTCTGAAACTCAACATGGCGATTTCGTACGGGGCCATCGGGCTGGCCCTGCTTGATGACGCCCTTTGCTTCGCCCTGGTCCACACTCATCTGCGGGCCACGATTCATCCCGAAGAATTAGCCAAGTCCATCATGTGCCTCGCCCGCCATGGCGATTCC
>CAMDCX010000011.1 GCA_945890715.1 PVC group bacterium | reverse complement strand
TCCGCCGGACTCTGCCCAAATACGGGAAAATCACGAGAAAATCACCTGCGAAACTGCCACCCCTCTCGATCCCGCCGCATAGCTTCGTCAAACCAGCCTCGTATCGCGCTCCTCCCGCGCGCCGCCCCGCCCACTTTCGGAACCGCTGCGGGAGCTCTCCCTTCATTGACATGGCGTGGGGTGTGTGGTAAACATAGCCCCGTTTTATGTGATGAATTTTCAGGAGATGTTATGCCGGAAGAAGTAAAAGATGATTCGATCAGGATTGATGGCACCGTGTTTAAGGTGTTGCCCGCTACCATGTATCGGGTGAAATTGGACAACGGTCACGAGATCCTGGCCCATATCTCCGGCAAGATGCGCAAGCATTTCATCCGTATTACCTCAGGCGATAAAGTGACGGTCGAAATCTCCCCCTACGACCTCACCAAGGGCCGGATTACCTACCGGCATAAAACCTGATCCCTTTCCCTCTCCGGTAACTTTCTTCTGAAACCTTGATCTTGATCAAGGTTCCTGTTTCAGTCGTGTGCATAATGGGTGGCGTTCACGGGAACAAGAACGAAAACAACCCAGTCAAACGAAAGCAGGAGAAAATCATGAGCAGTATGTTTTGTTACCAGTGCGAGCAGACCGGCAAGGGAACCGGGTGCACCCAGTTCGGCGTATGCGGAAAAGACCCCGAAACCGCCGCGCTCCAGGATCTTTTGGTCTATGTGGCTAAAGGGGTCAGTCAGGTGGCGCACCGCGCCCGTCAACGTGGGGTCGTGGATCATGACGCCGACCACTTTGTCGTCGAGGCTCTGTTCACCACCGTGACCAATGTCAATTTCGATCCGAAACGCCTGGAAGGAATCCTGCGCAAGGGAGCGGCCGTCAAGGCGCGTCTCCAGAAGCAGGTCGACGCTCCTGATGGCCCGGCGCAATGGACGCCTGCCGCGGATCTTCAGGGATTGATCCGGCAGGGCGAGGAGGCCTCCATTGAGAAGCGCACCGCCGCGCTCGGGGCGGATATCGCCGCCACGCAGGATTTGATTCTCCTGGGACTCAAGGGGATGGCCGCGTATGCGGAACATGCCCGGATTCTGGGACAGGAGGACGATGCCGTTTATGCGTTCATTCATGAGGCGCTGGATTTCCTGGTCAAGGCGAACCCGACGATGGATGAGCTGCTGGCCTATACACTCAAGACCGGTGAAGTGAACCTCCGGGTCATGGAACTGCTCGATACGGCTAATACAGGCGCCTATGGAAACCCCGCTCCCACACCCGTTCGCATTACGCCGGTGAAGGGGAAAGCGATCCTGGTTTCAGGGCATGACCTCAAGGATCTGGAATTGCTGCTCAAGCAGACCGAGGGAACCGGGATCAACATCTATACCCACGGCGAAATGTTGCCCTGTCACGGCTATCCGGGCCTGAAGAAGTTCAAGCATCTGGTGGGGAACTATGGTGGAGCGTGGCAGGATCAGCGCAAGGAATTCGACGAGTTTCCGGGCGCTATTCTAATGACCACCAATTGCATCCAGAAGCCGAAGGATACCTATAAGGCCCGGATTTTTACGAGCGGTCTGGTGGCGTGGCCCGGGGTGGATCATATTGCTGATGGGAATTTCAGCCCAGTAATCAAGGCGGCCCTGGCGGCGCCCGGATTTGCGGCCGATGAACCTGAAAAGACCATTCTGGTCGGGTTTGGTCACGCGGCGGTGCTCGGTGTGGCCGGGACCGTGATCGACGCGGTCAAGTCGGGGGCCGTCAAGCGGTTCTTCCTGATTGGCGGGTGCGATGGCGCTAAGACAGGCCGAAACTACTACACCGATTTCGCCCAGGCGGTTCCGCAGGATTGCATGATCCTGACACTGGCGTGCGGCAAGTACCGGTTCAATAAACTCGAATTCGGGACGATCGGGGGCCTGCCCCGGCTGCTGGATATCGGGCAGTGCAATGATGCCTATTCCGCGATCAAGATTGCCGGCGCGCTGGCGGGTGCCTTCAACTGCACGGTGAATGACCTGCCGTTGTCCATGGTGCTGTCCTGGTACGAGCAGAAGGCGGTTTGTATTCTGCTGACGCTCCTGCATCTCGGCATCAAGAACATTAGGCTTGGCCCGAGTCTGCCTGCGTTTGTGACGCCGGCGGTGCTCAAGGTACTGGTGGATAATTTTGCCATCAAGCCCATTACTACCGTGGAAGCCGATCTCAAGGCGGCTTTAGCAGGAGCGTAATCACCCTGATGAAACGAAGCATCATCACGATTGATCAGGATCGGTGCACAGGCTGCGGCCTGTGCATCCCCAACTGCCCGGAGGGCGCGATTCAGTTGATTGACGGCAAGGCGCGGTTGATTAGCGATCTGTTCTGCGACGGATTGGGCGCCTGCCTGGGGCATTGCCCGGAAGGGGCCATCACGTTGGAGGAACGCGAGGCGGATGCGTACGATGAGCCCCGGGTAATGGAGAACATTATTCAGGCCGGGCCCAACACCATTCGGGCGCATCTGGAACACCTTCGGGATCATGGTCAGAAGGAGTTTCTAGCGCAGGCGCTTCAGGTGTTGAAGCAGAAGGGGCTCCCTAATCCGCTTGAGTTGGCGGCCGCATGCCCGACGGGTGGCTTTCATGGACATGGCGGGGGGGGCGGTTGCGCCGGGTCGCGAGCCATGAGTTTTGAGAACCCGGCGGCCGAGACGGCGCCGGAGCCGGGAACCCGGCCGTCTCAGTTGACTCACTGGCCGGTCCAGTTGCATCTCATTGCGCCGCAGGCTCCGCATTTTCAGGGTTCGGATCTTTTGCTCGCGGCTGATTGCACGGCGTTTTCCTTCGGGGATTTTCATAAGAACTTTTTGAAGGGAAAGACGCTGGTGATTGCCTGTCCGAAATTGGACGAGGGGCAGGAGACTTATGTGGAGAAGATCAAGGCGCTGATTGACGAAGCCAAGATCAACACGCTGACGGTGCTGATTATGCAGGTGCCCTGTTGTTCGGGCCTGTTGCGGCTGGCCAAGGAGGCGGCCAGACAGGCCGCCCGGAAGGTTCCCATCAAGTGCGTCGTGGTGGGGCTGCAGGGAGTGATTCTTAAAGAGGAATGGGTGTAATGCTTATGAATGACTACACAGGCAAGGCCATTGATCTGGTGACGGGGGTGGACTATGCCACCGGGGCGGTGGTCAGCAAGACGATTCTGGACAAGAAAGCTGGGACGCTGACGTTGTTTGCCTTCGATAAGGGGCAGGGGCTCAGTGAGCATACCGCGCCGTATGACGCGACGGTGCAGATAGTGGATGGGATGGCGGAACTGACCGTGGGCGGAACCCCGCATGAGGTCAAGGCGGGTCAATTATTTATCATGCCCGCCAATATTCCCCATTCCCTCAAGGCCGTGGAACGGTTTAAAATGATGTTGATCATGATCCGCTAAAACGCGGGCTTGAATAGACGACCCTGACGGCGTATCTTGTCAAAACATATGGTACGTCGATTATTTCAAAAAATTAAGAATCAAATTAAGCGCATGGGAGGCAAGGCTTCAGAGCCTGCGCCTAAATCCAAGGCGCCTGCCGCTTCCGCAGCTCCCGTTCCGCACCGCTCAACGGGTCATAAACCCTCCTCTGGTTCGCATAAGTCGGCCGCGCCCCATCCGGTTCATCGCCAGGCTGAGCCGCATAAACCGGTTCCGATCCGTCACGCGCCCCGTCCCGTCGAACCTGTAAAAAAATGGGTTGTGGGGGATTATGTCGTTCCGCCGGTTGAAGGAAAAGTCCGGTTTCATGACCTGAATATGCCGGAGCAGATCATGCACGCGGTGGATGATCTGGGCTTCAAGTATTGCACAGCGGTTCAGGCGGTGGCGATTCCGCCCTCCCTGGAAGGGCGCGATGTCACAGGTAAGGCTCAGACGGGGACCGGCAAGACGGCGGCGTTCCTGATCGCCATGTTCACCCATTTTCTACGTCATCCCCGAAAACGCCCCACCAAGCTGGGTGCGCCTCGTGCCTTGATTCTGGCCCCGACACGGGAACTGGTGATCCAGATTGAGAAGGACGCTCGCGATATCGGAAAGTACTGCGGATTCAGCATTCTGGGAATTTATGGTGGAATGGACTATGACAAGCAGCAGCGGCAGCTTCGCGAGGTCAGTCCCGAAATCATGGTGGCCACACCGGGTCGTCTTCTGGATTTCCGGCGCGGCGGTCTGCTGGATCTGAAGCATGTCGAGGTGCTTGTCATTGACGAGGCCGACCGGATGCTGGATATGGGCTTTATTCCCGATGTGCGCACGATTGTCTATTCCATGCCCCGCAAGGAGGAACGCCAGACGCTCCTCTTCAGTGCGACCTTGACGGAAGATATTCTCCGGTTGGCATCCAAGTGGACCAATGAACCGGTTCAGATTGAAATTGAGCCGGAGAAGGTCACCGTCGATAACATCAAGCAGGTGGTTTACACGGTGCCGTCGGACAAGCGGTTTGCGTTGTTCTACAATCTCCTTCAGCGTGATAATCCCGAGCGGGTTCTGATGTTCTGCAACCGCCGGGACGACACGGAGCGGGTGCTGGGCTATATGGAACGTTGTGGAATCAAGGCCGAGATGCTTTCAGGGGCAGTCCCCCAGGTGAAGCGGCTCAAGGTTCTGGAGGCCTTCCGCGCCGGCACGATTCGGGTTCTGGTGGCCACCGATGTGGCCGGGCGTGGACTTCATGTCAACGATATCTCCCATGTGATTAATTATGATATCCCGTTGGATGCCGAAGATTATGTGCACCGCATCGGTCGAACAGGCCGGGCCGGTAAAAAAGGCACGGCGTATACGTTTGCCTGTGAGAACGAGGCGTTTTCGATGCCGGAGATTGAGAAATATATCGGGCGCCCGCTCGACTACGAGAATCCCGAGCCCGCCCTGTTGGTGATGCCTCCCGGTGTGGGAAACGAGCACCGGAGTCCCCGTCGCCCCTCCTTCGGGCGTCCCCCGAGCCGCGGTTCTTTTGCCCGCCGTCCCCCGAGACGGTAGGGTGTCCCAACATTCAGACTTGACGGACTTTTAATCACTAGTTAATACATTTAGCGATAACTAGCTAAATGGTGACTATGTGAAGTTAAATTTTTTCTTAATCTTTCTGATCGGCGGGCTGGTCATGACGGTGCAGTCCCAGATTCAGCCGGGCGACCTGGCGGTGGTGGCGTATAATACGGCGGGCACCGATTCCTTTGCCTGGGTGGCGCTCCGGGATATGCCGCAAGGGACGGTGATTCATTTCGCAACCGCTTGCGTGAGTAATGGCTGGTTTCGGTGGGGAGACCATATCGGGAGGTCGGTGCAGCCGGGGCCCCTGACCTGGACCAGCACGAATTGGGTTAAGGCCGGTTCGGTCATTACCTGGATTTCAGGCACTCCGAAATGCTGGAGCGAGGGTGCTATTTCGGGGGGCGCGCCGACATTAAGTTCGACCGGAGATCAGATTTTTGCCTATACGGGGATGATTGTCTCTAATTCCGCCGGGCGGGCGCCGTGGAGTGGCGATCCGGCTCAGGCCCGCATGGTGTATGGCCTGAATTTTGCAAATGAGGGCTGGGACAACGTGACCGGGGGAAATCTTATTACCAGTTTTATTCCGGCAGGATTGTCTGTTGAGGCGTGCACGGCGGTTCATGCGGGCAACCAGCGTAATGCCTTTTATGCAGGGCCGTGTTCGGGAACGGTTTCCAGATTACTCTCGGCCATTTCGAATTCCAGTAATTGGGTGACGAGTGTGGACTGGATCAATCCCAACCAATGGCCCGTAAGGTTCGGGGTCAAGTCGGCCGGAACATTCCTCATCGTGCAGTAAGGATTCGTCAGAAAATAACCTAAGTATCAGTAAGGATTTTAACCACCCGCTTCGCTAGAGGAAACGGAGGGTTCAAGAGAGAGGAAAACGAAGAAAATGTTTCGCGATTTTCAAATGGCGAGTACCCCATTTGAAAATCGCGAAACGCCTCCTTGGAAGGAAGAGGGGAGAGCAGGATATTCCTGTTGTGTTTCACACGATTAAAAACGGTCTCCTTTTCTCTCACGCCCCCTCCGTTTCCTCTAGCGAAGCGGGTGGTGAATCGTTAAGAATGTGAGCAGGTTGTTTTTTTGGCAGCGCCTAACCATTTTTTCTGGCCACGCCCACGCGGCGACAGTAGGAATGGATGGGACAGGTGCCGCAACGGGGAGTTCGGGGGAGGCAGAGCGTTTGGCCAAAGGCGACCAGGTACCGGTTCCAGGTTTTCCAGTATGTCCTGGGGAGAATTTCTCGCAACGCGACTTCCGTTTTTTCCGGGGTGTTGGTGTTGAGAAGGCCCAGGCGATTACTGATACGATGAACATGAATGTCCACGCAAATGCCGTCGCCGTCAAAGGCTTCGGTCACGACAAGATTGGCGGTTTTACGTCCGACGCCGGGCAACTTGATCAGTTCCTCCACGGTGTCGGGCAGGGTACCGCCTGTGAGAGTGATGACGGCAGCGGGAAGTTGTTTCAGCATGCGGGCCTTTGTTTTGTAAAAGCCCACGGGGTAAATGAGTGTTTCCAGCTGTTTAAGCGGGAGTTTCTGGAGGTCGTTCAGGGACCGGATGACCTGGAACAGCCGTTCGGCGGCCAGGGTGGTGGTCTGATCCCGGGTGCGGGCGCTCAGAATAGTGGCCACGAGTACACGGAAAGGGTCGAAGGTCCGCACTTTCATGAAGTGAGCGACGGGGCTCGGGGTTTCCTCGAAATATCGCTTAAGTCGGCGATGGAGTGCGGGGATAAAGGTCGGCTTCATTCTTCCAGGCTGGTGAGGCCTTCCCGGATCGCATATTTGGTCAAGGATGCGACATTATGGGCGCCAACTTTCTGCATGATGTGCATGCGGTGCGTTTCGACGGTTTTAACGCTGATGCAGGTTGTTTGCGCAATATCCTTGGAGCTTTTTCCTTCGGCAATCATCTGCAGGATTTCCGATTCGCGCTGGCTGAGTTCAGCCTTGTGAGCCTTTTTTTTCCGCGTAACAGGTGCGGCACGCTTGGCGAATTGCTCCAGAACATTATTCGCAATGCGGGGGCTGATGAATAGGCCGCCAGACATGATGGTCCGGATGGCGGAGGAAAGTTCCGAAAAAGCGCTGTCCTTGAGCATGTAGCCCGAGGCCCCCGCTTCCAGCATTTCAGTCACGAAATGCTGATCGGAATGAACAGATAGCGCAAGAATCTTAAGCTTCGGGTATTCTTGAAAGGCACGGCGGGCCGCCGTGATGCCGTTCATCTCCGGCATGCTGATATCCAGCACGAGCATATCGGGTTTCTTGTCGCGGACGAGGCGGATGGCGTCTAATCCGTTGGTTCCTTCCCCCACGACAGTGATGTCGGTCTGTTTTTCAAGAAGGGAACGCAATCCTTCCCGAATGATCTGGTGGTCATCGCATAACACGACTCTGATGGCCATAAGTAAACCCTTCCCTGTTGATTCAGCATGGCGAACCCTTCTGATTATGTCAAATCTTTTACGAGGATTAGGCTTGATTCGCAGGAATGCAATCGGGATACTTCGCCCGAATTGTGGGGCACGCGAAGAGAAAGCAGGACCGTTTTATGGCACAGGAACTGGCATTTGCACTGATTAATCCCTATACGATCTCGAAATCACGGACGGGTGGAGTCATTGGACGGCTGATGAGCCGTACCGGATTGGAGTTGGCGGCCGCCCGCATGTTCGGTCCGAGCCAGGAACTGGTGACTCGCTATGCCGATTCCCTGCTGACAAGCAACCAGACGGAGCCTGAGTTCGCCCGGTTATTGAGTGAATATGTCCGGAAAAACTATGCTCCGGATGCGGCAACGGGGCGCCGACGCCGTGTCATTTTGCTGACGTTTGAAGGGGAGAATGCCATTCAGAAAGTGCGCGAAGCCACGGGGCATCTCCGCGCCGGCTGGGTGGGTGGCGAAACGATTCGTGACACCTACGGGGATTATGTGGAGGATGAGTCTGGGAAAGTAACCTATTTTGAGCCTGCGGTTCTGGTGGCGCCCTCCGTTGAACGGGCCGCTTCGGTACTACGCTTGTGGGCGGAGTATTCAGAGACCGATGGCGGGATCATGGACCAGAGCCAGGATGTCTCCGATTCGGAAGGGGTCCAAAGCACGCTCGTTCTGATTAAACCGGACAATTTCCGGTTTCCGTCCGTCCGCCCGGGTCACATCATCGACCTGTTGTCCCGATCCGGCCTACGGATTGTGGGATTGCGGAAAATCGCCATGACGGTTGCCCAGGCCGAGGATTTTTACGGGCCGGTGCGTGCTATTCTTCACGAAAAGTTCAAGCAGATCACCGCGCAGCGCGCCGGTGATATCCTTGAAAAGGCCCTGAATATCGAGATTCCCGAGAACGCCAAGGCGGCGATCGGTGAACAGATCGGGCCGATTGTGGGGGAACACCAGTTTGAGGAAATCGTCAAGTTCATGACCGGACATCGCCCCTCCGAGGTGGCGGAGGCGGACAAGGCGAAGACCGGATCGGAAAATTGCCTCGCTTTGATTTACAAGGGGATGAGTGCCGTGGAGAAGATCCGCTACTTGCTGGGCCCGACGGATCCGGCCAAGGCGCAGGTCGGCTCCGTGCGCCGTGAGTACGGCAGCGATATCATGGTCAATGCCGCGCATGCCTCGGATTCGCCTGAGAATGCGGCCCGGGAAATGAAGATTGTGGATGTTCAAAACGATACAATACGGGATTGGGTGGAGAAGTATTATGGAGCTTAATGAGCGGGTAGGGAAAATTGCGCCGTCGTTAACCCTGGCGATTGACGCCCAGGCGAAGGCACTTGCTGCAGCGGGGGAAAAGGTATGCGGATTCGGTGCGGGTGAGCCTGATTTTGACACGCCTGAGCACATCAAGGAGGCGGCCGCCAAGGCACTCCGGGAAGGCAAGACCAAGTATGCTCCCAATGACGGCATCATGGAATTGCGGGCGGCCATCGCAGACAAGCTCTCCGTTGAAAACAAATTGTCCTACAAGCAGGAGCAGATCCTGGTCAGCAATGGCGCCAAGCATTCGCTGTTCAATATTTTCATGGCGTTGTGCCGCGAGGGGGATGAAGTCATCATTCCCGCCCCCTTCTGGCTGAGTTATCCGGAAATGGTGCGTGTTGCGGGAGGCAAGCCGGTGTTCGTTCGTGGAACCGAAGCCCACGGACTGAAGGTTACGGCGTCCCAGCTGGAAGCGGCCATCACCCCTCGCACCAAGGCTCTGATCCTCAATAGCCCCTCCAATCCCACAGGAATGGTGTACAGCCGGGCTGAACTCCGGGCGCTGGCGGAAGTGGCCGTGAAGCACAATCTTTATATTGTGTCCGACGAAATCTATGAGCGGATGGTTTATGATGGCATGGAGGCGGTCAGCGTGGGAGCGCTTTCGCCGGAAATTTTCAAACGCACCATCACGGTAAATGGGTTCAGCAAGCCGTATGCCATGACCGGTTGGCGCCTGGGTTACTTTGCCGGGCCGATTGAGATCGTCAAGGCCTGTTCGGCCTTCCAGAGCCATAGCACCTCGGCCCCCAACACCTTTGCCCAATACGGGGCTGTGGCGGCCCTGCGCGGACCCCAGGATTGCGTGACGAAGATGGTTCAGGCCTTTGATGAACGACGGAAGTTTTTCCACGAGCGGTTGACTTCGATCAAGGGGATTACCTGCGTCAAGCCCGTCGGCGCGTTCTACATGTTTCCGAATATCGCTGCGTTCGGATTGTCTTCGCTTCACTTTGCGGAAAAACTGTTGATTCAGGAAAAGATGGCCGTGGTGCCCGGACTTCCCTTCGGTGCCGACGAGCATATCCGGCTTTCCTATGCCTGTAACACGGCGAATATCGAGGAAGGCATGACCCGGCTGGAGCGTTTCGTTAAGACGCTGTAGGGATCAGGACCGCCTTGCGCCATTTTCGCACGGAATTGATCAGGTGGATTGTGTCGCAATGGGGGAGTTCTGAAACAGGGAGGATGGCTTCCCTGATGATCCCCTGATCGAGTAATTCCGAACGGTAGGTTCCGGGCAACAAGCCGCAGCGGACCGGCGGTGTCAGGAATTCCCCGTTACGTTCCACCACAATAGTGGCTATAGTGGATTCCGTCAGCTCACCGTCTGGATTCCAGAGTAGCACATCGTCACAATCCTCTACTCCCGCCTTTGCCTGCTCATAAACAGCCCGATGGGTGGTCTTGTGATAGAGGAATCGGTCACCGGGATCAACCGGCTTCGCCGCCAGACGGACACGGACGGGAGATGAGGCGTCCCTCAGATCCAGAGGGGTCGATTCTATGGTGATGTTTCCATCGCGGGCGACTCGGAGTCTGAGGCGGCTGGGAAACTGAACATTGAACGTTGAACATTCAACATTCAGCAGAGAACGCAGAGTGGGCAGGGAAAGGGGAATGTTGAAATACTCGGCGGATTCCGCCAGGCGATGCAGGTGCCGATCCAAAAGAAAAATGCCGTTCTCAGGAGTCCAGAGAAGGGTCTCCAGAAGGTCAAATACAGGCGGGGTTTCGGTTAGCACCTTCGCCTTGAGCCAGCACTCCTCGTATTCATTTCCGGTTTCGGAATCCCATACAATACCGCCCCCCACGCCATATTCTGCCGTGCTGGCCTTGCGATCAACCAGAACGGTGCGGATGGCAATATTGAACTGAGCGCGGCGGCCGGGCGCCAGATAGCCGATGGTGCCTGTATAGATCCGACGTGGCGTGGTCTCCTCCCGGGCGATGATGTCCATGGTTCGGGGTTTGGGTGCCCCGGTAATGGAGGCACAGGGAAACAAGGCGGAAAAGATGTGGCTGAGAGAAGCTCGGGTTTGTGAGGTGACAGTGGACACCATTTGCCAGACGGTGGGATACCGCTCAATTTCAAAAAGCCGTTCGGGTACCACACTTCCGGGAATGGCGATTCGTCCCATGTCGTTCCGGATCATGTCGACGATCATGATGTTTTCGGCCCTGTTTTTTTCGGAATCCTTCAGTCGCTGGGCCTGATTCCGGTCATCCTCAAGGGTCAGTCCGCGTTTCTGGGTTCCCTTCATTGGGCGGGATTCCAGGCGGTCGCCCTCCAGACGGAAGAACAACTCAGGCGAGGCCGAACAGAGGACGAAGTCACCGGTGTCCACGAAGGCCGAATAATGCGGCCCCTGAGCTTGGACAAGATTGTGGAAGAGGGCTTCAGGCGAAGCCGGGCAGGGGCCCCTGAGTCGGAAAGTATAATTGACCTGATAGGTGTCGCCCGTAAATAAATATTGCCGCAGTCGCGCCACCGTCGTCTCATACTCCTCGCGCGTTATGGTAGGGAGCCAGGAGCCAGTCTCCGTCGCCAAGGCCCTGGCCTCCATAGCCTCGGCGACGGAGGCTATGGAGGTCAGGGTGTGCTGGGGGGCGTGATAGAGGCCGAACCAGAGCAGGGGAAACCCGGAATCATCAGGCCGGACCTTCAAGGCGGAATCAAAAGCGGGTGCCGCTTCATAACTCATGAAGCCCGCCGCAAAAAGACCGTTCTGATTCACTTCGGCTTCAATCTCGCGCAGGGCGGGAAGGACTTCCGACAGGGAGGAAGCGGAAACAATTCTAACCGGATTTTCGAAGGTCAGCCAGTGTCCGGCTTTCGGGTCATGAATGACAATGGAGTGTGTCACAGGCGGCGGATGATTTCGGCTTCTGTCCTGAGAATGATGTCCTGCATGGCGGCTCCGGAATCGGCGGTCCGGAGTTCATCCAGAAGCGGGGTTTCCATGCACATTGTGCAGAGCCGGGCCAGGGTATGCAGGTGCAGGCGGTCATCCTGGCAGCAGAGCAGAAAGAACATATCTGTCGGCTTTCCGTCCTGTGAGCCGAAATGGATCGGCTGGATGGTGCGGCCGAGCACCATGAAGGATTCGGCGACCAGATAGGGGTCGTGATGGCGGGGGTGCAGCACGGCCCAGCCGCCGGGCAGGGCGGTTGAACAAAGCGCTTCCCGTTCCTCAAGCATTTTCCGAAGATCTTCGGGATCCGAAACCAGATCGTTTTTTTCGGCCATGGCCACCAGGTCGCGAATAGCCGATGAACGGGTTTTTGAGGTCATTTCCGGATTGAGCCGTTCGGGCGTGATCAGTGACGGCATCATGGCGGAATCGGGGGAGAATTCACCGACTTTGGAAGAAGTTTTGGAATGGTATTCGGCCAGGCGGGGCGTGGATAGGGCGAGGATACGCTGCGAGGCCCAGGCGTCAATGGTGGAACGGCGGAAGGTGACCCGGTCGCCCTGTTTTTCGCAGGGAATTTCCCGCTCCCGGACAAGTTTTTCAACGTCGGCGGTCGCCAGATGCAGATAGGTGGCGACCTCCTTGATGCTCATGGAACGATGGGGCAAATTCAATCTCCTTGATTATGCAGAGCGAGGTTCACAGTTGTTGCGCAGCCGGATCGAAGGTGAGGCCGACTTTCCAGTCCAGCTCAACTTCAGGGGTTCCTTTTTCGCCGCCCTTATACCAGTCCTGAAGCGCCTCCTCAATGTGTTGCCGGAGCCGAAGGCTCATACGATGCCGGATGTCGTCGCTTTCAATGACAATAAACAATTTCAATTTTGGTGGGGTTTTGCGCTTCAGGATGCCAAACCCGCTGTGTTCCCGCTGCCAGTTTGAAACGGTGTTATCCCACATAATCTTCAGTTGCGGCTTTAGGGCGGTAAAAATGGTGTCAGCGGCATCACCGGGTTTCCCGGGATCAAATGAGGCCGTACAGGTTGTGGTTCCCTCCTGGCTCAGCAAGCGTGCCGTGGCGGGTCCGGTGTTGGCGGCGGTCAGCAGGACGATGCCATCGGGCTCATTTCGGCGATCGACACGGGTACGGCTGAGAACCGTATTGGAGGCCCCTTCGCTTCCGCCTGCCTTGGGACTTGGCTTCGGGGCGGGGGGCTGGACTTCCTTGGGCTGCTCCTGATTCTGGTCTTCCGGTTTGGCGGGATTCTGTTGCAATTCCTTGATCTTCCCTTGTTCGGTTTCGGTACTGGGTCTCGCTTCGGACGGGGTGGGCGTTGCCGTCGTGCTCGGGTTGTCTTTGACCGAATCGTAGAGCTGCCGGACGGTCTTGTTCAAGCTGGCCAGAGTGAGGTCCAGAAGATCCTTGTAGGGGGTTGTCCGGGCCCGTGAATCGGCCGCCCAGAGGGCTTCCAGCGCAGATTGCCATTCGGTTCTGATTTCCTTGAAGGGGCGTTTCGCGACGATGTCCTGACGAAGTTTGTCGAGACGATCCTGCTCCAGTTTTCGAACCAGCGCCAACTGTGCGGTCAGGACGTTGTACCCTTCCTGCGCTTTTTGATTGGCAATCGTCAGAACCAGGCTGACGGTTTCCTCGAGGAGCTTATGGCTGTTACGGTCGGAAAGATCAAAAAGCTTCAAGGTCTCCGTGAGGTTGGTCAAGGGCGCCCCTCCGGAGTCCTGCAGGGCGAGCAATGCCTCGGGGGATAGGATGGCGGGCTTCTCCAGGGAGGAGAAGGATTTCGTGAACTGTTCCGTGCTGACGATCTGGCGGGCCACAGGAAGCCCGGTGTTGAGTTCACGGCGGAATCGTGACTCAAAGGCGCCGGAAATGATCGTGTTGGTCGTCAGAAGTGTTTTGAAATAATCAGCCTTGCCGGTCGGGTTTGCGCCTGTGGCATAAGCCGTAATGGCTTGTTCCCGGAGGGCTGGAGCCAACGATTGGGTGAACACGGTCTCACTTGCGGCAGGCGTGAGGTGAGCTTCCGGGTTGGAGCGAATGGCATTGGAAAGGGGATCGACTTGAATGGCGAGAAGGGAATGATGTGCCATGAAATCGACGAAGCGGTCTGTCTCCAGTTTGGTGGCGCGGCCGGGGATGCTGTCCCGGATTGGCGCGAGAAGAGGGTATTGCGGCACAGTTGCCTTGGCGCGTTCGCCAGTCAGGCTGGATTCGATGGCGGTGATCAGGGCAGTGGCAATGACGGCGGCCTGGCGCCGGTCATCCGGGATGCCCTTGGCGGCCGTTGATTCAAGCAGGGCCAGTTGTTGGTCGTATTGCTTTCGAACCTCGATGGAGATCGTGTGCGTCTGGTCATTCAGGAGAGATTTTAATTCCTCAAAACAAACGGCGTTATCAGGGTTGGCCAGTGCCGCTATTTTCTGTTGAAGCTGTTTTTCGTCATTGCCTGAGAGACGCATCGTATCGGGATGCCGGGCTAGAAGTTCGCCCAGGATGTCATTCAGTTCTTTTTCTGAAGGGAAGCGCAGGTTCTGTTCCCATTCCTGCCGGAGCAGGCCAACGGCGCGATTCCGGGCATCCTTGAACAGGGGCTCCAATTCGGTGTCGGCAAAAGAACGGAGGGTTTGTTCCACGGTGTTACTCCAGCCGGCACCGAGGTGTGAGGCCACATCGGACCAGAGGATAGGGGTGGTGGATCGTTCATTTGCATGGGCAGTCACATCCTTGAATCGTTGATCCAGACTGTCCCGTCTCATGCGGATGGCAATTCCGGTACACACCGTGCGGCTGGCCGCGCGGACGGCATGGGTTTTCACATCCGCCCGCATGGCGGTGTTCAGTTTTTCAAGCAGGATGGCACGGTCTTCGGTTCCAAGCGGTTTGGGTTGATTCAGCTCATCAAGAATCTCGCGTGCTGCGGAAAGGGTGGCCAGCCGCCACTTGGCGCGATCCTTGGCGGAATCCGCCTGAGCAGGACGTGCGTTAGTGGGTTCTCCGAATCCTCCCGATGGGCTCCCGCATACGGCAAGAAGGCCGAGTCCCAGCGCAATGAAAGGGGTTGTTTTCATGGTTCAGGGTCCCTTCCGATATTCACGGGTAATGCCAGGCAACAGCGGGTAGCCCTTGGCTTCCAGGGCGGTGGCGATGTTTTTCATCTGGGTTTCCAGGCGCGCATCGGTGAGGGGATCGCCGGCGGGCAGGCGGGAGGCAAGCTGATCTACCAGTTTCCATTGCAGGTCTTCAATTTCCCGGTTCCAGCGCTTGCAGCGTTCTTCAATGTATTGGAAGGCGTATTGGCGCCGGGTATCATCAATCCTGAATTCGGGGGGGACGGAATTGGAGGAGACACCGGGCGGGGCATAGCGGGAGTCATAGAGGGTGACAAACTGGCCGGACGAGGCGGCTCCGGGTTCTGTGGAAGTGTGGGCGTTGAGCGATTCCCGATAAAGGGTTTCCTTGAGTTTTTCCATATCCGCCAGTTCTTCGGCCTTTTTGCATAATTGGCGGAACCGGTCGTCTTCCGGCCACTGGTTGGCCCAATAGACCCTTCCGAAGTCGGAAAACTGGGGCAGGCCGGACTGTTTTTCCCACTGTTCAAGCGTGCGATCCACGCGGAGGATGAGGTGTTGTTTCCACAGGTCAAGGACGGCTGGATTCTGGCTCTGGTTGGTCATGCCCTGTCCAATGGTAATGAGGCGGGTGGCAATGGCGAGGATGAGCACGACGGGCAGGGAGATTTGAACGAGCACATCGTTCGGGCTCATGTTGAAGAGCTTGTGCGTGGAATGGCCGATGGCCTCGTCCAGTTGCTCGTAGTCCTTATGTTCGTCGTGCTTTGAACTCATGGCAGATTACCGGGTGGGATTGAGGTAGGCGGCCAGGGCGTTCCGAAGGGCATCCTGATCCCGCTGCAGTTGTTCGCGTTGCGCGTTGGCAGCGGCGGCTAGCCCGGCCAAGGTCTTCAGGGTGTCCTGATGGCGGGCTTCATCGCCCTCAACCAGACGGCGCAGGAGTGTGCTGGCCTGCTGGACGGACTGATCGACGGACTCCAGGCGGGTGAGCCGCCCGGCGGATTCGGACTGGGAGAGGGCGATTGCGGCGAGTGTGGTATTAGCCTGATCCTGCTTATCACGGGATGAGGCGGCGATGCCGGCCAGCGCCTCCAGGGCGGTGAGTTGGCGGGCCTGGAGGGATTGACCCTGGTTGAGGGTTTCAAGTTGGCTGATGATGGCGTCCAGCCGGGTGCAGGCCTCCCGGGTGGCGGCTTCCTGCCGGTCCATTCGCTGGAGCACGGTATTGGCGGTGTCGGGATTGAGGTAATCGGTGAAGGTTCGGCTCGCCTGGCTCAAGCCGCGAAGGTCGTCGGTTAACCGTTCAATGGTTGCCGTAAGAGTTTGGCGGGTTTCATCGGCCTTCACGCCGGTGACGCGGCCGAAGAGCCAGGGGATGGGGCGGGCGGTGATGAAGGCACCGATCAAGCCGACGAGCGAACTCAACAGCGCGGTAGCGGTTCCGCCCAGAAGACGATCCAGTGATTGGCGGATGGAGTCGGCGGTGGGGGTCTGGCCGGCGAGTTGGCTGACGCCGCTTACATCCAGTCCGATGTACATGCCGTAGAGCGTTCCGGTGAGACCCAGCATGACCTGGAAAAAGCCGAAGTGGGAGGGATAGGGGTCGGGGCCCAGGCGTTGGGCGAGCGTTGGGTCGGATTCCCGTTGCAGATGGATCCGGATGAGTTGAGCGAGCGGGAAAGCCAGGATCATGACGGGAATCAGCGTACTGACCGTGCTCAGGTCGGCGGAAAGAATTTGCCAGATGCGGATTAGTCCATGCGGGAAGATCCCGTCGAAGAAGCGAAGGGTTGGGGCAAACACCCGGACGGCCATTTCAATGTTAATCAGGAAGGCGCCGATACAGAAGGGCAGTGGTATCAGGCAGGCGAGTGCCAGGAGCAGCATGGATCGTTGCCGGGACGGTACTGTTTTTGTCATGATATCCCCCGTGAGGTTGAATGTGAAGGAACCCTTATACGCCCCGGCTTGCTTCCCGTCAATTGCGCGAACCTGCCGAGTTTTGAATAGTTGGATGCCGCCGTTGACGGAAGAGGGTGAGCTCGGCTAGAGTGACGCGGTTTTAGGGTTCATCATGAAGATTATTGATCGTTACATTTTGAAGCAGTACCTCATCCCGTTCGGGTACATTCTGGGGACCTTCAGTCTGCTCTACATCATTCTGGATTTGTTCGACCGGTTTTCTGATTTTGTGGCCGTTAAGGCGGATGCCTTGGATATCCTGCTGTATTATGCCTATTTCCTGTTCAAGGTGAACGGGTTTGTTCCCTTTCTGGTCATGGTGCTTCCGATCGCGATGCTGCTCGCCACGCTGTATACCCTGACGATGTTCGCCCGGCATAACGAACTGACGGCCATGTGCGCCAGCGGGGTCAGTCTGCGGCGCCTGATGTTGCCCCTGATGATGGTGGGATTGTTCGCCAGTATGTTGGGGGCCGTGCTCCAGGAAACCATGGGGCCGATGGCGACACGCTGGATTTCCGACTACACCAAGCGGGTGTTGAAGCGCTCAAGCGAGTCTTCCTTTATTGTGGGGGATTACCTGTATCATTCCGGAACGGCGAACCGGCAGTGGCTGATCAAACAATTTGATCAGCGTACCCCCACCGTGCTGAAGGGCGTCAAAGTCACGCATGAACGGCCGGATCGTTCACTGGCCATGGAAGTTACGGCCGACCGTGCCGAATGGATGGATGGCACCTGGTGGTTTTACGGAATGCGGCGGCGGGACTACAATGAAAAGAGCGATCCGGTCGGGGCGCAGATCGAGGTATTGGATAAGCCGGTGGAAATGACCGAGTATGATGAGCAGCCGGATGATTTCATCAATGAGCTCAAGGATGTGGACTTTTTATCCACGACCGACATGATTCGTTCCATTCAGAAGCGGCCGGATGTCTCGGGGCGATGGCTGGCGAAGCGGTTGACGGATATCAACTCCCGCGTGGCGATGCCGTGGTCCTGCCTGGTTCTGATTTTGCTGGGTCTGCCTGCCACCATGGGCGGGGCTCGACAATCGGCGATGCGGAGTGTGGCCTTCGGAGTGGTGGCCCTGTTTGCGTTTTATGTGCTGATTCAGCTGGGAATGATTCTGGGTAAACGGGAGCTTATTTCCCCCTGGCTTGCCGGTTGGCTTCCGAATCTTACATTTCTGGGGATTGGCGGCTGGCTGACCTGGCGGCTGCGATAGCTGACAGTTTCTTTTTGAGGGTCCACACCAGGAATGAAATGCCCCCCAGGGCAAGCATGGCGAGAGTAATCTGGCCGATGGAATGAATCAGGGTTTCCTTGCTGAAGCCCTTTCCCAAGCTGCTTCCGATTGCCGCCACCAGGGCGGAGCTGGGCAGGTAGCCCAGAAACGAACCCAGCAGGAAATACCGGTGTTTAACCGGTGTCAGACCCAGAATGAGATTGGGAACCACCCCGGCGATGGGAAGCTGGCGTACCAGGAAAATGGTGAACGTGGAGGGTTTTCGCAACAAGTCGCGGAGCCGCCGGTTGTTCTCGATACGCTTCATCACCCAGTCCCGTCCGCCCCAGCGGGCAAAGACGAAGGTCGTGTAGGACCCGAAAAGGGCGGACATCTGGCCGATGATAAAACCGGCTTGAAACCCGAACAGGACGCCCGCCAGCCCACACAGAAACATGCGGGGCGTGCCGAGGGCAATCAGGCCGGTGCTGACCAGAAAGAACAATGTCGAGGCCCAGAATCCGAGTTGCTGGATATAGTGCTTCCAGGTCTGGTCGTTGGTCAGTTTCTGAAGGGGTGTGAAATGCACGATGGCGATGCAGGCGACCACCACCAGCGCCATGAGCAGGAGTTTTTGCTCCGATTTCCCAGCGGATTCCGCTACCTCGAGTTCCAATTCAATGGGAACCGGATCCGGATCATCCGAAGGGGCGGGAGGGGGTGGCGTCGTGGATGACCCCGGCGGGGAAACGGGAGTGGCTCCCTCAAATGTTGAAGGATCCGTGTGTCGGTCATCAAACTCTTCGCTCATGGTTGCATGTCCCTCGCCAGGATATGGATCCTGACCCATTTCCCTTGAGAGTAGTTGAAGCCCGGAAGGATATCCAGTGTTTCAATGCGGGGGGTGTTCAGGGCCTCCCGGACGGGATCAAGACGGGTTTCGGTGACGACCAGGATTCCTTTCCCCGGTGCCGTCGCCCAGGTTGGCAGGTCGGGGCCTTCCAGGGACGTGATCGGCGCCTTCCGGCCCAGGTAGAAATTCAGGCTCGGTTCGCCGTACCCGCAGGTGGTTACCGGGGTATCGGGGCTGGATTGCTTCTGGATGAAGGTCGCGATGAGGGGCGCCAGTTTGTAGGATTCTATGGCGGGAAGCAGGAACAAGGCAGCGGAAAGAAAGATTGTCATCATGCCCGCGATCAGGATTCCAGCCACCGTTTTGTGTCGGGCGCTCCGGTAGTGACGCCACGCCAGAAAGACCATGGTGAGGAAAACAATTCCAATTCCGGTGGCGGGAATCCGCACTCCGAAAACCGGAAGGAACCAGGGGACGCAGATCAGGACGAAGCCGAGAATGAGGCCGACCAGAAGAAAAAGACCGAGTCCGATCCGGGCGGAAAGGGTTCGGTTTCCTGCCCGCCCCTCATTCATGGCCCGCTGAAGTCCGAGTGCCGTGGCGATAGCCAGCGCCGGCCAGGCGGGCAGGATATAGTGAGGCAGTTTGGTGGCCACCACACTCATCAGGAGAATCACCGGCACTCCCCAACAGAGAAGAAGTTTTCGCCCTCTCCCTTCAGGGGAGAGGGTCGGGGTGAGGGTGCCGCGCCTTGAAAAAAGTCTCGGCAGATAGAGGGTCCACGGAAAAAAAGCCAGGAGAATGACCGGTAGATAATAGAAATAAAACACGATGGATTTTCCACCATGGCTTTCCATGGCGTTCAGGGATCGGTCCACGACATGTTTCCCAATACCCAGGCGCAGGAACTCGCCGTTGGTTGCGGCATTGGCCGGCAGACCCCACGCCAGAAACAACAGCGTGGCTGAGGCGATGGCGAAGACAAGCCATCCCAGATAGGGGAGTCGCTTGAGGGCTCCGCCTTTGGCGAAGATCATGACGGCGGTGATGACCAGGAGCGGGACGGCCAGCCCGACCGGGCCTTTTGTCAGAATCGCTCCGGTTAGCGCAAGGATCATCAGGGGAAGGTGCCAGACCTTGAATCCCTGGAACCATGACAACAGGAAGGTCGCGATGGCGCCGGTGATGCAGGCAAGGAGCAGGGCGTCTGTGGTGGCGGCGGTACCGCTGACGGCCATGAGGGGGGAGAGCATCAGAACCAGTCCTGCCATGAGGGCCGGCTTGGGGCCGGCCAGACGGCGGGCAATCCAAAACGTGAGCAGGGCCGTGATGAGTGTGGCAACTGGCGCGACCAGGCGGCAGGCCAGTTCGGAGGGGCCGAGGAGGCGAACCGGTAACGACATGAGCCAGTAGATCAGGATGGGTTTATCAGCCCGCAACTGGCCATTGAATGTCGGGACGAGATAGTTTCCGGATTCCACCATCTCGACGGTGGCACGCGAGAACCGGGGTTCATCGCGATCCCACAGCGACGAGGCGGTGCAGAGCGCGAGGTAAAGGGTGAAGAGGAGGGCGAAGAGGAGGATCGGGTATCGAGCCTTCTCGGCGTGTTTTTGCTTTCTCTGCCAGACTGGCAAAAGGCGGGCGATCAACAGGAAGACGCCGGGTGGGCCCCAGATGCGAAGAAAATCCAGAACAAAGGGTGTGGCACGGGCCCAGGAGAGGTTAATGACGGCAAAGGCGATGATTAGAATTCCGGCGATGAAAAACCAGCGGCGGGGCGGCCGCCAGCGCCACCTTCGAAGAATGGCCAGGGCGATGGCGGAAGCGACCAGGCCGAGCGCGGCACCCGTCAGGGCATCACTGGGGAAATGCCGGCCGTCATAGATCCGTCCCGTGATCACGCCGCCGGTAATCACGGCGGCGAGGGGTGCGGTCCACGGCGAAGCCGTCAACAGAGGGACGCAGAAAGCGGCCGCTGTGGCAGCATCTCCGCTGGGAAATGACTCGTCATTTGTAAAGGCCGGGCGTTCGCGTCCAACGATGGCTTTGAGAGGCGTGACCAGGATGGCGACCACGCCGAGAGCCAGCAGGATATGCATCGCTTTTCGCCGCGCTCCGGCCATCCCCAATGCGGCGATAATGAGAAGAATCACGTCGCCCTTCCCGAAGGGGCGGACAAGATTCAGGAGTTCCTGAACAATATGGATTTTTCCGACCCGGTGGGAAAAGGTTCGCAGGGTCAGGTAGATAGCGGAGTCAAACGGAAAAATCAGAGCCGCAACCGCCAGCAGGAGTGCGGCGGCCAGAAGATAAGGCGCATAGAGTGATTTGACCGGTGGCTTCATAAGCCCCTAATCAAACCATGGGTGGCGGCAGAGTCAAGGAAATCATCCAGGGGGCAATTCAGCAGAGCCGCTCCCTTTGATGCACTGATCAGATCTTCGGCCACCGCGCGGAGGACAAGCTGTTTATAGAAGAACAGCATCGGTCTGCTCCAATTCCTTGCACATCTGGATGCAGACATCCAACCGCCGCACCTCTGCCTTACCCACCACAACACGTCTTGAATTTCTTCCCGCTCCCGCAAGGGCAGAAGTCATTCCCGCTCACTGGATTCACCGGCGGCTTTGCCGCAGTAGCTTCAGGCATCTTTCCCATGAGCCTATCAAGATCTTCCATATTTTCCGGCTTATCCGCCTCGATTCCGACGATGACCTGCCATCCCTTGGAATTGCAGAGGGCTACGATCTCTTTTCCGCGCGCCTCTGTCTTTACGCGAACTATCGCCGGATGTTTTGCGGATCCTAGCTTAGCCATGGTCAGCCCTTCTTAATCCTGAAGTTTTCTGAGCTCCCGTTCCAAATCGCCAATCAGTCTGCCGAAAGATTCCTCTGCGAGACGAAGCCTCGGAATATCCATTGCATTCACGATCTCCTCGGCGTGTTCTATGCCACCGATCAACGGGCGCACACCTGTGGCGGAGATCGCCTTTGCGAGCAAATCCTTGTACAGCCCCCTTTGGCACTTGGTTACCGGCGCACTACAACCGCGTCCAAGAACAGCCTTGAGGGCATGTGAATCAATCAGTAGCCATCGCTCAATATGTGGATCCGGGATTGCCATGACAGTAGGCAGGAGACCAGTCAAGGGCTCAAGGATGGGGAGCAGTTGTTCCTCGCGTTTTCGCCTGCCAACACAATTGGCATCCGTGGCCAGGACAAGCAAGTCCGGTCGCCCCGCTGGCTGTCGAACAAGATCACGAACGAAGGTCGCAAGTTCCGCCTGCATGGTGCCATAGCCGCCGCGCGAGCTTCTGACTTTGGCACAGATATTCATTCCAAGGTCATCGGCGACCCGCTCAATGACAGCCTTCACCACTGCTTCGTGACCGTAATCTTCACCGAAAAGAAGGACTTCAGGCATCGAAGTCACCTCTAAGCATTCGTGCGGAAACAGGCAATGTCGATTTGGTCGCAGATTGTAGATCATCAAGGGCCGCGTCGATACCCTGCCTTTTAGCCAAAGGGCCCCAGCTTTCAAAGGAGGCGATTTCTGTGTTGCATCCCTGTCGGCGGCACACATAAAGGCTCTCCGCCGGAAGAAGATCAGGCAGTAACGGTGAATGAGTTGTGACGATCAACTGCGTATCACCCTCTTTTGCAAAAGTTTGGAGAATTTCAGCTATTAACCGGATGCGACGGGGGTGCACTCCATTTTCCGGTTCTTCAAACCCGACCAGAGCCATGGGTTCACGTACAGCCTTAAGTGAAAGCAAGCCCAGGATTCGCAGAGTCCCCTCGGACACGACACGCGCCGGAACAGCCATTTCTCCCTCACGGATCTTGAGTTCAACTTCGCCGATATTATTGGGCGCCACATCAATGCCCGTTACCGAGGGAATGACAAGATGAAGTGAGCGTTCCAACGCCTTGAACTGTTTTTCATCTGTTGCCCTTAATGTGTTCAGGAAAGCAGCCAATTCTTCCCCCATGAGTCCGATGTGGCGCACTTCTTTCACCGGATTTGGAAGTCGCATCTGTTCCCGTGGCTCAAAATAGAAGAAACACCAGCTAGCCAGTTCTTCTCGTAATGCCGAAAGGTGAGGATAATGGGGGGGATAGTGAGGCTTGGAGATTACGGTATGATCGAGATGCAAGTCATAGTATGTGGGGTGTGCCTGACCTTCCATCCGCAAATGCAAACGACTGTTCATCCGCTCCAAAAAGGGGCGTCGTCCCGGGCGTGGTTCACCCTTTTCATTAAGCGCAGCCAGGTATTCATCGGTCACGCGCAAAATTCCTGACTTGGATAAGATTTCGACGCTTAACCGATAACGCAGGTAGTGCTCCTTGATCGGCCCGCTCTTCTTGGCTCCGCCATAAGGCTCGCCTTCCTCCTTCACGGCATGGGAGCGTTTCATTTCCTGGATGCGTTGTTCCATGCGCGTAATCACTGCCTGAGACAGTTCGACATCCAGTTCAATGGTGAACTCCGCCTTACCCCGCGCCAGGAGTCCTGGAATGCCATCTGCCGGAAAGGTGAATGATTCGAGCGGGGTTCCCCGGTATTGAGATTCAAAAGCCTCGTTTAGATTTCGTGATGATGCCAGTCGTCCGATCAATTGTAGCGCATCCAGCAGGTTGCTCTTGCCTGCGGCATTGGGGCCGAACAAAACGCATAAGTTGCCGAGCTTTAGCTCAACATCGGCCAATGATTTATACCCTTTGATCGCAATACGCTTCAACATAACTGCCTCATTTCGAGCCACCTGACAAAGGAAGTCAAGCGCACTATTTAATTATCACTCTAGTATATTTCACGCTTCAGTCAACGATGGAAGAATTGCAATCCGCGCCGCAAAAGCATAACTTTTGCTTTGAATGACATTGTCAGTCTTCATCAATTCCCCACACCTTGTTCACCGCCTTTGAAATCTTATCTCGGCACGACCTAATATGTAATTCGTAATTCCTAATTTCCTCTTGGTAGCCCTCGATCTCGGATACAATCTCTTTTTGGATTTCGAGGGGGGGAGGGGGATTTGGAAGTTTTCAACGTATGCCCTTGGGACACGTTGCAATCCTCCTGTTCCAGTCATTTGGGCAATAGTAGCGACACGAAATGCTGGATGCATCATGCAGAAATAAATCCATTCTGGCAGCACGAATTCATTTGGGCGCAAAACATAGAATTCACTTGAGCCAAAGCCTACGCCGTTCAGAAGACGGCGAGCTATGCCTGCTTTTCCGTTTTCGAAACAGGGAGTCACCTTGGCTACAAGGATATCGTTGTCCTGGAAATACGAGTAACTGGCTGTAACTTCAGAGAGGCGTTTCTCGGCTTTGGGCTCAAATGTGATTTGATTCTCATTGATATCAGCCATTGGTGCGAAAGATACACGGGTGTCGGGCGGCAGTTTGTTCAGGAGGCTTTTGGGCGGGTTGATGGTGCATACCTCACCCAAGGGAACCAACGGGTAATGGTGGTTTTGCGTTGCTCCCTCCCGATACCTCTCCCCGCTCAAATTGAACTCGCCATTCGCGGCAATCTTGGCTTTGGGGACAATTTGGGCACAGGCATCGGACACATTGGACCCTCCGCCGCTCTGCAAGCTATGGAGGGCAGGCGTATCAGTTGAGGGGCAGGTTGGGGACTTGATCCAGGACTTTAGAAAGGTGGCGGCGGCGGGCAGGTCGTTTTTCTCGATCTCGCGCCGCTGGGCGCCGAGGCCGTAGCCATCGTTCTCGATCTTGCAGAAGGCGATGGTGTTGGTTTTCTTAGCCAGGGACTTATCCAGGATCAGGATCGAGGTCTTGACGCCGGAATAGGGATTGAACACCCCGGCAGGCAGGGAAACGACGGCCACCAGATATTCTTCAACCAGCATCTTCCGCAGTTGTTTGTAGGCGGTCTGGCTCTGGAAAATGATCCCCTCGGGAACGATGATTGCCGAACGCCCGTTGGGCGTCAGGTGTTCGGCCATGTAGTCCACGAACAGGACTTCGCTGCGTTTGCTCTGGACCGTGAAGCGGTTGTGGGGCTTGATCCCGCCTTTTGGCGACATGAACGGCGGATTGGCTAGAATTACATCGGCGTAATCGCTCCAGCGGTCCTGGCTGGTGAGGGAATCATATTCGAAGATGTGCGGGTCGGTGAAGCCGTGGAGATACAGGTTGGCCTTGGCGAGCCGGGCCATCAGCGGATCAATGTCGTAGCCTTTGAAGTTCTTGGCAAGACGGCCCTTTTCGTCCGGCGTTAGGGGTTTAACGGATCGGGACTGATTCGCGCGATCAGCTGGATCATGGGCGCGCAGGATGTGCTTGTAAGCCGAAATCAAAAACCCGGCGGTTCCGCAGGCGGGATCGAGAACCGTCTCGTTTTTTTTCGGATCCAGTACTTCGACCATGAAATCAATGATGTGGCGTGGGGTGCGGAACTGACCGGCCGCGCCTTGGGAACCTAAAATGGAGAGCAGATATTCATAGGCATCACCCAGCTTTTCGCTGTGGTCATAGCTGAATTCGTCAATGATCTTGAGGAACGCGCGCAGGGTTTCGGGGTCGCGGTAGGGCAGGTAGGCATTCTTGAAGATGTCGCGAAAAAGCAGCGGAACACCAGGGTTTTCGGGCATCTTGGTGATGGCCTCGGCATAGAGGGCGAGGGTTTCGTGTCCGCCCAGTCCCGACCGCATGAGCTTGGCCCAACCGTAGCGGGCGAATTCCTTAGCGAAAAACTTGCGCTTGCCGCCGAATTCCTCGCTCTGGGCATCCATGTCGTCCATGAACTTGTAGATGAGCGCAATAGTGATCTGCTCAACCTGAGACTTGGGATCGGGCACCTTGCCGACGAGAATATCGCGAGCGGTGTCGATACGGCGTTTGGTGTCAGTGTCGAGCATGGGGGTGCCTAGATTTCCACGAGGTTTTTGCAGTCGGGGTAGCCTGAGCAACCCCAGAATTGTTTGCCCGCGCTTTTGCCCGTCTTGGCAGTGCGCAGCACCATCGACTTGCCACACTTGGCGCAAGGGGGAATGGGATCGGGTTTATTCCACTGATCCGACGGATCAGTCGGATGATTGAACTTCTTTCGAGTGCGTTCCGCCAAACGGGCGGTTGCCAGTTGCTCGCTATAGCCGCCATCCTCGATAAACTGCTTCTCCAGTGCCTCGATTTGCCTGTCGAGCAGAGTGTTGGCTTGGTTGATCAGGCAGATCAGGGCGTTTGCGCGAATGGCGGGGTTCTCGTGGTCAAGCCACTCGGCGTACAGCGCGTATTGATCAGTCGGATCAGTCGGATCGGACGGATCATTCGGATCAGGTCGATTTCGGCCGATGTTTCGCACGGCCATGGCTTCGGGGGAATCGGGTTTCCACCGCTTGAGACGGCGGTGGCGCAGGAAATCTTCGTAGTCGAGCAGAAGCTCTTCCAGGCTCGCCCGGGCAACATTCATCAGCCGGAGTTCGGTTTGCGACGAGGTCGCCGCCGCGCGGCTCCCTTCGGCGATATTCTGCCGACCACTGCGGGCGGCCTGTACCATCTGGTCGCTCATCCGTGACCGGGGCTCGAGATAGCGTTCACAAAACCAGTAGGTAGCGTCATAAATGATGGTGGTCGCCTGAAAGCTGCGCAGGTCGCGATAACCACCGCTGGGTCTGATTTTAGCCATGAGTCATTCTTCCTATGCAGCAAATTGATTCAAGGGAACATAGTCTCTTACATATTCGGGCACCAGCGTGCGGTATTTCGCGGGAATCGCCTTGAAGTCGCGGGTGGAGAAGACCGGGTTGGTGGCCAGATCGGTAAACTGCTTGCTCTCGATGATGTGGCGCACCTGATCGCTGGTGATGTAGGCCTTGAAATAGGTCTTGATGGCCGGAATGGCGTCAGATTCATCGGGCTTGGTGTCGGCGACGAATTTGGCGAATTCTTCTTCCAGTAGTTCGTCCTTGGACTTGAAACTAGGGATGAGGCCGAAAATTTTCTCCAGGATTTCGCGCAGGGTGAGGCGGCGGTCCACGGCGGCAGCCTTCCGTAGTTTATCAAGGGTGTAATATTCCTTGGGTTTGTCGAACACCTCGCGGTTGACATAATCAACGACCCGGTCCCATTGCCCGGCCTCAATGGCGGCGGCGATGAGGGTCTTGCCGGAGAGCGGGTTCTTCTGTTCCGCCTTGGCCTCCAGAATGATGAGGGGAAATCCCTTGGCGTCGCAGAGCAGGAAGTCGATGAACCCCTTGCTGAGTTTCTCGAAATTGTGACCGAAGGCGTCCAGGTCGGTTGATTTGATGGCGACGCTGGGTTCAAGGAAGACATTGGCCGGATGGTGGCCGTCTGGAAGGAAGCGCCATCCTGCGGCTTCGAGCAGTTTGTTGATTTTGATGCGCGCAGTGGCTTCTTTGTCTGCCATTGTTATTCCTGATCAATCTGTCGCCCTGATTCATGAACCGGCGGACTGGGTAAATCTAGCCCATAATCAGGGAGGGACAAGCGAAATCTTCAATGAACGCCCTGCTGGTTTTAATGAATGATGTGTTGACTTGGGGGGTATTTCTGGGCATGGTGTGCGCCCGTGCATTCCGGTGCATCTGTTAATTGAATTAATGTATTGAGAGGGAAGGTGTTGTCATGTCTGGAAAAGGTGTAAATACCCGTATGGGTCGGCCTGTTAAGGGAACGTCCGACAAGAAGCGTCGCGAAAAGGTTCAAGCTCTCCGTTTGATCGGATTGGGTGTTCCTGAAGCAACGGTGAAGACGATGAACCCGACCGAGGTTCGCACGATGTTGAAGCGGCCGGCCAAGTTGAAAAAGTAAGAGGCCGTTTTCTTCGAAATCGATCCGCCAGCCTGACCACTCCGGTCAGTCTGGCGTTTTTTTTGTTTTATTCCCTGGAATCTGTGGCGTATTCTACAGCAGGGTGTAATCCATGAAAGTGCTTTGTGTACTCAATCCCGGCGCCGCCGGTGGCGATGCCTTAAAGTTCTGGCCTGTTGTGGCTGAATTGCTTCAACAGCAGGGCGCTGACTATGAGTTGTTGTCCTGCGACTGCGGATCCCGGATCAAAGATCAGGTTTATACCCATCTGATGACGGCCGGGCCCGCTGCCTATGACGTGGTGGCGGGGATCGGCGGAGATGGCACCCACGCGGCCGTGATCAATGGTCTGATGCAGATCCGGGCGGCTTGCGGAGGAATCCTGAAACCCCGGTATGCCTTTATTCCCCTCGGCACCGGAAACGACATCGCTAAATCCCTCGGAATCCGGATTCAGGATGATTATTCGCCCCGCGATCTCCGGCGTGCCGTTTCAACCATCTTGCATGGGGCTGATTACTGTCTCGACCTGGGGGTGATCGACGGAACCTATTTTGCCGATGCCCTGACCATCGGACTTGATTCCCGCATTCTCATGGAGCGGAATACTCATAAACGGGCTCTTGAGTCTATTCCGCTTCTGAAATACCTGGCGAAGGGACGATTCCTTTATACGATGTCGTGGGGATCCCGGTTCTTTCAGCATGCTCCCGTGGAGGGCGAAATCAAGGTGGATGGGCGATCCTGGTACAAGGGGAAGTTGATCAATGTGGTGATCAATAATACCCGGATTTATGCCGGGGATTTTGATTTCAGCAGGGACGCCTATCCCGATGACGGCCTTCTGGATGTGGTTCTGTTCAATGCGCATGTGGACTATCTGACCCGCTATCTCCTGGCGATTCGTCATAACCCGGACAAAATCAGGGATCTCTCGGCTGAATTGCACCGGCGCTCCATGCAGATTCAGGGGCGTGAAATTGAAGTTTTGCTGGAGGATGCCGAGTCGGCCCAGGTGGATGGCGAAGAGTTTCCCGCTAATTCACGATTCACGGTTTCCGTGGCTCACCGCGTCCTGCCCATCAAAACTCCCGCCGAGCCGCTGTGAAAACAATCGACAGGCCGACGGTCCTCCTTTTATAGTCAAATCACATGAAGGCAATTTCTGATAATCCAATGGTGAAAGACCTGATCCGCCGTGCGCTGGAGGAGGATGTGGGTTCCGGCGATGTGACGACCCTTTCGGTGGTGCCTGAATCCAGTCGGGGTCGGGCGGTGATTCTTTCGCGCGGACATTATGTGGTGTCCGGTCTGGATGTCGCCGCCGCCGTGTTCGCCACTGTGGATCCCTCGCTCCAGTGCCGGTGTTTGTGTACCGATGGCGATGGCGTAAAACCGGATCAGCCCTTGATGACCCTCGAAGGGGGTATCCGGGGAATTTTGACGGGGGAGCGTACCGCTCTGAATTTCATGCAGCGGATGACGGGGATCGCCTCGCGGACCCGTGAATTTTCAGACAAGGTGAAGCCCTATGGGACGCGGATTCTGGACACGCGCAAGACGACCCCTACGCTTCGGATTCTGGAGAAATATGCGGTCTCCTGCGGAGGCGGGACGAATCACCGGATGGGTCTCTATGACATGGTTCTGATCAAAGACAACCACCGGCGTCTGTGGCAGGCGGCGGGGATCAGCAACCTGCAGGGTGCGGTGGCGGCCGCACGGGAAAAATTTCCCGGCATTCCCGTGGAGGTCGAGGTGGAATCCGAGGCGGAATTGCGGGATGCGTTGCGGGCGGCTCCGGAATGGATCATGCTCGACAATATGGAGCCGGTTCGGATGCGCGAATGCGTCTCGATTTGTGCAGGACGTGCCAAGCTGGAGGCTTCAGGAGGAGTTACGCTCGCCACGGTCGAGAGCATTGCCGCAACCGGGGTCGATGCCATTTCCATTGGAGGGTTGACCCACTCCTCGCCAGCGGCCGATTTATCTCTGGAGCTCGATTAAATGGATGTGTTTTTTGTCATTGATGTCGGCAACACGAGCACCCATGTGGGGCTGGTCAGGGGGCGCCGGATTCTGCGTCAGGGACGTATGTCCACGCGGGAGGGGCGGGATGAACGGAAAATCACCGCGCTTTTGCGCCAGGTCGCGGGTGGCCGCACGGTGACGGGTTCTGTTTTGTGTTCCGTGGTGCCCGGGCTCAACCCCCTCTGGTCGGAGATCCTGATGAAATTGTGCGGCTCTCTTCCGCTTGTGGTGGATCACCGGATTCATCTCAACATCACGGTGGACTATCCTCATCCCGAAACCATCGGGGCGGATCGCCTTGCCGATGCGGCGGCCGCCTGGGCCCGCTACAAGAGCGCGGTGATTGTGGCCGATTTTGGAACAGCCCTGACGTTTGACGTGATTACCGGGGACGGCCGTTATGTGGGAGGAGTTATCGCGCCAGGGTTGCCTTTGATGACCGATTATCTTTCTGAACGAACAGCCCTGTTGCCACACATCAAACTGGGCGGGCGCTTCAAGGCCATCGGGCGTAGCACGGACGAGGCGATGCGGATCGGCGCCATGGTGGGCTATTGCGGCATGGTTCGCGAAATCCTGCGTCACATTAAGTCCGGAATGAAGGAACGCCGTGTCCGGTTCTGCGCCACCGGAGGGTATGCGGGGTTGGCGTTGAAAGGGCTCGAGGCCCCGGTGGATATTATTCCTGAATTAACACTGGATGGGTTGGTGTTGCTCAGGGAAATCAACATTCTGCAATAAACATCATGGGTAGAATTCTGGGAATTGATTACGGAACCAAACGCATGGGAATCGCCATCAGCGATGCCACGGCCATGCTGTCTACGCCGGTATCGGTTGAATCGGTTCACTCCATGGATGAGGCGGTCACCGTGGCCTGTCGCATTGCCCGGGAGCGGGGTGTTGAGAAGATTGTGGTGGGCATTCCCGTCAACATGAATGGAACCAATGGCCCGATGGCCCTGGAGGCCATGCAATTCATCGAGCGGCTTCGGGGAGCGAGCGGGCTTCCGGTTGATACGACTGATGAGCGGCTCAGCACCAGCCTCGTGGAGCGTATGCTGGTGGATGCCGATGTTTCACGGGGGCGGCGGAAGGAAGTCCGCGACAAACTGGCCGCGCAGGTTATTTTGCAGGGATACCTGGATGCCAAGGCGGGGCCCCAATTTTACAACCCTGATGATGACTCTTTGCGCGATCCCGATTGATCCGGAGCAGGGGACGCGGTTTTCCGTTTTCGCGATTTTGGTTTGGCCGTGAGGGGTCTATCCGGGTTTGCGGGAGCCTTCATCTGTGTCGACCGGGGACGGGTTGTCCTCTTGTGGCTTTTATGGCCGTTCCAGAACCAGGCCACGCTCACACCGGCAAGCAACCCGGTGATCACCAGGGCAAAAAATAACTGTTTCCAGTGCCTGAGGCTTCGTTTCAGAAGCGTGACATCCTGAGTGGTCAGCAGGGTTTGTGCGGCTTTCCCGGGCGTGGTGGGTGGTGTGAAGTCCAACTGTTCCCGGACCGGGATGGTCTTCTGGAGGGGATCCTGCTTCAGAAAATGGCATCGGTTCACATCCAGACCCGACTGAATGATGGCGGAACGATAACTGTCGAGGTCGAAGGCAACGCGGCGCCAGAAAACGGCCCGGGCTTCCGTGTCATACAGGCAATAACTGGCACGCGGGTCTCCGTCCCGGGGGGCGCCCACCGACCCGACATTGATAAAATAGCGTTTGCCGGGTTCCAGTTCAAAATCCTGCGGCTCAATTTCGCGGGGAATGCCGCTTGAGCCGATGAGAAAGAAGGCGGGATCGTGGGTATGACCAGCCAGGAGCAGTTGCGCGTCAACGGCCTGCCATGATGGGAGGGCGTCTTCGGGATTGAGGACATACTCGAAATTTGCCGGTTTTGAAAAATCCCCATGGGCGCACCGAAATCCGTTGCCCACCAACGTCAGGGGAAATGATCCGAGAAATGCCGCCGCTTTCCGGTTGAGCTGTCCAGTCGTCCACCGGATAATGTCCCTTGCTTCCGGGTTGAAGGAGGAATCATCCATTTTGCCACCCACCACGGCGTCGTGATTGCCCATGACGAAGGCGTCAATGTGGGAGTGGACTTCATTGAGGAGCCGGGCGGGGGACGGGCCGTATCCGACCACATCCCCCAGACAGATGATATAATCCGCGTGCTGGCTCCGGATGTCCCGATGAACCGCATGCCACGCCTGAAGGTTGGCGTGAAGATCCGAGATGAAGGCGTAACGCATGACTAGTCGATAACCTAGTTGCGACTAGCCGTCAACTAAAACTAAACTAAATTGGTTACTTTTTCGGGGGCATGGCCCAGGGGTCGTTGTTTTTGTCGGCCGGGCTCAGCGCCGGAGTGACGGCGGTCGGGGCCACCTCAGTCCCGGGTGCCTCCTCAATCGTGGGGGTTGCCGGTTCAGGGAGTGGCGTGCCGTTGTCTGAGGGTTTCAAGGACAACTGAGGGAACAGGATGGTGCCCGTGAAGTTGCCTTCGAGGCATGCCTGAATCGTGCCGCGTGAGGCGGGCAGGGTGATCTGTTCCTGCATTTTTGACAATCCTGAAATCAACATGTCACCCACGTCCTGTTTGAAAAGGATTTTCCGGGAGGAACCCCCGGTGGGAGAAAAAATAAGGGAGACGGTGAAGCGGCCTGAAAAATTATTATATTTCTGGGCGGCGGCATCCAGGATCCAGGTTTGACCCGGTTCCGTATTGATCCGGGAGGACACCATCTGGATAGCGTGTTTTTCCCGTTTGGAGCGGAGGTAGAGGAAAGACTGTTTAAAGGGATTCAGATTCAAGCCAGCGGCCTGCCTGTATTTATCCTCCAGGTGAATCGTCCAGCCGGGAATGGGAGTTCCGGGCTCAATGACACGGGCGGGGAGGGCGAGCCTGTTGACCGAAGCGGAAGCAATCGGAGAGCTTCCGCCCCCCTCGAGTTCGCGGGTATGGGGCAGAGTCCTCCAGATGGCGGTTCCGATCATGAGGACGACCACTGCCAGGATGACTTTCATGTTCAGCGGCATTTTCTGGGGGCGGCGCGGGAGTATCGTGATATCCTGAACGGCAACGACATCATGAGCCGCCTTGTCTCCGGATTTCGGCGGGATGAAGACCTTGAGTTTTTGCGCCGGGGCATTTTTAGGGGCGGGTTGCAGGTAGTAACTGGGATCCAGTTGAAGCCCCGTGGCCTTGAGTGATTTTCGGTAGCCATCCACATCAAAAGACACACGCCGCCAGTAAAGCGCCTTGATTTCCGAGTCATAAATGCAGTAACACGACCGGACATCCGAACCCCGCGGCTGTCCCACTGATCCGATGTTCACCAGATAGCGCTTGCCCGGATCCACCACAAAATCCTGGGGTTCGACGCTCCGGGGGGTTCCGCTGGCTCCCAGGATATAGAGGGCGGGTTCATGCGTGTGACCCACCAACAACAGGGGCTCCTCCACCGCTTTCCAGGAGGCGAGGGCGCTTTCCGCGTCCAGGACATAATCAAAATTGGCGGGTGCAGTGAATTCTCCATGGACGCAACGGAACCCGTCGCCAGCCAGGGTCAGGGGGAATGTTCCCAGGAAATTCAGATCCTCGTCTTTCAGTTGTTTTTTTGTCCAGGCGATTACTTTCTGGGCATCGTCATTGAACAGGGATTCTTCCAATTTTCCAGCTACCACGGCATCGTGGTTTCCGAGCACAAAGGCATCCACCTTGGCGCGGACTTCCCGGAGTATTTCGCGCGGATTCGGGCCGTAGCCGACCACGTCGCCGAGCGAAATGATCCGATCCACATTATTTGCCTGAATATCATGGAAAACCATTTTCCAGGCCTGAAGGTTTGCGTGAAGATCTGAAACGAACGCATATTTCATGGGTGCCGCCCTAGTGTTGGTGTTGTTTTATTTCTTTCAAAGCGGGTGTGGTGACAGTCGGGTGCGAATCCATTTTTCAATGGAAATCACGGGGAGAACCGTGGCTCCCACAAGCATGGCATGGGACCACTCGGTCCAGCCCAGAGGCGTTGATTTGAACAGGGTTTGCAGGAAGGGGAGATAAAGAAAGCAGGCCTGAAGCAGGAGGAGGGTGCCTATTCCCACGAAGACGGGTGGATTGGAGAAAATCCCCAACGACAGAACGGAGTTTTTCAAGGAGCGGCAGTTAAGCAGGTAGAAGATCTGAAAGAACACGATTGTGGTGACGCAGGTGCTTTGCGCCCCCGAAAGAGCCAGGGTATGACGTGCTGCCGAGACGGGAGCCGGGCCGGCCATTTGGTAATATTCCCAGAGGAAGAGGGCGCATGATCCTGCTGTCATGAGTCCGGCCACCATGAAGAGGCGGAACACAATAAACCCGGAAAACACCGGTTCATCGGGGCTTCGTGGTTTCCGGCGCATGGCGTTGCGCTCCAGCACTTCAAAGGCGAGAGGAACTGACAAGGCCAGACTGGCCACAAGGTTGATCCAGAGCGTCTGGGTGGGGGACATGGCCAGTAGCAGGGCGGGTTTTCCTTCAATCAAAATGACCGGGAAAAAGAATACGGCGGCCGCCAGAATAAAGGCCAGGCCAAGGTTGGTGGGGAGAAGGAAGGCGAGGGATTTGATGAGGTTGTCATAAACCCGCCTGCCTTCCTCCACGGCGGCGGCGATGGAGGCAAAATTGTCATCCGCCAGAATCACCTTGGAGGCTTCCTTGGCGACGGCGGTTCCGGTGATGCCCATCGCAATGCCGATGTCCGCCTTTTTGAGGGCGGGGCCGTCATTGACGCCATCGCCGGTCATGGCGACCACATGTCCCCGGGCCTGCAGGGCTTCCACAATCCGGATCTTGTGCTCGGGCGCCACCCGGGCGAACACATTGGTTTCCAGAACACGATCCTGAAGTTGTTTCTCCGTCAACCCGTCCAATTCACGCCCAATACAGGCCTGCTGGGAGGGGTTCAGGAGTCCCAGTTGCCGTCCGATGGCCTGAGCTGTGGTGGGGTGATCGCCGGTGATCATCTTGACGGTGATGCCGGCTGCATGGCAGACGCGGATGGCATCCATGGCCTCGGTTCGGGGCGGATCAATCATGCCCATCAGCCCGACGAATGTGAGGCCGCCCGAAACGGTTTCCGGATGAAGCGCCTCGTTTTCAGCACCGGATTTTCTGGCAAAGGCGATGACCCGCATGCCTTGTCGGGCGTAGGTTTCAATCGTCTCGTGAATCCGGATGCGTTCCGATTCCTCCAGGGAGCACCGTTGCAGAACGGTTTCAGGCGCGCCCTTAAGGCTGATGTGAAGGGTTTCGTTAAGGGTATTGAGCGTGGCCATGAACTTGGTTTCCGATTCGAACGGGATCACATCCAGACGGGGGTGTTCCCGGCGCAGGGACTGTGCGGAGAGACCTGCTTTTTCTCCGGCAACCACCAGGGCGGCCTCCGTCGGGTCGCCCGTGATGCCCCAACCCTCCTCCTCCTCCCGTTGAAGGGAGGAATCGTTGCACAACACGGAGATTAACAGGATCTCCCGGAGTTCAGGGGGAAGCTCAGAGGTAATGGCGACCCCATTATGCTCAATGACGCCTTCGGGGGAATAGCCCACCCCGGAAAAGCGGTATTCACGGGAGCCGGTCCAGGCGACTTGGACGGTCATCTCATTACGGGTCAGGGTACCGGTTTTGTCTGTGCAGATGACGGACGTTGATCCCAACGTTTCGACGGCGGGAAGGTGACGAACCACGGCGTGGCGTGAAGCCATGGCTCTGACGCCAAGAGCCAGGGAAATGGTGATCATGGCGGGCAATCCCTCCGGAATGGCGGCGACGGCCAGCGTGATGGCCACCATGAGCGCATCATTTAAGGGGGCGTGTTTGATCCAGAGTCCGAAAACCAGGAGTACGGCGGCGAGAATCACCACCGCCGCCGTGATCCAGAGGCTGACTTTGGCAAGTTGCCGCGTCAGTGGGGTCTCGATTTCCCGGGTCTGGTTCAGCAGGGTATTGATGTGGCCGAGTTCGGTCTGGCTCCCTGTTGCCACCACGACCCCGGTGGCCGTTCCCTGAAGCACCATGGTGCCGCTGTAGGCCATGCCAAACCGGTCGCCGAGGGCCGCGTCGGGGGCCGTGGCATCGGTATGTTTCGCAACGGGCAGGGACTCCCCGGTCAGGGTGGCTTCCTCGATCAGCAGGTTTTTAATTTGGATCAGCCGCAAGTCTGCGGGAATTTTATCGCCGCTTTGGAGGGTGACGATATCGCCGGGAACAAGTTCGGAGGCGTGCAGGGTGACGGGACTTCCTCCCCGGCGCGTATTGGCCATTTCGGGCACCATGGCTGAAAGGGCTTCGATGGCCTTCCCTGCGCGGTATTCCTGGAAAAAGCCGATGATGGCATTTACCACCAGGGCGCCGAAGACCACAATGGCGTCGGTTGTTTTATGAAGCAGGAGGGCCAGGCTTCCGGCGCCAATCAGCAGCCAGCCAATGGGGTTGTTGATCTGTCGCCAGAACATCAGCCACGGGCTGTCCCCTGTCGTTTTGGGCAGGACATTGGCGCCATAGGTTTCACGTTGTTTGACAACTTCGGCCGGGGTCAATCCATGCAAGCGGGAGCCGATGGTCTCCAAAACGGAGTCCGGGCGCATGGCGTGCCAGGCTGGGGGCGGGGAAATCTCAGTCGAAGGCATCGTGTGGCGCTGGTTTTTTTCTTGATTCATAAGGAGGGGAACTTTAGCAGGGAATCATGGGGCATCAATCTTAAATGAAAAAGCAGTATCGGCTGGATGTTCAGGGGGGAGGCGGTGTAAAGTCGTTCGGAAAAGCAGGAGATCACATCATGGCGAAGAAAACCATTTTGGCGGCCGTTCAGTCGGGCCGAGTCTTAGTTTCAGACGGCGCATGGGGAACGTTCCTTCAGAAAAAAGGCATGAAGCCGGGCGAATGCCCGGAATTGTGGTGTGTGACCCATCCCGCAGAGGTTCTCGACATTGCCCGCAGTTATGTCGAGGCCGGTGCCGACATGATTGAATCCAACAGTTTTGGGGGGACCCGTAGCAAGCTTCAGCATTTCGGGCTTGAGGATCGAACCACCGAACTGAATCGGGCGGCGGCGGCACTTTCACGGGAGGCCGCAGGGGCTGACCGGTGGGTGATTGCCTCCGTGGGGCCCACCGGATTAATGACCGTTCTGGGTGATGTGACCGAGGATGACCTGTACCGTGATTTCAAGGAACAGGTCCTGGCGCTGGCGGCTGGCGGAGCCGATGCCCTTTGTATTGAAACGATGAGTGCGGTGGATGAGGCGGCAGCGGCTGTGAGGGCCAGCCGGGAGCATACTTCGTGCGAGGTGATCTGTACCTTCACCTTTGAACGGACGATCCAGGGCGAATACCGGACGATGATGGGCGTCTCTCCGACCGAGGCGGCCCGCGCGGCCCTTGAGGCGGGCGCCCATATCATCGGCGCGAATTGCGGCAATGGAATGGAGCGCATGGTGGAGATTGTTCGGGAAATGAGGGCCGCCGCCCCGACCACACCCATACTGGTTCACGCCAATGCGGGATTGCCCAAGTCGGTCAATGGCCTCGATGTCTTTCCGGAAACCCCGGCCGACATGGCGGCTCGCGTTCCTGCCCTGGTCGCGGCGGGAGTTAATATCATTGGCGGCTGCTGTGGGACCACCCCCGCGCATATTGCGGCCATCAAGCGGGCTGTACTGGATTTAAAGGCCTAGATGGACGAACTGAGTCATCCTCCCCGGTTGGGTGTTTTTGGAGGAACCTTCAATCCGGTTCATCTGGGTCATATGATCATGGCCCAGGATGCGATGGAGGCCTTTGATTTATCCCGGGTCATGTTTGTGCCCTGTGCCTGTCCGCCCCATAAATCTGCGGCCGGCCTTGCTCCCGCACCCCACCGGTTAGCCATGCTGGAGGCGGCGATTGAGGGGGATTTGAGGTTTGAGGTATCCGATCTGGAGCTTCAGCGGGGAGGAACCTCTTATACGATTGATACCCTGCGCGCTGTGGCGGCGGATCATCCGGGGGTGGATCTGTATTTTATCATCGGGGCGGATTCGCTGGTTGAACTGCATCTCTGGCGCGAGATTGAGACGCTGCTGGGGTTGTGCCGGATTGTGACCATTGCGCGGCCGGGCGTGAATCTGGCGGCCCTTCAGGCTAAAGACATTAAGTTAAAGGATCCTTGGCCCGAGCTGCTTCAGGCAGGCATCCGGGTTGGGCATCGGATGGAGGTGTCTTCGACTGATATCCGGTATCGGGTGGCGGAAGGCATGAGTATTCGTTATCTTGTGCCGCCGGGGGTGGATATGTATATTGCTGAGCATTCCCTATACAGGAGATGAACGGAATGATGGATTCATTGAAATTGATGCACCTTGCCCGGGAAGCCCTGCTTTCAAAGAAGGCTTCCAACCTTGTTGTTTTTGATGTTCGGAAAACGTCGCCCGTGACGGATTATTACATGATCACGTCCGGTGCCACGCCCGCCCAGTTGAAGGCCATGATGAATGCCGTGATCAAGGATATCAAGGCGACAGACTCAAGCCGTCCCCGCATTTCGGGAACCCCGGACGACGGGTGGATGGTGCTCGACCTGTTCGATGTGGTCATCCACATTTTTCAGGACGAGGTTCGGAATTTTTATTCCATTGAAGAGTTGTGGGCTGATTGTCCTCAAGTGACGTGAAGTCATCCATCAGGTCGGTTCGCGAATCCACCTTCATTCCCTGAAGAATCAGAAGCTGATCCGCGAGAATGGTGATGTCGGATTCATCGGAATAATTCGCGTCGGATCCCTCACTCCCCATGACCAGCGCGATGAGGGAAACAATTTCCGTGGCTGTCGAATCATGGACCAGTGCGGGGGCGGCGGGGCGAGAGTGTGGGGCCATGAATGTGAGGCTGGCGAGACAAATGACCAGACTTGCCGCTGCGGCCAGAATGCCGCGCCAGGGAATGGAGAGTTGCCGCGGGGTTCGCCGGGCATGTCGTTTCGCAGCATCCCGTATGGATTCCAGAACCGCCGGTGAGGGGGAGCTGCGGGACACCGGGGTTTCTCTCAGCGCTTCGCGCAGGAGGATCAGGTCAGCCTGACTCTGGCGGCAGGCGGGGCATTCCGCGAGATGGCCTTCCAGATCCCGTTGTTGCCGTCTGGTCAATTCCCCTGAGTCCTGCAGGAGGATCAGGTTTTCAAGATGCGTACAGGTCATGTTATTTTTTCCGATCCGGCTCGTGATCCTTCAGCAGCAGTCTCATTTTATCGAGTGCATAATGCATTCTCGAAAGCGCCGTGTTCAGTGAGACACGCTGCAATTTTGCAATATCCTTAAACGCCATATCCGCCTCCATGCGGAGTGTGAAAACCTCGCGTTGTTCAGCGGGCAACTGTGCCAGCGCCAACTCGATCGCCCTTCCCAGATCCCGGCTGTTTGCCAGCAGATCCGGCCCCGGCTCCGGGGTTTTCATCCGGTCGCTCCACGTGGCGTCGTTTTCACTGCCCCCGCATGGGGCATCCATGCTGACCTGTTTCTTTTCCCGTCTGCTCCAGTCGACGACCAGGTTATACCCGATCTTGAACAGCCAGCTCTTAAAATGATCCCCCTTGAACCCGTGGGCCTTGGTAATGACCCGCATCCACGTGTTCTGGAAAATCTCCTCTGCCTCCGCCTCGCACTTTGTTGTCCGAACCAGAAAGCTGAAAAGGGGTTTCCGATAACGTTCCACCAATTCATCGAGCCCCCGGGGGTCTCCCCGGTTATAGGCCGCAATGAGATCCTCATCACGGGTCTTCCCGGGCTGGCCGCCGCCCCTGTTTACGTCCTCACTATTCATAACGAACGGGCACCCTTGTTTATTTTATGCAAATTACAGGTTGACTTGGACTGATGGACCGATATTATGTCGGCGTTTTTTGCGGTCAGCAAGCAACAACCGAAGTTAGGGTAAAGGATAGTCTTATGCCGAATATCAAGCAAGCGGGCAAGCGGGCGAAACAGGCGCTGGTCCGGCGGGTACGCAATCGCAGCACCAAGAGTGAAATTGCCACGGGGCGTCGCGTGTATGTCGCGGCGATCGAGTCGAAGGATAAAGTCAAGGCGCTCAAGGAATTCAGCGTATTCTGCTCAATTCTCGATAAATCCTCCAAGCGGGGCATCATTAAGAAAAACACGGCGGATCGTCGCAAATCGCGTGCCGCCGCCATGCTCGCGAAGATGGTGTAAGTTTTTCTGGGTGAGATTGTGAAAAAAGCCGTGCCGGGCGACCGGACACGGCTTTTTGTGTTGTTGCAAGGGAGGGTTACCAATACTCCACCACGCACTTGACGATCCGCTGGCCGAGATCTGTGGCGGCTTTCGGGAGGGCGATGCGGCGTGCGCTGGGCAGATCCGCGAGCGCCGTGAAGGTGGTGAAGCCGATGACCCCTTTGGTGTTCACCACGATTTCATTCGAGGGAAGCTTTTTCAGAATGACGTCGGCCGTCAGGATCAGGCGATATTCCTTGGCGGTAGTGGCCTGATCCCGGCGATACCGGAGGGGTTCCAGTTCATATTTCCTGACGGTGACCTCCAGAATACTATTGGCCTGCTCCTTGGGGAGAACCTTCAGCGATCCGTCTTTCTGAAATTCCTGGATGGCGGCGCCGGTTAGAATGGTTTCCATTCCGGGTTCCTTGGCTTCAATCGTGAACACCGGGATATTAATGGAGGTGATCCCCGGAGGGAGGTTGCTCCCCAGCTTATAGCCTACGCATCCGGAGGTGGCTAAAATCACGCTGATAAGCCCGAGAAGTGCAGATAGATTATTTTTTTTCATTGTTTTGGATATCCTTTCTCAAGATCTCGATTCGTTGGCGAGCCACTCCTGCACAGTCATGCGAGGCATATTTTCTTAGGAATTCTTCGTAAGCGATCAGCGCGGCTTTCGGGCGACGGGCGATTTGATCGTAATAGCGGGCCAGTTCAAACGCCCGCCTGACCTGCTCATCATTAAGTTTTGACAAAGTGGTTCTGGATTCCGGAACGTTCTCATGGCCGGGATAGGTTCGAATGAACTGCACCAGCGCGGCCCGGGCGGCATTGCAGGAGTTTTCATCGTTGGGACGATTCCGGTACAGTGTGGTCAGGCACTGGGCTTCACGGAAGGAGGCCTGTGCCAGGATTGTCTCATCGTTGTACCGGTTCTGGACGATCTCAAAGGCGGCTACCGCCTCTTCTTCCTCCTCATTCAATTCATGAATGATTCCGATATTCAACTGACAGGTGGCGGCATAGTCCCAGGTGGGCGCGTTCTGGATGATTTTTTCAAAGAGGGGGATGGCCCGTTCGGGCGCCTCGAATCCGGGGAAGAACAGGAAGGATCCTTTTCGTGTGGACATAAGGTAATTGGCAATTTTGAACTGACGGCTCAGAACGTCCCGGTAGTCGAATTGGCCGGGATAATAGTCGAACAGGTATTGGTACTCGTCAAACGCCTTGTTGTAGAGTTCACGTTCCTCCTGAACCCGGGCCAGCGCGAATTGAGCCAGTGGGGCCTCGGGCGAGTCCGGCCAGGCGTAGACCAGAGCCTGATAGGCGTTGGCCGCTTTCCGGTAGCGTTTTTCCCGATGGAATTGTTCCGCCAGTTTCATTTGCTCCGCCGCGGTGGCGCAGGAGGGACTTCGATACCAGTGAATGCCCCGTTTAACCTGCGCTTTGTCCCCTTTGGACTGATTCTGGGTCGACGGGGCAGTGGGGGACGGGGTGGGCATACTGTCATAACTGGCTCGACAGGGGTTTGCCCAGAACAGCGCCAGAAGCAAAAAGAGTTGTGTCATGAAACGCATATGGGGGCATACTTTAGGGGGCGTGGCAGAGAGGGTCAAGAGGGGAATGAGCGATCGCGACGGAGGTGACGGATGATGTCTGGAGGGGGATGCAACGGCAGAGCCCCGCCTCTTTCAGGGCCTGTGGACCCTCGAAGAAGGGTTTGTCCGGAATCGTGAATCCCACTCGCCGGGCTTCGTCCACCAGAATATGAAGGTACTCCGTCATATGCCGCGCTGTATAAGGATTCACATCATGGAAGTTCAGAATGACGGTGAGCGGGGTCGCCGGCTGAGGGCTCTGCCAGGCGTTATGCCATATCTCGATGAGTGCGTTTCTGATGTGAACCCGACGAAACAGGCTTGCCTTGTACCCGTAGATCAGGCCATCCCGTGCCCGGATATCCGCCATAAGCATGTGAAGCCCCAACTTCTGGTAGAGTGTCTGTGTGATCGCGTTTTTTGCCCCGAACGGCGGGCGCACGAATACCGGATCCGAACCCGTGATATCCCGAAGCAGCGTCTGGGCCGACTTGAGTCTTGCCTCCAATTCCTCAGGAGGGACTTTCCGGTGATCCACATGACCCCGGGGTGACACGCTGTGAATGCCAAGCAGGTGCCCTTCTGCGGCAAGGGTCCGCATGACCTCGCGGCCTTCCGGGGTCCCTCCGCCGCGTGGGTGCTCCGTTTGGACAAAGAAGAGAGCCTTGGCGCCCGGCTGGACATCATTGGTGGCCAGTTGATTCATGATGGCGAGGGTCGGGTTGTAGGGTTTCGTGATGCTGGGGCCGTCATCAAACGAAAGGATGAATCGGATCACCGGGGGCGGGATGCCCGCCGGGCGCGCGGAGGGGGCAGGGATGGAGCGACAGGATGACACGAGTCCTGCCAGCAAGATTAGGCCTGATAAGCGTACGAGAAGGGTGGGCGACCTCATTGCGAGCCCCCTGCCTGAACCCCTTGTTCCCATTTTCTGCACCGTCCCCCGCTCCGACCCAAAGAGTCATCATGATCCATGATCTCAATCACCTCGCACTGATTCGGGCAATCGTTGCACCGGAAGCTGCGTGTGGCGATCTCCCGGTCACAGAGGCTGTAGCCCCGGAACCGGGTTCGGGCGGGATTGGCCCGGGCCGCGAGCAGGGCGGCACCGTAGGCCCCCATGACCATATTGTGCTGCGGAATGATCACCTCGGTTCGGAGGGCCTCGTTGAAGGCCCGGCGGATTCCGCGGTTGGCGCTGACTCCGCCCTGCAGGACGATGGGGGGACGGATTTCCTTGCCGGCGCAAACATTGCTCAGGAAATTTCGCACCATGGCCTGACACAGACCCATGACAATGTCGTGTTGCTGGTGGCCGGTTTGCTGCTTGTGGATCATGTCGGATTCGGCAAAGACGGTGCAGCGTCCCGCGATGGTGGTGGGATCGTTCGAGAGGAGTGCCCGTTCCCCCAGTTCCTCAATCGAGAGACTGAGCCGCTTGGCCTGCGAATCCAGAAAACTTCCCGTACCGGCGGCGCAGACCAGATTCATGGCAAAGTCCACCACAACGCCATTGCGCAGGATCGTGACCTTGCTGTCCTGTCCCCCGATTTCAAAAATGGTCTGAGCCTCCGGGTGCAGATGGAGCGCGGCCCGGGCATGGGCGCTGATCTCGTTTTTCACGATGTCCGCCCCGACGACGGCGCCGATCAAAGTGCGGGCGCTACCCGTGGTGCCGACCCCGGCGATTTCAAGGGTGCCCGGCACGGCCTCGCGCATTTCAAGAAGCGCCTTCTGGACGGAGTGGATGGGATTGCCATCGACCCGTCGGTAGGCCGTGAACAGAACTGTTGAGGCGGAATCGATCAGGACCAGATTGGTGCTGATCGACCCGACATCAATTCCGAGATAGGCATGGGTTGTCATGATGAGGCCTGCTTTCTTCGTTCCCGCAGAATGTCCGTAAAAGCTTCCAGTCGGGTGACGACCCCGACATGGCTGCTGTGTTCGTCAAATGACAGTTCGAGGATGGGGATTGAGTGATCCTGACTGATCTTCCGTAGGATCGGACGGATGCTGATTTCCGGCATGCAGCCGGTGGGGGAGACATGGATGACTCCGTCGTATTGTTCCCGGGCACAGCGCAGGGTGTAGGCCACGGATTCCAAAGCGTGGCCGCCCACCCGTGACTTAAGATAGGGGCGTGCGAGCCGGGTCAGGGCGCCACGGGACTCCGGGCTCCACAGGCCGATGTTGAAGATTTTAGCCATTTCATTTCCGAGCAGGAAGAAATTCCGGACCTCGACTCCCAGGCTGCCTAGGGTTTCCTCCAGGTTGTGGTTCAAATAGCTGTCCCGCAGAATCGACGCCTCGCCCAGGAGTCCGATTCTCAGGGGGCTGGCGGCGGCATCGGTGGGGACGGTTTGGAAGCGCGCGGGAACCGCCCGTGATACGGCCCGGATGGCGGGCACGGTCCGGGCGTCGTCCAGATCCTTGAGGCAGGTGTTCATGAGGCGGGTGGTATCGCCTGTGTGAAGTTCCCGTGCCCGTGTTTCCCATGCCAGCTTTTCGATGGCGTCCACGGCATGAACCTTGAAAAAGGCGCGGGCGGAGCAGCGGAGGAAGTCGCCCATCGTCGGGTCAAAATGGCGAATCAGCGGCGGCTTGATCCCGTCATAGCCGAGCCCGAAGATGAACAGGTTGAGCCCGCGATCCTTGAGAATTTTTTGCTGCAGTTCCCGGTAGTACCGGAGCCTGCAGGTGCCCACGCTGTTGACCATGACGCCATATTCCACGCCCTCCATGGCCGCCTTGATGAAGTAACCGGTGGTGGCCTTGAAAGCCAGGCAACTGAATTCGGGCGAGGCTTCCGCTCCGAGTTTCATGATCTCGGGCGTGGTGCTTCGGGTGCTCCACGGGGTGACCCGCAGGCACTCCACGGAGGCGGCCAGCGCAATGGAATAGTTTCCCCAGGGGGGTATGGCCAGGGCTGTCATGTTACCATCTCGTTGAATCCACAAATGCCTCCAGCCGGGTCTCTGTTCCGGCCTGTGCGGCGTGTTCGTCCACCACGAACGTCATGGTGGGAATTCCCTTATTCTTGAGGATTTCACGGTTGAATTCCATCACAATGGAATCGCACCCGCAATTGAAGGAGGTGAGTTGGATCACGGCGGCGTATTCGGCCGGATTCAGCGTTTTGAGGTGGTGGATCATTTTTCCGCAGGTATCCCACTTGATGTTGCCCGGTGGGATGTCCTCGCCGTCAAACGGCATCAGGTCAACATCCACATCAAGTCGTTTCAAGGTGGCGAGAATGGGTCCGGAAATATAGTCGTCGTGGAGGTTGTAGGGATGACTGATGACCAGGAGTCTTTTTTTCGTTTGGCCGGGTTTCCGGATAGGAGGGCGGCGTGCCTCGGCCAGAGCAGACAGGGCGGCCTCGGTGGCGTTTCGGATCAGGCTGTCCTCCGCGCCGAGGCGGCGTCCCAGTTCCAGCAGGGAGTCACGTAGGGGCGTTGTGCCTTCATGGATGTCCAGGCTCAGGATTCGGGTGCGGTCGCCGAACTGGGCCTGGGCGACATCGGGCAGGGCGGAGAGTTTGGGGCAGGCGATGTGTCCCTTCAGTCCCGAGAGAAGACGTGGAACAAAAAGTCGATCCACTTTGCCGACGAGTTCGGCCAGGTGGGCGTCGAGCAGTTTGAGCGGCAGGCAATGTTCCGATTCGGAGATCAGAGCGGCCTGCTCGACCGTGTGGCGGGTGGAGTTGCCGGAGAGCACGGGGATGTGGCCGAGCCGGGTAAAGAAGGTTTCGAAGAGGGAGGGATAATAAAAATAATACAGGGCACGGGGAATTCCGATGGTCAGGGGCGTGAACCCAGTGCCATCCACCACCGTTTTCAAGTCGGCGAAGACGGCCGGGCGCATTTCCCTGAGGATCATGAGGCTGGAATTGACGGCGGCTTTGGTGGCCATGGGCACTCCGCCCCCGTATTCTGCCCATTGCCCGCCCAGCAACAGCCGTTTGACGGGGGTCGTGAGGTTGGCGAGGCAGGCATGAATGTTTTTTTTGGTCGGTTTGTGTCCCATGATGGATCCGCCGCGGTTTCCGGTATAGCGGTGGAACGTCACCGGAGTGGCCACTTCCATGACTTCGATGTGACGCCGCAGGCCGGGGATCAGCAGGCGCTCAACCCGGTCGAGAATGATGTCGGTGAACTCCTGCTTATACCGGCGATAGGCGTCCCCGCGCTCCAGATTCGGTCCCGTGTCCCAGTGATTGTGATGGGTGAGGTAGGCGGGGCACTGGATGAGGAGTGTGCCTTTTCCCGCGGGCGCGAGGGAAGGATCGCGGAGGGAGGGAGCCAGGACGCTGATGAGAGTGGATGGGGCTTCTCCATTAACCCGATTATCCAGTGGAATGGAGGCATCGGTCAGGCGGATGAGTGACTCATCCAGTCCGAGTGAGGCGGGGGTGCAATCCAGTCCCAGATAAATTGAGAAGCTGGAGTAAAAGAGATCGGCATGACGGAGGCGTTTGAGCGTTTTGGCCGGGACGCTGGCGGGGGGAAGCATCGTGGTGAAGAGCTGTTCCACATCGCAGGCGGCGATGACATAGCGGGCGTGCACGGTATCACCGGTGGTGAGCCGGACTCCGGTCGCTTCTTTCGAGGCATTGACCAGGACTTCCTGGACACGTTGATTCAGGGTGATCCGGCCGCCGTTCGCGGTGATTTTTCGGCACAGCCAGTTCACCAGCACGGCGCAGCCTCCCTCAGGCGGCTTTTGGAAATCACCTGTAAAGGCGAATCCCAGTGGAACGAGGACCGACATCATGGTGCCATCGGAATGAAAAAGGTCCAGGAGCTCGCGGGTCTTGAAATAACGGGTCAATCCCTTGACGGCCGGAGTTGAGACCACATGGCGGATGGGCCACACCCAGCGTGTCATGGCGAGACCGTGGCCTAGAAGTTCGCGCAAGGACATGGTTTTCACCGACCGCATGCGGTTGTCGAGAAATAGCATATGGCGGCCGAGTTTCTCGGCGTCCCGGAAGAGTTCCTGAATGCCCTTTTTTTCATGGGGAAAATCCCGGATCAGATGATCGCGGAATTCCAAGGGGTCTGAAGTGAGTAGATAATTGTGGGCAGTGTCCTTATAGCGATGGATCCGCTGGAGCGGGACATAGCGCGGGCCGTCGTTGCCGATGAAGTGGTGGATGCGGGCGAGGAAACCACCTGGGCGGCATTGGTTCAGCCATTCGATGGAGGTGTCAAACGTGAATCCCTTGCGGTGGAATGCGGCCAGACAGCCCCCTGCCTGCGGTTCCGTTTCGAAAAGCTCGATGCGGAGGCCAGCCTTTGACAACAGAGCGGCAGCGGTCAACCCGGCAATGCCTCCCCCGATGATGACGACATCGCAATGGGTTGGACGATCTATAATCATGTGATAAAAATCAGAGACTCTCATGGTGAGAATCGAAAAACAAGCTAAACGGCGGCCAAACCAGGGGGCTTATCAGGGCCTTATCGCCCAGCGAAGTTTTGCGGAGCTTGAGCGGGGGTTCCCGAAGATTTCAGAGGGACTTGGGCGGATCGGATCGTCAGCGATGGCGCTATAGGTGCCGTTACGAAGTCCGGCTTCGAAGGCTTTTTTCACCCGTCGGTCTTCGCCTGAGTGAAAGGTCAGGAGGACAACGCGGCCGCCGGAATTGAGGCATTCTGGAAGCACGCGCAGGAACTGATCGAGCGCGACCAATTCCTCGTTGACGGCGATGCGGAGAGCCTGAAATAGGCGGCGGATGGATTTGACACGATCCGCTTCAGAGACGGATTGAGGGAGGGCCTGACGGGCGGCGTTACCAAGCGATAGAGTGGTGTCGAAACGACATCCGGCAAGGGCACCTGCCAGCGCTTTGGCATGAGGCTCGTCGGAATGATCCGCCAGTAAACGCGCCAGCTTTTCAGGACTGATTCTCTGAATCAGATCGGAGGCGGATTGTCCCCGCTGCGGGTTCATTCGCATGTCAAGCGGGCCATCCCGTTTCACCGAAAACCCGCGGGCCGGGTCGTCGATCTGCATGGAGGAGACGCCCAGGTCGGCGAGGATCAGGTCCACACCGCCGAGGCCTTCGGTTATGAGAATCTTCGGGAGGCCGGCGAAGTTGCTGCGGTGAGCACGGAATGTCTCGGATCCAAATCCAAGAGCTTGCAGCCTGGCTTCTGTTTTCGGGAGTTCGATCGGATCGACATCCAGGCCGATCAGCCGCCCGGCAGGCTGAAGCAAAGGGAGTATCGCCCGGGCGTGGCCGCCGTAACCCAGTGTGCAATCCACGGCCGTTTCGCCGGGGTGGGGATTCAACGCCAGCAGGATTTCAGCAACCATGATCGGACGATGTGTGCCCGCAGGAGTTTTGCCGGCCGCGAGAAGTTTACGGATCGTTTCGGGATGATCCGCCGACTCGAGTTCCTTGTATTTATCCGCGAACCGGCAGGGGTTTTTTCCGGGGTAGCGCGTTCGACGTCGATGCGGCTGACTGTCTATGGAGGAGGGATCGACAGGCCCGGGAGCCGGGTTCTTCTGTCCGTCACTTCCCTTCATAAACTTCCTGGTTATAGAGATCCTTCAAGCCGGTGATGAAGTTTCGTAGAAACTGGTCACCGCAGGGTGTGAAGTTCCGGTTGTCCTTCTGCCGGAACAGGGCACCCAGTTCCGAACGGGTGATGTCAGGCTTTGATTTTTTTATGATAGCCAGAACATCCTCCTCTTTCAGTTCGAGTGCGATACGGAGTTTTTTGAGAATATCATTGTTGCTCAGGACGGACGTGGGATTGACGGGAGCAGGCGACGCATTTTCACGTTTTCCGCGGCGCTTGATGATAAGTCCGTCGAGAAACGCCGAGAGGAGGGCATCGGGACACTCCATGAAACCTTCCGCGTCCTCCTGCTTGAGCAAGTTCTGAATGACCTCCCGATCCAGCGGAGAGGAGCTGAGCCGGAAGATTTCAACTAGTTTATTGTCATTCAGGTTGAGGTTATAACGAAGTCGTCTCAGCGTATCATTATTGGTCAGCGGCATACGGATTCTCCTGTTGCAAGAGGATGAGGATATCAGAAGGAAGTATGAGGAACAGGATAATTCGACAGGGCAGACGCATCTAAATACCCACCAATCCAAGAGAATTGAACAGAAGCTCGCGAAGTTCGCAAAGGTCCAATGTGGCGTTTATGTCGTTGCCACGGGTACATGGCAACGACATAAACGCCACGGTATGCTGGGGAAACAGAAAACTTATCTCTCTTACCAAGGGGTGGTGCGGGATTTTTATTTCTGGTACTCCGGAAATACAAATCCCGCACCATTTACACGGGATCAGCCTCTTCCCTTTGCGTTCTTTGCGACTTCCATGAGAAGGCTATGTCAAGCGTCCGCTGTGGCGGACACCAATCAAGAACTCCCGTCGCCGTCAGGCTTCCATTCGCACTCATAGTGGACCATACCATGTGGTCCGGTGCAGTTTAGGGTCCGTC
>CAMDCX010000010.1 GCA_945890715.1 PVC group bacterium | reverse complement strand
CTTTTTCGGCACCCCGGACTCCACAAACCATGCCTTCATGCCCATATCCACCGCAAACACCTGCACTCGGCACCGTTTTCGGACAGACTAACCGCGCCCCCAGGCTAACTTACTCCGCCAAAAGCTAACTTACTTTGTCCATCGACCGGATATTCTGGATCATCCCGGCAAGGTCACTCATGACATTGCCCAAGCCTTTGCCGAAAGCGAATTCGAGAAATACCGGATCGTTCAGGATCGGCTCTATGAATCCGACTTTGACAAGATGGTGAAGCAGGTGGGGATCGCCGCTGATGTTAAACGGCAATGAAGCGTGAGGGCGACTGATTGCGCAACCTGTTTAGCATTGCCTAATAATGAGTCCGAGATTGGAGGCACGGCTATGGAATCAAAGGAAGGCCTAGCTCTTTCAGGAATTGATTGTGCTTGGCGGTGGACTCCTGGATCGCTTTTTAGATTTTTACAAAGTCGCGATGGGTCGCTCCTATCTCCTTGTCACTTTTTCCGAATCCATTCCGTTATAAAGAACATTGACGCCAGTAACTAACATTGTTATATTTCGCCATATAACGAATTATTGGGAGGGTGTATGCAGGATCGATTGGATGTGTTGAAGGCGTTGGCGGATGAAACGCGGTTGCGGGCGCTCTGTGCGCTGAGGGGCGGGGAGTTGTGTGTTTGCCAACTAATTGCCCTACTGGAATTGGCGCCGTCGACCGTTTCGAAGCACCTGTCTATCCTGCGGGCGGCGCGACTGGTGGAAAGTCGGAAGGACGGACGGTGGATGTACTACCGGTTGTCTCGGGAGTTCAGAACTCCCTCCACGAGGAAATTGCTGGCGTTGATGTTTGAGGATTTTGAGGGTACGGCTCGTATCGTCGAGGATCAGAAGCATCTAAAAGCGATTTGCAAGGAGGGCATGGAATCAGTGTGCCGCAGAATATTCTAAAAAGGGAGGGCGAAGATGAATAATACAGCGAAGGATAATGAAAAGAAAAAGGGCCTCTGGACGTTATTGAAGGAATCGATCGCCAAGAGCAATGACGGTTGCGGGCCGGGTTGTGGTTGCCATGCGGGTGACGAGAAGAAGGCTAAAGTCGACAAGGGTGGGGGAGATGGAAAGAAGAAGTAAATGTCTGATTCTCATACTATTCGTTCCGAAATGCGCCGGGAGATTTTGGTATTTGCCTTTGCTCCTGCCCTGATCCTGGGGTTAATCCTGCTGAGTTGGGGACTCGCTCAGTGGGAGATCGGCCCCGTTTATCTAAATGCGTTCCTGGCACTGGCGGCTGTCCTGCTGGGGGGAATACCGCGTTTTATGACGGGTTTCAAGGATGCCTTCCGCAGAAGGATCACGGTCAACGTGTTCGTGACTGTGGCGATTGCTGCAACCATTGCCATAGGAGAATTCCGTCCGGCGGCCATCATCATCCTTATTATGTCGGTGGTCGGGGCGCTGGAGAGTTATGCGCTCGATAAGACACGTCGCAGTATTCGAGCCCTTCTGGATCTGGCGCCACAGACCGCGACGGTGAGTCGGAACGGCGGGGAAGTCACCGTGCTCGTTACCGAGCTTCACGCTGGCGACTTGATTATGGTGCGTCCCGGCGAGCGGATTCCAGTGGACGGCACGGTGATTAGCGGCGCGAGCAGTGTCAACCAGGCTCCCATCACCGGCGAATCCATGTCGGTGGAGAAATTACCCGGGTGCCCCGTGTTCAGCGGAACACTCAACGAATCGGGTCGGTTGGAGATCAAGACTGAGCGAGTCGGTGACTCCACCACGCTGGCTCGAATTGTCCATCTGGTACAGGAAGCCCAGGGTGCGCGGGCTCCCATCCAAAACCTGGCCGACCGTTTCACGACGTGGTTTCTGCCCACGGTTGTCGTGTTGGCTATTGTGGCCTATTTTGTTACCGGTGACGTCAAGGCGGCGGTTTCGGTTCTGCTGGTGGCTTGTCCCTGTGCCTTTGCCATCGCCACCCCGACTGCGGTGACGGCCGGCATCTCGAACATGGCCAAACGGGCGATCTTGATCAAAGGGGGGATGTTTCTGGAGCTTGCGCACAAGATTGACCACCTCCTGGTCGACAAGACAGGAACATTTACTTTCGGCAAACCGAAGGTTATGGACATCATCAGTTTCAGTGATCGCTCTACGGATGACATTCTGCATTTGGCCTGTATCGCCGAGAAATACTCAGAGCATCCGTTGGGCCGGGCCATTCTGGCGGCAGGAACGGGGCAATCCATTCCGGACCCTGATCACTTTAAGAGCGCCGCCGGCATGGGTGTGGAGGCCACATGGGGTGCTATCCGGATCCGGGTGGGCAAGCCCTCATTTTTTCAGGTCGCCGGATTACGCCTCACTCCTCACGTAGAGCAGGCCATCGCGCAACAATCGGAACAGGGTCGCACTGCGGTGCTGGTCGCCTATCATGACGAGGTGGTGGGATTGCTGGCAATTGCCGACGAGATTCGTCCGGAAATGCCCGCCACCATCCTCGCCCTACGGGGAATGGGCGTCAAACGGATTACCATGTTGACGGGGGACAATCCGCAGGTGGCCGCCGCCGTTGCCCGAGTGATCGGTGTGGACGACTTTGAGGCCGAACTCCTTCCCGAACAGAAACAGGCGTTCGTTAAGAAATGTCAGGCGCAGGGGCAGGTTGTTGGAATGATCGGCGATGGCGTCAACGATGCGCCCGCCCTGGCTCAGGCTGATGTGGGTATTGCCATGGGTGCTGCAGGCACCGATGTCGCCATTGAAACGGCCGATGTTACCCTGATGAATGATAATATTTCAGGCGTTGCGGACTTTATGTGGATGTCCCGGAAAGTGCTTCGACGAATCAAACTGAACATCTTCTTTTCGATGATCTATAACGTTATCGGCCTCACCCTGAGCGTTGTCGGACTGATGACACCCATTCTTGCGGTTATTTTTCAGGAAGCGGGTTGTGTGACGGTTGTGGTCAGTTCGACGCTGTTGCTCTGGTCGAAGGGGCGAACAGGGAAATTATGAAAGGTGAAGTATGAAGGTATTATTTCTTTGTACGGGAAATTCTTGTCGGAGCCAGATGGCGGAGGGGTGGGCGCGGCAGCTTAAAGGGGATGTGATTGAGGCTTACTCGGCGGGAATTGAAACTCATGGGATGAACCCCAGTGCCATAAAAGTTATGGCAGAGGCCGGGATCGATATTACCGGGCACCGCTCGAAGCATGTGGATGAACTGAAAGATGTTGAGTTCGACTACGTGGTGACAGTGTGTGACAACGCCCATGAATCCTGTCCGCTCTTTCTTCGCAAGGCCAAAGTCGTGCATGTGGGATTTCAGGATCCGCCCCGGATGGCCAAGGAAGTTAAGACAGACGAAGAAAAACTGGATTGTTACCGGCGTGTTCGGGATGAGATCAGGAAGTTTGTGGAGAAGTGCCCTGAAGTGTTGGTGTCCCTGTAAGGGAAGCCTGGAGAAACACGACTATGTCTGAGAAAATTACACAACAATTATCCTTTCTGGATCGATATTTGACGCTTTGGATTTTTCTGGCGATGGGGGTGGGGGTCGCGCTGGGCTATGTCGTGCCTGCCTTTGGAAACTGGATCGGCGGGTTGAGACCGGAAGGGACTCAAACCAGCATCCCCATTGCTGTCGGCTTAATCCTGATGATGTATCCGCCTTTGGCCAAGGTGAAGTATGAAGAGCTGGGTGATGTCTTCCGGGATTTCAAGATTCTTGGATTGAGTCTGGTTCAGAATTGGGTGGTTGGACCCATTCTGATGACTGCCTTAGCCATTGTTTTCCTGAGGGGTCAGCCGGAATTCATGATCGGGTTGATCATGATCGGTTTGGCACGCTGCATTGCCATGGTGATTGTGTGGAATGATCTGGCGAAGGGTGACACGGAGTATTGCGCGGGGCTGGTGGCATTCAATTCGATCTTTCAGGTTCTGTTTTACAGCCTGTTTGCCTGGCTTTTTGTGACGAAACTCCCGCCTCTGCTCGGGCTTTCGGGCGTGGTGGTGAATGTGACCATGAAGCAGATTGCCGAAAGCGTGTTCATCTATCTGGGGATTCCCTTCATTGCCGGCATGCTGACCCGACTCATTCTGGTGAAGGTGAAGGGGAAGGTTTGGTATCATGAAAAATTCATCCCCAGAATCTCGCCCATGACCCTGATCGCCTTGTTGTTCACCATTGTGGTCATGTTCTCCATGCAGGGTCAGAAGATCGTCGCCAAGCCCGGTGACGTGATTTTGATTGCCGTGCCGCTTTTGATTTACTTTGTAACGATGTTCCTGGTGAGCTTCTGGATGAGCGCCAAGGCGGGCGCTACTTATGCCAAGTCGGCAACCCTCTCCTTCACGGCGGCCAGTAATAATTTCGAACTGGCCATTGCTGTGGCCGTGGGCGTGTTCGGGATTAACCACGGCGCAGCGTTCGCGGCTGTGATTGGGCCACTGGTGGAAGTGCCGGTATTGATCGGTCTCGTGAACGTGGCGCTGTACTTCCGGAAGCGGTTCTTTAGAGTTTCGCAATGATTATGCAGGGTTAATTGCAGAGCGCGAGTAACACACCGGCGCTGACGGCTGAGCCGATCACACCTGCCACATTCGGGCCCATGGCATGCATCAACAGGAAGTTGTGGGGGTTGGCTTCGAGTCCGAGTTTATTGGCGACCCGAGCCGCCATAGGGACCGCCGAGACGCCCGCCGAACCAATGAGCGGGTTGATTTTGTTCTTGGAAAACAAGTTCATGAGTTTGGCTAACAGGATTCCGCCTGCAGTTCCCGCGCAGAATGCAAGCAGCCCCAGTGTCAGCACTCCCAGCGTTTCGGCCGTGAGAAATTTTGCCGCTGCCAGCTTTGAGCCAACAGCAAGACCCAGCATGATGGTGACAATGTTGATGAGGGCGTTCTGAGCGGTGTCTGACAAGCGACTTACCACGCCGCACTCTTTGATTAGATTTCCGAACATCAGCATGCCGATCAAAGGGGTGGCGGAAGGGATGAGGAGTATACACAGGAGTAGCGTCATGATAGGAAAGACGATCCGCTCCGCTTGTGAGACATGTCGTAATTGTTTCATTTCAATGGCGCGTTCTTGAGGTGTGGTTAAAAGCCGCATAATCGGGGGCTGGATAATCGGGATCAGTGCCATGTAAGAATAGGCGGCCACCGCAATGGCTCCCAGGAGATCCGGTGAAAGTCTGGACGAAAGAAAGATAGCGGTGGGGCCGTCCGCTCCACCGATAATGCCGATTGAGGCCGCGTCCTGGAGGGTGAAGTTAATCAGGCCCCCAGAAAAATGTGTCAGCGCCAAAGCCCCTAGCAGGGCAAAGAAAATTCCCAGTTGGGCTGCGCCCCCCAGCAGGGCTGTTTTGGGATTGGCTAAAAGCGGCCCGAAGTCGGTCATGGCCCCGACGCCCATGAATATCAATAACGGGAAGATACCGGTCTGAATTCCGCCTGCGTAAAAATAGTAAAGCAGGCCGCCGGGTTGCCCGGCAAGCCCGGCTTCAGCCATCCCTGCGATAGGGATATTGGCAAGGATGGCCCCAAACCCGATCGGAAGCAGGAGCAGCGGCTCGAATTGTTTGGCAATTGCCAGATAAACCAGGATGAGCCCCACCAGGATCATCACCGCTTGCCCCGCGCCTTCGGGGAGGATCGTGAGCGTGACGGCTTTTCCCTTCATCGTTGCGGTAACGGCCTGCACTCTGGCCTCCTCTGTCTCGGCCCTTTTTTCACTTATTGTTTTGGGATGAATAAACCGGTAGATCCCCGTGTCATGCCAGAGTTTCACAATCCCCCCCTTAATGGATAAGGGTTGGGAAAGGGTTGCTTCGGCTGACCCGGCGGATGTATCCGCCCGGGCTAAGCCGGCCAAACTGAGCAGGATAATGATCGATAGCAGGGTGCGAGAAGAGGTTTTCATGATAGATCCCATGAGTGACTGATTAGTTGACTGTGGCGAGGAGTTGTCCCGTTTTTACCTGTTGTCCTGGTGTGATGGCAATGGAGGAAACGGTGCCGGCTGCCGGTGAACTGACTTCCACTTCCATTTTCATCGCTTCCAGTAGACAGATAACATGACCGGCCTGAATGGAAGCGCCTTCCGCGACCAGGATCTTGATTACCTTAGCGTGCATAGGTGATTTGATGGCTGTAGAATTTGCTGCCTTATGGGGAATAGCGCCATTCGCTTCCGCCACCCCGTCGGTCACCGAAACATCGTAGCTTTTTCCATTAATGATGGCTGATTGTCCCTTAATCTGAACCGCAAAACTTTTGCCATTGATGCTGACGGTATAATTGTCGGTGGCAGGCGTGAGGGTCTGAGCGGTCCGGGCGAGGGGGATCGGGGTGTGCTTCCGAACTCCCAGTTCCCCTTTGCCATTGAGGAAGGCGATTCCCTTATCCTGGCAGGTTGCGGCGATAAAAATGTTTTCGTCAGATAAGTCGGTGATGCCGGCTTCAGTCAGCATTTTTTTCGCGGCAACGACTCCCTTTTTCGGGTTCCGGTCATTAAGGTCAAGTGGGTGTTCTGTAGTGGGCGCGAGTTTGAGTTGCTCGGAGGCAAGGTTCACAATCTCCGGGTCGGCGGGGACTGGGGTTTTGCCAAAATACCCGAGCACCATTTTTCCATATCCCTCGGCAATCTTTTTCCAGGGGCCGAACATGACGTTATTGAAGGCCTGTTGGAAGTAGAATTGGGATACCGGTGTCACTGAGGTTCCATAGCCCCCCCGTCGAACGACGTCACCCATGGCGCGGATGCAGTCCATGTATTTATCCATCTGATGATTGTCGCGCAACATCTGGGTATTGGCGGTAAGGGCGCCCCCCGGCATGGGAGCCCAGGGGATCAGGGGTTCGACTGCCTTGGCTTCCGGTGGCATGAAATAGTCGGCCAGGCATTCGCCCAGCACTTTCTCTGCAATCAGCACCTTATCAATATCCACATCCAGCTCGTAGTTCGTTCCGCGCAGGGCATGCCAGAGCGTGGCGATGTCGGGTTGGCAGGTGCCTCCGGAAATGGGAGCCATTGAAAGGTCGACCTGATCGACGCCGGCTTCAATAGCGGCCTTGTAGCAAAGGGTACCGCATCCGGCCGTTTCGTGAGTGTGAAAGACGCATTTTATATCTTCTGGCAGAAGTCGTTTCGCCATGCGGATTGTATCGTGTACCTTATGGGGTGTTGCCGTGCCGGAGGCATCCTTGAAGCAAACGCTGTTAAAGGGAATCCCCGCTTGAAGGATTTCCGTGAGACAATTTTGATAAAACTCAACGGTATGGGCCCCATTACAACCCGGAGGCAGTTCCATCAAGGTGACCACTATTTCGTGTTTGAGTCCAGCCTCGTGAATGCATTGTCCGGAATAGATGAGATTATTGACATCATTCAGGGCATCAAAATTACGAATGGTGGTAACGCCGTGTTTTTTAAAGAGCTTGGCGTGCAACTGGATGATGTCGCGGGGTTGGGAGTCAAGCCCTACAACATTGATACCCCTTGCAAGCGTTTGCAATTCGGCCTCAGGGCCGACGACCTTCCGGAATCGATCCATCATGGCGAAGGCATTTTCCCGACAATAAAAGAGCAGGGATTGGAACGTGGCGCCGCCGCCCGATTCGAAGTGCGTCATTCCGGCATCGCGACAAGCTTGAATCGCAGGGATGAAATCATGGGTCAATACGCGGGCTCCGAAGGCGGACTGGAAGCCGTCGCGGAAAGTGGTGTTCATGACGTGAATGGTTTTACGGGACATGTTACGATCCCCTTTGCTTGGCGTGGATAGCCGCAAGGACAATCGCGATTTCGGGGTCAACTCCGGCATCGGCCTTGACGGGAATCGGGGCGTCATGAACGTCAGAAAATAAATGACCAAACCGGGAAAAACAGGCGGCGAGGCGGTTCATGGCAAAGATTAACAACAACAGAAATGCAAAAACCATTCCCATGCCAAGAAACATTAATACGAGCCCTTGTCCAAATAATGTATTCATAATAGTCCCACGGAGGTTGAAAATGATGTAAAAGAGAATCTCTATAAGGACAATTAACGTGCAAGACCAGTTAAAACGGAAAAACTCATATGAAAAAGCTATCCCATCGTGACCACGTTCATTCGCAAACTCAATTTTCTTTTTTCAGTTTGAGTCTTCGGGGACGTTTGATCGTGGCCGTTCTCATAACCACGTTGCCGCTTTTAGTGCTTGTTTGGCATGGGGCGCAACGTGAATATGAGCGTGAATCGTTGGCACTTGAACAGGAAGTGCAGCGAATCACGGCGTTCATAACAGGGGACGTGAACCACCTGTTGGAATCCACCCGGCAGATGCTTATAGCGGTTTCATGGATCCATCGTTCCGCAACCCCTGAACAGGAGCGCCAAATCTTTTCTAGTCTGGCTGAAAGATGTCCCTATTACACGCGCGTTGGTGTGGTAAATCTTGCGAAGGGTAACATTCCTGCTGATTTGTCTACGTTAAGCGCATCGGGGTCTGGCGACGAAGCCTTGCTACAACGCGCTTCACGCTCCGATAAAATTGTTGTCGGCAAGTTTCAAGCCAGTTCGCCTGGCGGCAAAGATTTGCTGAGTGTCGCCTATCGCGTGGAAGGAAATCACCAAGGGAGCCCTGTTTCAATCTGCTATGTTGTGTTGGACTTTGGCTGGTTGAATTCGTTGCTTGCGGAGGAGCGGGTTACCGGACACAAATCGCTTTTTCCTGAGGGAATGGTTCTCAACATTCTGGATCGATCTGGGACGATATTGACTCGATATCCAGACAAGGCTCAATGGACAGGCAGGAGATTTCCAGACTCCGAGGTGTTTCATAAGATCATTCAGACGGGAGAGGGGACTGCCGATTTGGTGGGTTTGGCTGGGCTTCGCCGGTTATATGCCTTCAAATCGGTGGAGGCGGCATCAGGTGACATTATCGTCAGCATTGGGGTGTCGCGAGATGTTGCCTTGCAGGCTGCCCGGCGTAACATGCGGCACAGTCTTGTAGGGGTATCCCTTGTTGGGCTTGTGCTGATTCTTGCAGCCTGGTATGGAACCGGTTTTTTTATCACTCGCCCCTTGGCCTCATTGGTGGGTGCGACTCAACGCCTGGGGGAGGGCGATCTCGCCACGCGGTCAGGTGAGATCGGCGGGCCGCGGGAGATTACCCAACTTGCAAGGGCCTTTGACCGTATGGCGGAAACACTCCAGCGGGAAGCCGACGAGCGGGAAGCCATGCAGAAAAAGCTTGTTTTGTACGACCGACAATTACGTTCCATGTCAGTTGAAACGGTTCTCGTTGAAGAACATGAGCGAAAGCAGATTGCGGCGGGGCTGCACGACAAAGCAGGACCGCTTCTTGCCACATGTTTCATGAAGTTGGGGCGTGTCCTTAAGGTGTCTGCTCAGGAGGAGGTTACCGTGGCACTCGAGGAGAGTCGCACCCTGATCGATCAGGCGATTGGAGAGCTGCGTTCCCTGACATTTGACCTCAGTTCCCCGGCATTGTATACGTTGGGGCTGACTGCAGCTGTGGAGGAATTGTGTCGGGATATGGGGGAACATCACGGTATGGATGTTAATTTCCAGGATCAGGGAACACCCCAGGAACTTGGTCAGGATCAACGTATTGTTCTGTACCGGGCGGCGCGTGAATTGCTTCTCAATGTCGTCAAACATGCCGAAGCGAGACGGGTGACCGTCATTTGTGGCGGGGATGCCGAAGAGGTGTTTGTTTCAGTGGGGGATGATGGTGTAGGCTTTGATGCGACGGAGGCGGGTAGTGGATTCAGTAGAACGGGCGGATTTGGCTTATTTAATCTACATGAACGCGTGACCCATCTGAACGGGCGTTTTGTTGTTGAATCTTCGCGTGGCTCGGGAACGCGCGTGGTTGTGGCGTTGCCCGTAGTGTTGGCAGAGGAAGACAAGGGGGTGAATCATGGCGATAAAAATATTACTGGCTGACGACCATAAAATTTTCAGGCAGGGGTTACGTGGACTCCTTGCTGAGGAACGGGATATCTTCATTGTCGGTGAAGCTGAGGATGGTCGTGAAGCGCTTATCAAGATTTCCCAACTCAGGCCGGATGTGGTGATCATGGATGTGGGCATGCCTGCGCTGAATGGGATCGAAGCGACACGGCAGATCAAAAAGGATTATCCCAAAACGTGTGTCATTGGGCTATCCATGCATGTGGATGAGAAATTCGTTGCGGAAATGCTGCGGGCTGGGGCTGTCGGGTACTTGTGCAAGAAGAGTGATGCGGACGAACTGGTTACGGCAATTCACGCTGCCGTGTCTGGCAAGACCTATCTCAGTCCCTCGATCTCTGGAACCCTTGTGGAGCGGTATGTGAGGAATGCCAGCACCGAGCCCACTTCTGCATTCTCTCGGTTGACCGACCGGGAACGCGAGGTTCTTCAACTTCTGGTGGAAGAAAAAAGCATCAAAGAGATTGCCGGGCAGTTAAACTTGAGCATCAAAACGGTTCATGCCCATCGTGAGCATCTTATGCGGAAGTTGAATGTACAAACCGTGGCCGGGCTTACCAAATATGCGGTACGTGAAGGTCTGACGGAACTCTAAAAGACCCTGTTTTCCGCCGCATCAGAAACTCCTACGGCGGGGTCATCCCGTCCACTTCCAGTCGCGGATGTTCGGCATGTCCACCCCGTGTTGGTTGATGTATCGCTTATGCTCGCGCAGCTTGTCTGTCATCATCTCGTTCAGCTTTACGCCTCGAGTTCCGAGCGAACCAACCCGATATATTACGTCCTGCACCAGGTGGAAGCGGTCCATATCGTTAAGCACGGTCATGTCGAAATAGGTGGTGATGGTGCCTTCTTCCTTGTAGCCGCGCACATGGAGCTGTCCGTGGTTAGTGCGGCGATAGGTCAACCGGTGAATCAGCCATGGGTACCCATGAAACGCAAAGAGGATCGGCTTGTCCTTGGTGAACAGGGCGTCAAAGTCCTGATCGCTCAGTCCGTGCGGGTGTTCGCTTTCCGGCTGCAGTTTCATCAGGTCAACAATGTTGATCACGCGAATCTTCAGCTCGGGCAAGTGGGTCCGAAGGATGGAAACAGCGGCGAGCGTTTCCAGCGTGGGAACGTCACCGCAACAGGCCATCACGAGGTCCGGTTCGGTGGTCTGATCGCACCCCGCCCATTCCCAGATTCCGATCCCCTTGGTGCAGTGTTCCACGGCCGCCGTCATGGATAACCATTGCGGTGCCTGGTATTTTCCGGCGATCACCACGTTGACATAGTGGCGGCTCCTGAGGCAATGGTCCCACACTGACAGCAGGCAGTTGGCGTCGGGCGGCAGGTACACGCGCACGACGGAGGCCTTCTTGTTGACCACATGATCGATGAAGCCGGGATCCTGATGCGTGAAGCCGTTATGGGCCTGCTGCCACACATGCGAGGCGAGCAGGTAGTTCAGCGAGGCGATCTGGCGTCGCCAGGGAAGCTCCGCACTGACCTTCAGCCACTTGGCATGCTGGTTGAACATCGAATCGATGATGTGGATAAACGCCTCGTAGCAGTTGAAAAGTCCATGACGCCCGGTAAGCAGGTAGCCTTCGAGCCAACCTTCACATTGATGCTCACTCAGCATTTCCATCACGCGGCCGTCGGTTGCCAGAAACTCATCATGGTCTCTTGTGCGGGCTTCCCACTGCCGGTCGGTGACCTCGAACACGGCATTCAATCGATTCGACAGCGTTTCGTCGGGGCCGAAGATGCGGAAGTTTCGTTGCTGGCTGTTGAGGCTCACAACCTCGCGCAGAAACACGCCCAGTTCGTGCGTGTCGGCGGCCTGGACAGCGCCAGGCGATGGGACTTCCACCGCATACTCGCGAAAATCAGGCATGATCAGGTCGCGTAACAGCAGACCGCCGTTCGCGTGTGGATTCGCCCCCATCCGGCGGTCGCCCTTTGGCGCGAGTTCGGCCAGTTCGGGGATAAGACGCCCGCTCTCGTCAAAGAGTTCTTCGGGCTTATAGCTTTTCATCCAGTCTTCCAGGAGCTTGAGATGATCGGGATGTTCCGCATCCATCAGGATTGGGATCTGGTGCGCCCGGAAGGTTCCTTCGTTCGGCACGCCATCCACCTCCTTCGGTCCCGTCCAGCCCTTGGGGGATCGGAGGATGATCATCGGCCAGCGCGGGCGGTCGGGGGTGTTGTTTACCCTCGCATTGGCTTGAATATGGCGGATATCCAAAACGGCTATGTCCAGGACTTCCGCCATGCGTTGGTGCATGGTTTCCGGATCGTCGCCCTCCACAAAATAAGGCGTCCAGCCATAGCCGCGGAACAGTTGATCCAGCTCTTCCGGTTCGATGCGCGCCAGCACGGCCGGGTTGGCGATCTTGTAGCCGTTGAGATGCAGGATCGGCAGCACGGCCCCGTCCGTGACCGGGTTGAGGAACTTGTTGGAGTGCCAGGCCGTGGCCAGCGGGCCGGTCTCGGCTTCGCCGTCCCCGACGACGCAGGCGACGATCAGTTCCGGATTATCGAACGCGGCGCCGAAGGCATGGCTGAGCGAATAGCCAAGTTCGCCGCCCTCGTGGATTGAGCCCGGACACTCCGGCGAAACATGGCTGGGAATGCCGCCGGGGAAGGAGAACTGCTTGAACAGCTTCCGGAGTCCGGCCTCATCCTGGCTGATCTCGGGGTAGATCTCGCTGTATGTGCTCTCCAAATACGTGTTGCCCACCAGCGCGGGACCGCCGTGACCGGGGCCGGAAATATAGATCATATCCAGATCGTGTTCTTTGATGACCCGGTTCAGATGCACATAGATGAAATTCTGACCCGGCGTGGTGCCCCAATGGCCGAGCAGCATCGCTTTCACATGGGCCAGCTTCAGCGGCACACGCAGCAGCGGGTTGTCGCGCAGATAGAGCTGACCCACTGAGAGATAATTCGCGGCCCGCCAATAGGCGTCCATCTTGCGGAGCAGATTATATGTTATCATAGAACCTTCATGTTTATTGTTTTGCCTTCATAGCCTTTCCCGAATCGTTTCCAATTTCCGCCGCCGTTTCGCGGTGGTCGCGGGATAGGCCATCTTAAGTTCACGGAACACATCCAGGACAATCTGGGAAATAATCAACCGGGCGTTCTTCTTGTCGTCGGCGGGGACGACATACCAGGGTGCTGAAGCGGTACTCGTGGCACTCAGACACTCTTCATAGGCCTGCATGTAGAGCGGCCAGTACTTTCTCTCATGCAGATCGGCGAGGCTAAATTTCCAGTTCTTGTCTGGATCATCGATGCGATCAATGAATCGTTCTCGCTGTTCGGCCTTCGAAAGATGGAGGAAGAATTTGACGATCCGGGTACCGTTACGGTGGAGATGCTCCTCCAAATCCATGATCGAACGATAGCGGTCTTTCCAGATGTTCTTTGCGCTTGGCAACTGATCCGGAAGCCTTTGGCGGCTGAGGAGCTCCGGATGCACGCGCACGATAAGCACCTCCTCGTAATAGGATCGATTGAAGATGCCGATCCGGCCGCGTTCGGGAAGACGTCGGGTTGTGCGCCAGAGAAAATCATGATCCAGTTCCTCGGCGCTGGGCTGCTTGAAACTGAAGACCTGACAGCCCTGCGGATTGATCCCGGACATGACGTGCCGGATGGCGCCGTCCTTGCCGGCGGAATCCATTCCCTGAAAGATCAACAGCAACGCATGGTGGTTGGAGGCGTAGTGAAGGCGTTGCAATGAACTCAACTCTTCCACCTGTGCTTCAAGCACGGCGCGGTATTTCTTCTTCGACTTGTAAAGCGGTTTCGCGCGCGTCGGCCACTTTGCCAGGCTCACGGTCTTCCCGGGAGGTACACGAAACTCCTTGATGTCTATTTTCATCTCGGTTGGCTTTCCTGCACAAGGACTTGCTTTCATGGCTCGTTCGTCGAATGCCGTGAAGATCTTTGCGACAAGGTCTCCATCAGCTTGTCGAATGGCTTATTGAATTTCGCGACGCCTTCGTCCTCCAGTTGCTGGGTCACGGTGTCGAGGTTGATCCCGAGTTCCGGTAATCGCTTCAGTAAGCGCGCTGCTTGGGCGACATCCGTTTCGAGCCGGGCTTTTGGCTCTCCATGGTCGCGGTAGGCTTCAACGGTTTCCAGCGGGGCCGTGTTGACTGTGTCCGGCCCAATAAGAGCCTCAACGTATTTAACATCACTGTAAGCCGGGCTCTTGGTGCCAGTGCTGGCCCAGAGCAGGCGTTGGACGCAAGCTCCTTGTGCCGCCAGAACCCTGAACCGGTCGCTGCCGAATATCTCCTTGTAGATTTGATAGGCCATTTTTGCGCTCGCGACCGCAACTTGACCTAGTGCTTCCTTGGCGATCTCTGCCTCTTTGCCACCTTTCGCGATTAATGGTTCCAACAGCGGGTCAACCAGGGCATCAATGCGGCTTACAAAGAAACTGGCTACCGAGGCCACCTGTTTTACGGGCTTGCCCTGAGCCATCCGTGCTTCGATACCAGCGATGAAGGCTTCCGCTACCTGTCGGTAACGCGGTAACCCAAAGAGCAGCGTGACGTTAACGTTTATGCCTTCGCTGATCAGTTGTTGGATGACGGGCAGCCCTTCAGCCGTTCCTGGAACCTTAATAAACACGTTGGGTCGGCTCAGGGCGCCCCACAACCGGCGGGCCTCTTGCAGAGTGCCCTGGGTGTCATGCGCCAAGTGGGGATTGACCTCCAGGCTGACATACCCATCTTTGCCATCCGTCAGGTCGTACAGCGGGCGAAATTCGTCGGCGGCGCTTTGCACATCGCGTTGGCTGAGGGCCTCATAGATTTCCTTGGCATCCTTTCCATTGAGTACCATCGTTCTTATGTTTTCATCGTAATCATGGCTCTCCACAATTGCCTTCTCGAATATGGATGGATTCGAGGTCATCCCCCGCAGTCCATCCTCCTCGATTAGTCGCCGCAGTCCGCCACTGGCGATTAAATCCCGTCGGATGTAGTCCAACCAGATGGACTGCCCGAGTGTTTCCAGGTGTTTCAGTGGATTATTTTTCATATCAGAGGCTTTCCGACTATCCACCAAGCGGAGAAGAATACAAGGGACTGGATCCCTTTGCTTAAGCTGCGGTTCATAATCCCTCCTGAGGATAGGTCGGATTGCTGATTTTATTTTTTTCAATTACTGAGCCATTGTACGCCTTATCGTCATCGTCCTGTTATGGGGTAATACCCTACTTGTCAGACCACCCCCCCTTGGTTCATGAGACGCCGTATCATCGGCTTTGTGAAGCGCCATGACGTGTTGCGCGCCCAGGTGGATGTTTCGGATTCTTAAATGTCAGGGGACCGTTATGTCGACGGAATGCTCGCGTCCGTCGGCGACGAGATGGATCAAGCCGTTGGGCTGCTCCTGGCCATCGACGACCACGAGGGTGGTCTGGGGGGCTTCCGTTCCAGCCCGATTCACGGTGATATGGTAAAACGTGTCGTGATACCGGTAGTGCAGCTTGAGCGAAGGCCACGAGCTTGGCAGCCGCGGGTTCACCCGCAGTTGGTCCGCTTCGAGCCGCAAGCCGAGCAGCGTCTCGACGATCATCCGGTACATCCACCCCGCTGAAGCCGTGTACCAGCTCCAGCCGCCACGCCCCGTGTGGGGTTCAACGGCGTAGATGTCGGCGGCGACAATGTACGGCTCGACCCGGTATCGGTTGGCCTCCTCGAGGGTTGTCGCGTTGCGGATCGGATTGATCAACGAGAACAGTTCCCACGCCCGCTCGGTCTCGCCCAGTTCTGCGAACGCCATGACTACCCAGATTGCGGCATGGGTATACTGGCCGCCGTTTTCTCGCACGCCGGGCACGTAGCCTTTGATGTATCCGGGTTCGAGCGTGGATGTGTCGAACGGGGGGGCAAAGAGCTGAATCAGCCGTGAGTCGCGCCGAACCAGCCGTTGGTCCACGCACTCCATGGCGGCTCGCGCCCGTTCCGGATCGGCCGCACCCGACAAGACCGCCCAACTTTGGGCGATGGAATCGATCTGACATTCCTTATTGGTGGCCGAACCCAAGGGTGTGCCATCGTCGAAGTACGCACGCCGGTACCACTCGCCATCCCATCCGTGGAGTTCAATGTTCTTTTTCAGTTCTGCCGCCTGGCGGGTGCACTCGCCGGCAAACGCCGCGTCGCCCCGGCGTTGCGCCAGTTCCGCGAAATGCAGCAATACGTGGGAGAGGAAAAACGCCAGCCATACGCTCTCGCCCTTGCCTTTTTCGCCAACGAGGTTCATTCCGTCGTTCCAGTCACCGGAGCCGATCAACGGCAGGCCGTGTGCGCCGAACCGTAGCCCGTGCTCGATTGCCCGCACGCAGTGCTCGTAAAGGGTGCCGTCCTCAGCCGCGAGTTGCGGCAGGTCATAGTAGGATTCCTCATCGGCATTAACCGGGCGGCCCTCAAGGAATGGGGCGCGTTCGTCGAGTACGCCGATGTCACCCGTTGTCTTGACATACCAGCAGGCTACGTAAGGCAGCCAGAGGTAATCGTCGGAGCAGTGCGTTCGCACCCCGCGGCCGGTGGGCGGATGCCACCAGTGCTGGACGTCGCCATCGCGGAATTGGCGACCGGCACACCGCACCAGATGTTCACGGGCGACCCACGGGGCGGCGTGGAGCAGCGCCGCCGTGTCCTGGAGCTGGTCACGGAACCCATACGCGCCTCCAGACTGGTAATACCCGCTACGTCCCCAATAGCGACTGGTCAGCGTCTGGTACTCAAGCCAGCCGTTCACGAGCAGGTTCAAGGCTGGATCCGGGGTTTCGGCGTAGACCACGCCCAAGGTCTGTTTCCAGAATTCCCAGACGCTTTCCAGCGCCTGTCGGGCACTGGCCGGATTGCTGAACCGCTGGGCGTGCTGGTGGGCCTCCTCGGTGGTGTTGCCGGCGCCCAGCACGAAGACCAGTTCGCGCTCCTGGCCGTCGGCTAGGGCGAACGAAACCTGCAGCGCCGCGCAGGGGTCGAGGCTGGCACCGGTCTGGCCGGATAGCTGTGCGTGGCGCATCGCGGCCGGATTGGCCAGGGAGCCGTTGCGCCCCAGAAATTCCGTGCGGTTGCCGGTGAGGGTTCGGGTTGCGTCGCTGACGTTGACGAATACGGTTTTGCCGGCGAACTCCCGGTTGTACACATTGCGGGCGAACAGGGCACCTGTTCGGGGGTCAATTTCGGTGATCACGTGCATCAGGTTTGCGTGCCGCCATTGGCCGAGCACCAACTCCCAGTAGCCGGAGACCGACAGGCGCCGGGGCTGGCCCGACGTGTTGCGCACTTTCACCACGACCAGTTTCACGGGTGCGTCCAGCGCGACATAGGTCCACAGTTCCGAGTGGATCCCCAGCTGCGCGTATTCAAAGGCACTGTAGCCGAACCCGTGTCGGCAAACGTATGTTCCGTCCCCGCGTGCGGGCAACGGCGTTGGCGACCAGAACTGTCCGGTTTCCTCGTCGCGGATATAGAAAGCCTCGCCGCTCGTGTCGCACACGGGATCGTTGTGCCAGGGGGTGAGGCGGAATTCATGGGCGTTGTCGACCCACGTGTACGCCCCTCCGCTTTCCGAGACCACCGTGCCGATCTGCGAATTGGCCAGCACGTTCGTCCACGGCGCGGGCGTGATATGGCCGGGCTTGAGCGAGATCACGTATTCGCGTCCGTCGGGCGTGAACCCGCCCAACCCATTGAAAAAGACGCGTTCGCGCGCTGGAGGTGCGCTGGCGGTTGCCGGCAACATGGGCCGGGTTGGGACAAAGCGCGGAATCGGGCGGGACACCAGGGCCTGCCGTTCGACCTGCTCGTCCAGGGATTCCGCGCTGTCGGTCAGGATCACTCGCGCGACCGTTTGGAGCAAGACCCGGTCTTCCTCCGCAAACTGTTCGCTCCGCCGCAGGAAAATTCCGCCGGGCTTGTCCATCCGGTCGGCTTCCGTGCCGGCCGCGATCAAGCCCAGGATCCGGTCCTGTAAAATCTGGCGATACCCGGAGAAATCCTCGTTCAGGATGATCAGGTCGACTTCCAGACCCTTCTCGCGCCAATAGGCGTGGGCCTTGAGAATCTCTTGCACAAGGCCGATCCGCTGCACGTCGGCGATGCGCATCAGGAGGATCGGCAGGTCGCCCGAGATCCCGAAGGACCACAAGCCGGACTGTCCGAGCCGATTGCGGGTCAGGATCCCGGCGCCGGCGCGGTGGAGGGGGTTGGCATGGATGATTGAGCTGGCCAGCTGCGCATAGATTTGGGCTTCGGCCTCGGTCGCCTGCACCTGGCGTAGCACGAGCTGGCTGTGCGACCAGGCCATTTCGAAGGCGCGTGCGGCGATGCTGGGTTCGCGATATTTCTCGATCAACGACAATGCCGCCGCGCGCGTTTCGGCCATGCCCGAGACGATGTGCCAGTTGGCAGAGGTATCTGCCCCGATGACAACGCCGCCCCGTATCGCGACAATCGGGTCGAGTACCGATCCAGAGGTGTTGGACAGCGGGCCGATCCTGTCGAACGCGGCCGGGTTTATGGGGGAGCGCGCGCGGCCGATGAACTTGTCCCGGTCCGTCTCGTAGGACGCCTCACCCGCATGCGCCCCTTGTGTGGTCATCAGATGGAACATCCACGGCGCATCCTCGCCGGGTGCGCGCGGCCGACGCGTGCACAGGATGGCCCGTGATTTATGGAGGATTTCGGTCTGGACAAACAGATTGCTGAAGGCCGGGTGCGCGAGGTCGGCGTTCTGTGGTGCGAGGACGACTTCCGCGTACGAGGTCAGCTCAATGGTCCGGGTGTGGGACGAGAGGTTCGTCAGCGTCACGCGGCGGACTTCGACATCGTCTTCCGGGGACACTGCGATTTCAGTGTGGGCGTCGATGTCATCGGCGCGGCAACGATATTCAGCGCGGCCCTGCACGAAGATCGCCTCGTATTTTTTGGACGGCCGATGCGTTGGTTGATAGGCCGACGACCATAGTGAGCCCGTGGCGGTGTCTCGCAGATAGCAGAAGGTGCCCCAACTGTCCTGCGTGGCGTCCTCGCGCCAGCGGGTGACCGCCAAGTCTTTCCACCGGCTGTACCCACCCCCCGCATTGGTGGCCATGACATGGTAACGCCCGTTGGATAACAAGTGCACCTGGGGGATCGCGGTTTGAGGCGAAGGGAACACACGCATGGTGGAGGCGGCCGCCGCCGGGGGGCGGCGGGCGGCGCTGACTTCCGCGGCATGTGGCTGCAACGGGGTGGCTATCTTCGGAATGCGTTCGCACAACAGCAGTTCCGATGCCTTGAAAAACGGGTCCGACAGGAACCGGCGTTGCATGGGTTGGCCCATCAGCAGGTAGTCAAGCGCCAGGAAGCTCATTCCCTGGTGATGCGCCATGAAACTGCGCAGGGTCACACTGCCCTTGCCGCGGGGCACGCGGGTGGGAGTAAAATCAACCGCTTCATAAAACCCATATGTGCCTTGGTTGCCAGCTTTGGCCAAGGCTTGGAGATTCTCGCAGGCTTCCAGGGGTGCGACCATCAACGCCATTACCGAAGCATACGGCGCGATAACCAGATCGTCTGCGAGCCCCCGTTTGAAGCCCAGCCCCGGCACACCGAACGCGCTGTACTGATAGACGCCTTGGGCGTCGGAGATATTGTAACCAGACTCGGAAATACCCCAGGGCACGCCGCGCTGGCGGCCATATTCGATCTGGCGGGCGACGACCGCCCGGTAGGTCTGGTCGAGTAGCGTGTGCTCGAAGGTCGGCATCACCAGCAGCGGCATCAAGTACTCGAACATCGAGCCGCTCCATGACAACAACGCCATCTCTCCGGCATGGGAGGTCAACTGTCGGCCCAAGGCAAACCAATGCTCCTGCGGTAACTGGTCTTGGGCGATGAGGATGAAACTTGCCAGCCGTGCCTCCGAGGCGAGCAAATCGTAAAACGACGGATCGCGACGGCGGTCGGTGATGTTATAACCGATTGACAATAGGTCACGGGTCTGGTCATACAGGAAGGAGAAGTCCATGGCGGCCAGCTCGGTGCAACGCTGGGCGAGTTGTTCGATTTGCCTGATGCGCCCGGCGGCCTGGTTTCCCCCGGTGGACGCACGGGCCAACTCCTGCAAGGTGGGCACGTGGTCGAACGGCAGCGACCCGGAGACAAGAAACCTTAAGTCGGCATAGGCGGCGAAGCACTGCCGCGTGAAGGACTCTACCCTCCTTTGCTTCTCCGCGTCGGGGTTGACGGGCAGTGCCGTGGAGTCACGGCCAAGATCCTTCAGGAACTCAACTGTGGCGGGGAGATTGGGAAGCGACGCCGTGTGAACCTTGTCGTGAAGCGGGCCGGTTGCTGGAGTGGATGCCCACTCCAAGGCCTCCCGCAGTTCGGCCACAAGGCGGGGGGAGACAATCGGCAGGGTCTTCAATTCCAGCAACCCCGCACGCAGCGTGAGCAACGCTCCGGCCAGATTACCGCTATCGACACTCGACACGTAGTGCGGCCGCAGGGGTTTGAGCGTGCGCGTGTCATACCAGTTGAAGAAATGCCCCCGGAAGCGTTCGAGCTGCTCCAGGGTGGCGAGGGTCTTGTCCGTCCGGTCGAGCAATTGGCCCGCGGTGAGATAGCCGAAATCACGGGCAGCCAGGTTAGTCAGCAAAGCCATGCCGATATTTGTGGGCGAGGTGCGGTTGGCGACCATGGGGGCCGGCCGTTCCTGGACGTTATCGGGGGGTAGCCAATGTTCCTGCTCATTGACCCGCTCTTCGAAATAGCGCCACGTATTCCGGGCCAAGCCGTGCAGGAAAGCCTGCTGCGCCTCGGACAGGGCCGGCTGGACAGCCACGAGTGGCTGGCTGATCCACCAGCCGATAAGGGGGGAGATCAGCCACAAAGCCAACACCGGCCCACTGATGCCGAGTTCCGCGGGATGCATCACCGTGAGCCCGGCGAACCCAACCATCGCGACCACCGGCGCGACCCACATCTCCTTGAGGAAGTCGACACGGGAGGTCCGGTTGTTGCGTCGCGCATATTCCGGTGTGTGCCAGAGCATCAGCCCGCGCCGGGTGAAGAGCATGCGCCCTCCGGAAACGAGGATGGCGTCAAAGTTGACAACGGCTTGGTACGGCAAGGAGCTCAGCATCAGGCCGGCCTCCCCAAGCATACGGCCCAGCGATTTCAGGGAGCTGGCAAGATGCATGGTCCATGCCTGCTCACGGGGTTTGCGCGCCACGTCCATCAGGGCTGCCAACAGTACGGGAAGCAGGAGCAGAACGAGCACGAGGCACGTCCAGAAACCGGTCGGCGCCGGCGCTGCCATCCAGCCGCCAAGCAACAGCAGCAAGAGGCCGGGTGGCACGAGGCTGCGGCGCAGGTTGTCGAAGATTTTCCACCAACCGAGCGAGGTCAGCGTGTTGGGCCTGCGGTTGTTGTCCGGACCCAGTACGCGCGGCAGAAGCCATCCGGCGATCTGCCAATCGCCCCGGATCCAGCGGTGACGACGGCTCATGTCGGCGGCGAAACTCGAGGGGTGTTCTTCATGCAGCTCCACATCCGTGACCAGTGCTGAACGGGCATAGCCGCTTTCCACCAGATCGTGGCTCAGAATGAGATTCTCCGGGAAGCGGCCGTCCGTGGCCTGCCGGAAGGCATCCACATCGTAGATGCCTTTTCCCACGTAGGTTCCCTCGGCGAAGAGATCCTGATAGATGTCGGACACTTCCCGCGTATAGGGGTCGATTCCTGCTTCGCCGACACTGAGCTGGGCGAACCGCGAGCGGTTGGCGGCGAGCAGGCTGATGGGGGTACGCGGCTGCAAAATGGCGTAGCCCTCGACGACGCGGCCGGTCGCCGGATCGAACTGTGGTCGGTTCAGCGGATGGGCCATTGTGCCGACCAGTTTTCGGGCGGCATCTCTGGGGAGGCTGGTGTCAGTGTCCAAGGTGATGACGTATTGGATGGTGGGGAGGATGGCCAGGTCGCCGATGATGTCAGAGAACGGGTCGCGCGGGCCGCCTCGCAGCAGGGCGTTGAATTGTTCAAGCTTGCCCCGTTTCCGTTCATAGCCCATCCATAGCCCCTCGTGCGGATTCCAGACGCGGGGACGGTGGTACAGATGAAAGACCGCCGCACCCTCCGGGCTATACCGCGCATTCAAGGACTGGATGCCCTCCCGCACCATCTTCAACAGGGCTGCGTCATCGGGCTGCACCGGCCCGGTGGCATCGTGGAAGTCGGTGAGCAGGGCGAAAAACAAGTTCGGATCGCGGTTCCCCAGGTAGCGGGTCTCCAGGCTTTCCAGTAGGCCGGTGACGGCCTGCGGTCCCGTCAGGAGCGTGGGGATGACTACCATGGAGCGGTGTGTGGCCGTGATCCCCTTTAACAAATCCAACCGGGGAAGAAGGTGCGGACAGACCACGGCGTTTGCCAGCAAGTTCACCAGCGCCACCGCCATATGCGATGCGGCTATGATTTCCAGAAACATCAACAGCCAGGCCCGCCAGTCATGCCAGCCTAGCAGGGCGGCCGGCGCCAGCGCCAGGGCAACCGTTACTGCCGTGACTAACGCCAGGGAGCTGATATAGCAGAAAACAGGGAACCGGCGTGCGGCCCGGGTGATGGCGCGGGCGGGCGACCAGGGGGCTCCGACGACGTTTTCCAGCTGCGGCTGACCTTTGTCGATGAGGTAGTATCCCACATGCGCGGTACGCGCCTGGGGGCCGTCGCGGAGGGACGCCTCCTGTGCGAGTTGGATTGCGGCGCGGGCCACTTTGTCCTCGGTGGTTCCCACCTCCCTGGCCAGAGTTTCCACACCATGGCGGTAGCGATCACGGGTGGCGAAATCCATGTCGGCATACATGTTGGCGGGGTCGGTTTGCAGCGTTCGCTCGATGACGCTCATGGTCTCGACGAAGGTCCGCCAGTCCATGATGCTGAGGAACCGCAGGCTACCGATGCTACTGCCGATGGACACCTGGTCAGCCGCCTGGGTCTGGTTGTCCGCCCGCTGTAATTGCTCACGGGTCAGGCCTTGTTCTGCAAGGCGATGCTGGATCCAGCTCTCGACTGTTGCCAGCGCCGGGCTTTGCCCTTGTAGCCGACTGCAAAATTCCTCCACGAACTGGCTGCTGAATGGCGGCTCGGACAATGCCAATTCCGCTAATACATTGAGGACCGCTGCAGGGTGTTTTTCCACTGCTGCCAACATACGGCCCGCCCACCCGTTGGCCAGATTCAGGTCGACACGGCGTTGGGCGATGTGCACCGATACGCGGCGCAGGTTCTCGATCAGTCCCAGGCGCAGCATGATCGGTATGGCCCACAGTTCACCGAGTGTCAGCGGGGTGACCGATTGGTAGGCGGCGACGAAGTCGCTGATATTTTCCGCCTCCACACGGCCGTCGACGTGGGCGATCAGCTCCAGGGCGATGTCATACACCCGGGGAAACCCCGCCGCGGCGCCTGTCGACAAACGTGGCAGTTCGCGGTTATAGGTTCTCGGCAAATGCAATCGCGTCACACGGATTTGTTGCTCAATAAGATAAAAGTTATCCAGGAGCCATTCGCCCGCCGGGGCAAGGCGTCGCCCCTCGGCTTCCGCGCCGGTTACCAGATCGTAGGCATGAATGAGCGCCTGTTCGTTATCCGCCAATCGCAATAATAATCGATTCGGGCCAAGATTTGGGTCAAGTTGATGTTGTCCTGCCAGGGCAACGGCATGTCGACGCAACTGCTTGCCGCTGAAGAGCTCGGCCCGCAAGGTCGGCTCATTCGTTTCCGAATGTGCCGATCTTTTTTTCCAGTTTGGTCGACGAATCATGTGTGTCATTTTCTTCAAAAAAAGTGTTTTCATTAGGGTTGCCCTATTTCGTTCTTTTTTGAAGTTAATTTAAAGAATGACATCTATTTAGATATCCCGCAACCGAGAATCTTTCACCCCTTGAAGTGGAAATTGCCCAGTAGGCCAGAAGGCTGACATACCTTATCCTTCCTTTGTAGTAAAGAGCGTCATCGTGGCGCACAGTACTTGGCGATGAAAAATCAGGAAAGGCGAAGGCAGATGGGTTCTCAGTCACAAGAAGAACTTGATCGTCAGGGAAAAATGGACATGGAGTCCTGTATTCTCCAGTGGACCGGGCAAGTGCGTGAGGTTCTTGGAGAATCCGGCCCTATGTCCTTGGCGAATTTAGCCAGACGAATCGATAACGCCACGACGAACGAGGTGGCCATGGCGGTCGGGTGGCTTGCACGCGCAGGCAAGATCAGATTTAAAAAACGTGGGGAACTGTGGGAAATAAGCCTCCAGGATTGATTAAGATGAATAGCCTCACCCCGGATGAAAAATTACACGAGGTGTTTCGACCTCTACGGAACAGAGAGAGAACTATCTCCTTCTGCGTTGTCGGCGCAGGTCACGGTGGCTTGGCCATGGCGGGGCACTTGGGGATCATGGGTTTTCCTGTAAACCTCTACAACCGTACCGATGAGAATCTTCATGCCGTTAGGTGGCACGGGGGGATCAAGGTTTCGGGAGAGGTTGAGGGCTTTGGTGCAGTCCAGCGGGCGACATCCATCATGGCGGAAGCGGTTTCCGGGGCGGATCTGGTAATGGTGGTTGTGCCAGCGTCGGCGCACCGGTTTATCGCAGAACAGTTGGCGCCCTGCTTGGGGGCGGGCCAGATTGTGGTGCTAAACCCGGGCCGTACAGGCGGCGCACTGGAGTTTCAGCAGGTTCTCAAGAGCACGGGATGTAAAGAGTTGGTATTGGTCGCGGAAACATCCACTTTTATTTATGCTTCCAGAGCGCTTTCCCGATACGAAGCTCGAATTTTCCGTATCAAGAATACCGTGCGATTGGCGACATTGCCGGCGTACTGGATCCCGGAGATTCTTCCTGTGCTGAACCAGGCGTTTCCGCAGTTCGCTGCTGGCGATAATGTGCTTTCAACCGGTATGGAGAACATCGGGGCCATTTTTCATCCGGCGCTGACCTTGATGAATGCCGGATGGATTGAGACCACAAAAGGTGATTTTGATTATTACATTGGGGGTATTTCACCTTCCGTTGCCCGGGTATTGGAGCGGCTTGATGCTGAACGGGTTGCCGTCGCGCGAAGCATGGGTGTTCATACAGTCTCCGCGCGGGAATGGCTGTATCTGACCTATGACTCTCCGGGGCGTGATCTTTACGAGGCGATTCAGAATACCGTGGGCTACCAGGGTATTCGGGCTCCCCAGACCATCTTGCATCGCTATGTCACCGAGGATGTGCCCATGAGTCTGGTGCCCCTGGCTTCCATCGGCAAGATGTTGGGTGTGGCGGTGCCGATGATGGAGATGGTGATCAGCTTGGCCAATGTGATGCATGGAAAGGACTACTGGAAAGAGGGCCGAACTGTCGCTCATATGGGAATCGAGGGAATGACTGTGAAGCAAATCCGCCAATTGGCGGTCGGACTGGAGTGAGGTGATGAAGGGAGGGACCTGTTATGGAAAACATGAATGATTATATTTCCGTGCTGCCCGGATGGATAATCGCGGCGATAGTGATCGTCTTTGGATGGTTGACCGCCGGTGCGGCACGGTTTATCGCTTCGAAAGTTCTGACGTTACTCCGTTTCAATCAGTTGTGTGTGCGAACCGGTGCCTGCGAGTTCCTCAGGAAGGGCGAAGTGGCTTATACACCGGCGCAACTCGTGGGACGGGGGTTTTACTGGGTGATCTTGATTCTGGCATTTCTGGAGGCGGCCCGGCTTCTCGATATCGGGGTGGCCACCGAATTCCGGATGCGTGTCGCGGCGGCATTGCCGTCTCTGCTCAGCGCCTTACTGGTGTTGATTGTGGGGCTCATGGTGATCACCTTTCTGGCAGGATTCGTTCGGACGGTGACACGTAATGCCGGAAGTTCGTATGCCAACCTGTGGTTTCGCTTAACCCGTTGGGTGGGCGTGACTCTGGTATTAGCCATGGCTTTCGAGCAGGCGGAGATCCGTGGATCCATCCTTGCCGCAGTGATTCTGATTGTCGTTGCCGCATTTGCTTTCGGGCTGGCGTTGGCCTTTGGCCTGGGGTGCAAGGATATGGCCCGACAAGCCATGGAAAAAATGGTTGCCGATATGAAGGAACGGCATCGGGACGCCACGAAATCCGATATGGAGGGGTGAGGAAAAATCCGGGAAGGGGCTCTCATGGGTACGGTACGGATAACCAGAAGCGATTGTTTTGGATTGGCTAGACCGGCCGTCGATGCCCATACGCTAGGGTTGACATCGCTTGCCCAAATGTTGAGCGATTGTGGCTATCCGTGCCTCATGTCCGATAGCGAGCTGAGTACTTGTCTTAATGCTCCAGAAGCCCCTGAAAATCTTGACGGCATATCACGTTGGATAATGGATCATCGGATCACTGTGCTTGGCTTCAGCTACCGACTAGATCCTCAGGATGGTGTCCGAGCAATCGCACGATTGGTGAATGGCCTGAAAACAAGACGGCTTCTAAAAGCGTTGGGCGGTCCCATCCGCGCCATTTTTTTTGCCGGGCTCCCAAAGACATGCGACTTGGTTCGCGACCTTGTACCTGAAGTCAATGCCGTCTTTATGGGAGACGAAACGGCCGCCGAAACGCTGGAACGGCTTGGTGTTGAGGCTTCGGCCATTCCAAAAGAGCTCACAGGCGGCGTTCGTTATGATGAGGACAGGTTGGCCTTCGGCCGTGAGTTGATTCGTAAAGGGGACTATTTGGCCGTAAAACCCGTGAACAGGTCTGGCTATCGGGGGTTTGGCACAAGGCAGGACACGCTGGTGGCACGCCTGAAACATGGTGCTCTGCATCATTTACCGCCCTTGATGAGGGCGCATGTGGGTCCTTACCTGCCAGACCGGGATGCGGCAATTCGCTTGTTCATGCAGTGGTGCAAGGAACTGGCTGGCAAGGGATTCCTGGACATCCTTTCTGTTGGTACATCCCAACTTACGCAATCCAATTTTGGCGAGCAATGGGGCGAGAAACCAAATGGCGGCGGAGTGCCGCTGAATTCAAAACAGGAATTTGAGGCAGTTTGGCAAGCGGCTCGTCCAATGCTTGTTCGGGCGTATGCCGGAACCCGTGATGTCGCCGCGCTGGCGAAGATGAATGAAGAGACACTCAACATTGCCTGGCATGCCCTGTCTTTCTGGTGGTTCTGTCGGATTGATGGACGGGGACCTTATTCGGTGAGGGAAAACCTCTCACAGCATCTTGAGGCCCTGCGATACATTGCGTCGACAGGTAAACCTTTTGAGGCCAATGTCCCGCATCATTTCGCATTCAGGGGTGCCGACGATGTGACGTATGTCGTTTCCGCGGTGATTGCCGCTAAGGTCGCCAAGAAGATGGGAGTACGGCAATTTGTTCTTCAGAACATGCTCAATACACCCAAATACACCTGGGGTGTACAGGATCTTGCCAAGTCCCGAGCCATGCTGAAACTTGTCAGGGAATTGGAGGATGACCGGTTCCGCGTCATCTTGCAGCCCCGTGGTGGGCTTGACTACTTCTCTCATGACATCGACACGGCGAAATCACAACTGGCAGCCGTTACGGCGTTAATGGATGATATTGAGCCCGATAATCCGTCAAGCCCTGAAGTGATCCATGTGGTCAGTTATTCCGAAGGATCCCACTTGGCGGACCCTCCCACCATTAATGAAAGCATACAGATTACGCGCCATGCGCTCACTGAATACCGAAAACTACGAGAAAAAGGTGATCTGAATAACATGGGTGAAGACCCTGATGTTGCCTCCCGGGTCGCTGAACTGGTTGCTGGAGCCAGGACGGTTATGAGCGCCATTGAAACCACCATGCCTGACCCTTATGGCGTGGAGGGGCTTTACCGTATTTTGGCTCAGGGGTTTCTGCCTGTACCCTACCTGTGGGAGTGTCAGGAGGAGTTCCATAAGGCGTGCCAATGGCAGACCCGATTAATCCGGGGCGGGGTTCAGGTGGTTGACGATAAGGGGATCCCGATACGCGTTGAAGAGCGGCTAATTGGTAGAAAGGAGTAAAATGATGGGGTCTTCGTTGATTTTTCGTGATTTTGTCTGGTTCATCGGCTGGGTCTTCGGAAGCATTGTGGCCGCCAAGGTGGCGCTTGCGATTTGGAACTGGGTGTTTATCCCGATTGCCAAACGGACGAGGACCTTGCTGGATGTGATGGTTGTCGAGGGGACGCGAACCCCGGTGCAGTGGGCTGTTTTTTCCGCAGGTCTCTACATGGGGGCGCGGGTAAGTTTTGAGAATAGTCCCCCAATCACAAGCCATCTTGCCTGGACCGTTTACTCAGGGTTTGTTTACGTGCTGGTAGTCTTAAGTGTCACGGCGGTGCTATTTGCGGTGTTGCATGCAGCCACGGAATGGTATGTGAAGGAAATTTCCGGAAAGGCTCAGACCACATGGGATGAGCAGTTCATCGTCCTTTTTCGAAAAGTGGTCAAAATTGTTTTTATATTTGTTTCGTTGACGATTATCTTCGGCCACTTTGGCATTCAGGTTACCGGACTTCTGGCGACCGCAGGTGTAGCCTCTCTGGCTCTTGCCCTGGCAGCCCAGGAGACGCTTAGTAACATGTTTTCTGGTTTTGCGCTGATGGCTGATCAGTCATTTAAGCCGGGGGACCGGGTTGAGCTTGTCAACGGTAAGATGGGGGATGTGCTGGAGGTGGGATTGCGCAGCACCAGGATTCTGGGGTTCGACAACACTGTGATCAATATTCCAAATGCGGATATTGCGAAAAATCAGATCATCAATCTGAGCGCACCGAACTCCGCCTACACCATCCGGGCTAAATTGGGAGTCGCGTACGGTACGGATCTTCGGAAAGTGAAGAAGCTCCTCATGGCTGTTTTTCAGGAACATCCCGACGTGCTCAAGGATCCTGAGCCTGCTGTCTTTTTTACCGATTTTGGTGAGTCCTCGTTGAACTTGTTTTACACCTGTCGAGTCTCCGATTATCGGCAGCAGTTCAGGATACGGGATGAACTGAACATGGCCATCAAGGATTGTTTTGAAGTGGAGAATGTCGAAATTCCCTTCCCCCAGCGGGATATTCATATGAAGTGAGGGTCACATGAATCCAAAGAGCGAGACCCGGTGGCATCATTTGCAAATGGAGAAAATCACCCAGTTGCTGGGAGTCGATTTGAGGCTCGGTCTGACACAGGACGAAGTCAAAAGCCGTCAGGTCAAATACGGACTGAATCAATTCACCCCGCCCAAAGGGGTAAGTGTGTTGAAACGCTTTCTATTGCAGTTCCATCAGCCTCTGGTTTACATCCTGCTGGTCGCGACCGGGGTTACCTTATATCTCGCTGAATGGGTCGAAGCGTCGGTTATCTTTGGCGTCGTGCTCGTCAATGCGATCGTTGGATACCTTCAGGAAAGCAAGGCGGAGAAGGCCATCGAGGCCCTTTCCAAAATGGTCAAGACCGAGGCAACGGTGCGGCGGGATGGGCGCGTCCAGCGGGTGTCGGCGGTCGAGCTGGTGCCTGGCGATGTTGTTCTCCTCCAGTCGGGCGACAAGGTTCCGGCGGATTTGCGGCTGTTTCGAGTTCGGAGTTTGCAGGTGGATGAGTCGGCGTTGACGGGGGAGTCGGTGTCTGCCCAAAAACACGAGGAGCAACTCGCCCTGGACACGATCCTTGCGGACCGGAAGAATTTGGCGTTTGCCGCGACTCTGGTCACCTACGGACAGGCCGAGGGAGTGGTCTGGGCGACTGGTGATTCGACCGAGACCGGTCGTATCGCCTACCTGATTAATGAGGCAGTCAATCTGCAGACACCCCTAACCAGGAAAATCTCCGAGTTCAGTCGGCTTCTGCTTTACGTTATCCTGGTGTTGGCCGGTGTCGCCTTTGCCGTCGGGCTGTGGCATGGTGAAAGCCCCAATCACATGTTCATGGCCGCCATTGCGTTGGCGGTGGGTGCCATTCCAGAAGGGCTACCGGCCGCCGTGACCATTGTTCTGGCCATCGGGGTGGCTCGCATGGCGAAACGACGTGCCATCATCCGGAAACTGCCCGCGGTGGAGACGCTGGGTAGCACCACCGTGATTTGTTCCGACAAGACCGGGACGCTTACCGAAAACCAGATGACTGTGCAGTCGGTCTTCGCGGCCGAGGCGATGTTCGATGTTACCGGCGGGGGATATGAGTCTGTGGGGCAGATCAGTCAGGACGGGCAACAGGTTGATCTGACCCGGGCAACGGCCCTTTCCGAGTGCGTACGATGCGGTGTCCTGTGTAATGATTCCCAGCTTGTTCAGGAGAATGGCCGTGCAAAGGCGCAGGGCGACCCCACGGAGGTGGCGTTGATTGTGGTCGCGCGCAAAGCGGGTATGAAAGAAGATCAGATGACCCGGGAGTATCCGCGGGTGGATGCCATCCCCTTTGAGTCGCAATACCAGTACATGGGGACGCTTCACAAGGGGCTGCCCGATGGGAGCCAGGTTATTTACCTGAAAGGAGCCGCCGAGCGGGTTTTGGAGCGCTGTACCACCGCCTTGCAGGCGGACGGCACGGTCGGCGCCTTCGACAAGGGCCGCGTGGAGCGCATTGTGGAAGAGATGGGTTCCAAGGGGCTCAGGGTGCTTGCGTTTGCCCGGCGGCAAGCTCCTGTCGGCCAAGCCCGACTCACCCATGACGATGTGGCCGGTCAGATGACGTTCCTCGGTCTGCAGGGCATGATCGATCCGCCGCGCCCGGAAGTGATTGCTGCCGTCAAAAAGTGCCAGCAAGCGGGGGTCGAAGTGAAAATGATCACTGGCGATCATCTCCGGACCGGCCTCGCCGTGGCCCGGCAGATTGGATTGGCTGGTGTCGAAGGGCCTGGGAAGGTGGCGGTAAGCGGCCGGGATTTGGAACTGATGACGGACGAGGAACTGCGGAATACGGCAGAGCGCGCGGTCGTGTTCGCCCGCGTTGCTCCGGAACAGAAACTCCGGCTGGTTGAGGCGCTGCAATCCCGAGGTCACATCGTGGCCATGACAGGGGACGGCGTCAACGATGCTCCCGCTCTCAAGCAGGCCGATATCGGTATCGCCATGGGGCTTGCGGGGACGGATGTTGCCAAGGGGGCGGCCGATATGTTGCTCACCGATGACAATTTTGCCTCGATTGAATCGGCCGTAGAGGAAGGGCGTGGCGTGTTCGATAACCTGACCAAGTTCATTGTCTGGACCTTGCCGACGAACGGGGGCGAAGCCCTGGTTGTGCTGGCCGCCATCTTTTTTGGGGCGGTATTACCCGTACTTCCTGTGCACCTGCTGTGGGTGAACATGATGACGGCCATCCTGCTCGGGACTACCCTGGTTTTTGAGCCCAAGGAGATTGACCTGATGAATCGCCCCCCCCGTGATCCGAAACAGTCCCTGTTGACGTTGACGCTGGGGTTGCGCACCTTAATGGTCTCGGTTCTGATTCTGGCGGGTTCATGGGGGCTGTTCCAATGGGAGCGGGTGAGCCTGGGAGCAAGCCTCGCCGAGGCGCGCACGGTTGCCGTGAACACAATCGTGATGGTTGAGGTGTTCTATTTGCTTAACTGCCGGTCACTCACACGCGTGATGACAGCGGTGGGGGTGTTCAGCAACCTCTGGATCCTCCTCGGAATCGGCGCCATGATAGCCGCACAATTGGTCTTTACCTATGTCCCGGTCATGAATCGCCTATTCGATACGGCACCCCTCAACGAGCAATCCTGGCTCCGGATAACGGGAGTCGGTGTTGCCGTCTACATTATCGTGGAGATCGAGAAGTGGGCGCGATTCAAGGCACTGTCGAACGCGGGCATGCGTTCCCGAAAGGATAACTGATATGTGTGGTATCGTGGCAATTCATGGAAACCCGGATGCGATACTCGCACTGGACGTGTTGGGACGGATCAGACACCGCGGTCCTGATGGAGCGGGCGTTGCCGGCATCGGACGGACGACACTCGGGCATGTCCGACTTGCGATTCTGGACATAGCGGGCGGGCATCAGCCGATGGCGAACGAACGGGGCGACCTGCTCATTGCCTTCAATGGTGAAATCTACAACCATCGAGAGTTGCGTCGCGAGCTTGAGACGCGGCATATTTTTAAAACCCGTTCGGATACGGAGGTACTGCTCCATCTTTACGAGGAAGAGGGCGAAGACATGCTCGCGAAATTGGATGGCATGTTCGCCATTGCCCTGGCCGGGCCGCAGGGGCTTCTCCTGGCCCGGGATCCGCTTGGAATCAAGCCCTTGTACTATGGATGGCACGGCGATCAATTCCTGGCGGCCAGTGAACTCAAGGCTTTCCCCCCAATGGATGAAATCAAAATGCTTCCGGCGGGTCACGCCATGATCGTTGGCTCCGAGCCCTGGCGCTTTGCCCCGCCTTATCCCCCGGAGCGCTGCATCGTAACCGCCTCCCTGCCTGAGATTCTGGAGGAAATCCGGCGGCGTTTGGAGCAGGCGGTTATCAAGCGCCTGATGGGGGATGTGCCCGTTGGCGTCTACCTGTCCGGGGGCCTGGACAGTAGCCTGATAGCGGCCCTGATGCGCCCGCATACCGTGGCGTTGCATTCGTTCACGGCGGGAATGAAGGACGCGCCGGACGTATTGGCCGCGAGGAAGGTGGCGCATTTTCTCGGCACGCAACATCACGAATTGATCTACACGGCCAAGGATGTCAAGGCGGCCGTCCCTGAAGTCGTTCGCCAGCTCGAGTCGTTTGACGCGCCCTTGGTCCGTTCTGCCATACCCATGCATTTCGTTTCCAAACTTGTGGCCCAACATGTCAAGGTGGTGCTTTCCGGTGAAGGCGCGGATGAGTTGTTTGCGGGTTATTCGTATTTGTCCGGGTTGGGTGGGGGGGCACGGTTGAAACGCGAACTCGCTGATATTACCGTGAGATTGCAGGATATCAACCTCCAGCGGGCCGACCGTGTGAGTATGGCGCACGGGTTGGAAGCGCGTGTTCCCTTTCTGGATCGCAGTCTGGTGCGCTATGCCAGCCGGTTACCGGCGAAATTGCTGGAGCCGAGGCCAGATCGTCCCGAGAAATGGCTTCTCCGGGAAGCGTGCCGGGGGATTCTTCCGCCCGAGTTTCTGAATCGGAAAAAAATGAAATTCTCGGAAGGTGCGGGTTCCGCGGAGGTGATGGCCGATATTGTGGAAAGCCTCATCTCTGCCGAGGAATTCAAGGAAAAGCGGGAAGTTGAACCTGGAGTCGTTCTCAGATCCCCCGAGGAGATCCACTATTACCATATCTGGCGTGAGGCCATGGGGCCGCGCATTTCTGCTCGCATGGTCGGACGCACTCGCGATATCTGTGCGGCGGTGAAGAAAAACGGCACGAGGGTGAAGCCGGCTTGACCGTCCCAAGTAGCTGTTCCTTTCGTGGGCGCATGGCAGTTCCGTCGGGGATAACACCCATCATAATCGTAATCGTAATCGTAATCCTAATCGTAATCCTGATCTTGTTTTGATCTTCAAGGATCCTCTAAAGTGAAAATCTTAAAAACGAGCTATGGTCATGAGGAGGATTACGATTACGATTAAGATTACGATTATGATTTAGATAAACCCCGACGGAACTGCCATGCGCCCTCCTTTCGTCGCTTGATTTCAATTCCCATGACAATACTCCCTGCGTTCGTGTATACTGGATCGCTTTTATAGCAGAGTTGTTTAAGCACGTAAGTTTTTTGATGCGTGCGGTTTTTTCGCTGATTGATCCATTATGCATGACTCCTTGATTGACGAATTGAAGGCGGCGACGGCGCTGTTGAAGACTGTGGCGGGGAACCGGGCGTTGCTGGCCGGGCTTTCGGCTGAAGAGCGCAAGGATCTGATTTCCGTGGCGGGTGAGGTCTATAATCCGGATATGATCGAGCGGCGACGGTTGGTCAGGGCTACCGAAAGACGGCGCAAGGCGCAGCTGGTGGAGCGCGACCAGAACAAACTCAGCTCCACGGGGATCCGGGAACTCAGGAAGAAGCCCGTTTACATGACCCCGAATGCGCTTCCGCCTCCCAACTTCGAGCAGAATGACGTGGAGGATCCGGAATTTCGCGATGTCGTTGAGCCCCAGAATTGCTATATCTGCAAGCAGAACTTTACCACCATCCACCACTTTTACGACCAACTGTGCCCCGCCTGCGCGGAGTTCAACTTTACCAAACGCACCGAATCAGCCAATCTCACGGGCCGCGTGGCCTTGTTGACGGGCGGGCGGGTGAAGATCGGCTATCAGGCGGGGATCAAGCTGCTGAGGGCAGGGGCGCACCTCATCGTCTGCACCCGCTTTCCCCGTGACTCAGCCATTCGCTATGCCGCTGAACCGGATTTTTCGGAGTGGGGGCACCGCCTCGAGATCTTCGGGTTGGACTTCCGTCATACCCCGAGCGTTGAGGCGTTCTGCCGTCATCTGCTGGCCACCCGGAGCCGGCTGGATTTCATCATCAACAACGCCTGTCAGACCGTTCGCCGGCCGCCGGATTTCTACGAGCATATGATGGAGCGTGAAACCGCGGCACTGGGCGATATGCCGGAGCACGTGCGCCGGTTGCTGGGTGCCTATGAGGGCTTGCGGGGATATCATATGCTGCCCGAAGGTGATGCGGTGGCGGCCCGGAAAAGAATGTCCGAGGTGGCGGGACTGACCCATGCCGCCGAGTTGTCCCAAGTGCCGTTGTTGCCTGATGAGCTCGCGGCCCAGAGGGATTTGTTTCCCGAAGGCCAGCTTGACAAGGATCTCCAGCAGGTGGATCTGCGAACCACCAATTCGTGGCGGTTACTGATGGCGGATGTTCCCGCAGTGGAGTTACTGGAGGTGCATCTGGTGAACGCCATTGCTCCCTTCATTCTGAATGCACGGCTCAAACCCCTGATGCTGCGAACGCCGGAGCGAGACAAGCATATTGTGAACGTGTCGGCCATGGAGGGGCAGTTTTACCGGAAGCTCAAGACCACACGGCATCCGCATACGAACATGGCCAAAGCGGCGCTGAACATGATGACGCGTACGTCGGCGACAGACTATTTTAACGAGGGCATCCACATGAACGCCGTGGATACGGGATGGGTGACTGATGAGGATCCGGTGCAACTTGCGGAACTCAAGACGAAGATGCACCGGTTCCACCCCCCCCTGGATATTGTGGATGGGGCGGCGCGCATCGTGGATCCGATTATTTCCGGCTTCAATACCGGAGTGCATGTGTGGGGAAAATTCCTCAAGGATTACCAGCCGACGGACTGGTAGGGGGACGATGATGCGGTTTAAACGACAACATTCCCTGCTGATTGTCGCCGGAGTGCTGGTGCTCTGTATTGCGGTTCTGGCGGGAGTGAATCTCTGGTTCCTGAGAACGCTGCACAGTCGAAACCTGCATGATACCGCGGCGCAATCGGTTTTGGAACTGGGCTCGGAACTCGCTCGAACCCTTTCGAGCCATCCAGGGTTTCAAGCCGCCCCCGGGGGCGCGAATCGATGGGCTGATTTTGAGCGGCTTGTCCGTGCGATCAAAGGAATCGAGCCGTCTCTGGAGTATGTCACGGTTAATGAGGGCGATGTCACCCTGTTCCATGTGGATATCTCGGGAACCCATTCCGGGGTGTCGGCCAACTCTCCTCGCACCGACGAGGATGTTCGGGTCGGGCGCAAGAGGTTGGCGACGGAAGCAGGCGTGATTCCCGTTCTCACTTTTTCGACCCGGGCAACCGGGTCGGAGGGATCGGTTCTGAGTCTTCAGATTGCGATGCGGAAGGAGGCGGTTCAGCAGCGGGAGGAACAGGCGGCCCGGATGCTGGAGATCATGTTCCGGCTGTCGATCATCACCTTAAGCGTGGCACTGGGGCTGGCTGGCGTGCTGGGGGTCTGGGTGTTTCGCCATGAGATGGAGAGGCAGCGCCGACGCCAGGATGAAGAGCACCTGGCCTTTGCCGGACTTCTGGCCGATGGCATCATTCACGATGTTCGCAATCCGATGAGTTCCCTCCGGCTCGATGTCCAAATGCTGGAGAAGGAAGCCGGAAAAGGAACCGGGTGCCGGACCGGCAGAATAGTCGAACTGGCGGAGCGGGCACGGACCACGATTGATCGAATTGATCTGGTGATGCGTGAATTCCTGTATGTGTCCAAGCCCGGGGCGCGGGAGCCTGAGCGGTTTGAAATGAATGCCGCTGTCCGGGACTGTCTGGATCTTCTGGGTCCCCGTTTTGAGCGGGCTGAAGTCAGGCTGGAGGCTCATCTTTGCTCAGAGCCATTGCCCTTGGTGGGGCAGAGTATCGGGCTCAAACGGGCCGTGATCAATGTTCTGACCAATGCGAAGCAGGCTTCCCCGGCAGGCCGGAGCGTGTTTGTAAAAACTCTTCGGGAGGGTGAAGTGGCCATTCTGACCATTGACGATCAGGGTCCCGGTGTTAAGCAGGAAGAGGTCAAGCGCCTGTTTGAGATGTTTGTGACTGGTCGGCCCGACGGGATCGGGCTCGGGCTGTATCTGGCCAAGGCGGCTGTGGAGAATTGCGGCGGAACCATTTCGGCTGAGAATCAGCCCGGAGGCGGGGCCCGCTTTATCCTGCGCCTTCCCCTGGCCGGGTAAAGTATTCAGTTTTCAGTTGTCCGCATTCAGTATAAATTCGACGGTTCCATGATGTCTGTGAATGAACCATCAACGGTTTTTGTGATTGAGGATGATCCGGACGGACTCCGTTCTGTGACAGAGGCCATTACGGAAGCCGGGTATGCCGTCAGGGTCGCCGCCACCGGGCGGGGCGGTCTGGATGGCATCCTCCGCGAGCCGCCGGATGTTGTCTTGTGCGATCTTTTCCTGCCGGATATCGACGGACTGAAGGTGTTGGAAGAGGTTCGCCGATTGAAGCCCGGAATTCCCGTTCTGATCATGACGGCCTATGGTTCCGTGGAGTCGGCGGTCAAGGCCCTCAAGCAGGGGGCGTATGATTTCCTGACCAAGCCGCTTGATTTGGATGATCTGCAGGTCAAATTGGCCCGCGCAATTGAAACCAGCCGGTTACGAACCCAGGTGACTCAACTTCGTAGCGCCGTTCAGGGGCGATATTCGGCCCGGCGCATGATTGCTGCAGCGCCTGCCATGCAGGAGGTATTGGGGCAGATTGCCGCCGTAGCGGGAACGAATGCCACAGTGCTGGTGCTGGGTGAAAGCGGGACGGGTAAGGAATTGGTCGCCCGGGCATTGCATGCCGATGGACGCCGGGCGGATGGCCCTTTCGTGGCGGTCAACTGCGGGGCTTTTGCTGAAACCCTTCTTGAATCCGAACTCTTTGGCCATGAAAAGGGATCCTTTACCGGAGCCGCGACGCGGCATGAAGGGGCCTTTGAGCGGGCGCATGGCGGCACCCTGTTTCTGGATGAGATCGGAATTGCGCCCAAGTCTGTCCAGGCACGGCTGCTTCGGGTTCTTGAGGAGCGGGAGGTGATGCGGGTGGGCGGAAAGCTTCCCGTAAAGGTGGATGTGCGTATTGTCGCCGCCTCCAATCGTGATCTGGATGAACTGGTGGAGGCGGGCGAGTTTCGGCATGATTTGTTGTACCGCCTGCAGGTCATCACGATCAGGCTTCCCCCCTTGCGCGAACGACGTGAGGATATCCGGCCGTTAACCGACCGGTTTGTTTCGCAGGCTTGTGAGGAGCACAGCCGACATATTGAGTCAGTCGATCCCGGCTGTTATACCCGGCTTGAAGGATGCGACTGGCCCGGCAATATCCGTGAACTCCGGAATGTCGTGGAGGCCTCTGTGATTATGGCCACGGGGCCGGTCCTGCGGGGGAGTGACCTTCAAATGGGGCGGAGTGAAATCTCCACGCCGCGTCAGGCCATGTCGATTCCTCCGGGAATGACCCTGGCTGACTTGGAGAAAGAAGCACTGCTTCAGGCCTTGCGCAGGAATGAAGGGAATCGACAAATGACGGCCGACGCCCTGGGGATTTCAACGCGGACCATTCAGCGCAAAATCAGGGACTACAATCTGCCCTTCTCATGACGCCTTTCATCATACGTCGCCTTCTCACGATGATTCCCATCATTCTCGGGGTGATTCTCATCACATTCCTGCTGTTCAATGTGGTCGGGGGGAGTCCGGCTTCCATGGCCCTTGGAAAAAATGCCTCGCCCCAGGCGTTGGAGGAATTTGATGAGCAGCGCGGGTTTAATAAGCCGGCTGTTCTCGGGAGGTGGACCTCCACGCGAGCCTTGCCGGAAACCCGTTTCGCAAGCGTTGTCGCCCTGACCGCCGGAACCAACTTTCCGATTAGAATGCTGTTTCCTCTGAAACCCGACACCGTTTATCGTCTCCGGTGCGGGGTCAGTCGAATGGCCGGTTCCGTTTCATGGATTCCGGAAAACGGCGTCATAGCCGTGTCGCCCACCAATAGCCCCGCTGAATTGATTTTTCGGACTGGCGCAAAGGGGACTCCGATGCCGGTTACACTGGTTGTGCATCAAGGCGTTCTGGAGGTGAGTTCACTGGTTCTGAGCAGGCGGATGCCCCATTGGTATGACTCGCAACTGGCGCATTATTTCAAGTTGCTGGCACGCCTCGATTTGGGAACATCGTTGGCGACCAATGAGAAGGTGACGACGATGTTGAAGCGGGGGATTGGCCCCTCCCTGGCGTTGACGGTTCCGATATTTTTTGGCGGGCTGGTGTTGTCGGTGGGATTGGCGCTGGTATGCGCGTATTGGCGAAACCGGTGGGTTGACCGGGTTCTGGTTATCACGGCGGTGGCCCTGATGAGCGTGAACTATCTGGTATGGATTATTTTCGGCCAGTTCTTCCTGGCGTATAAGCTCAAGTGGTTTCCGATTTGGGGCTTTGAGTCGTGGAGCTATTTGCTTCTGCCCGTGATCATTGGAATCCTCAGCGGGTTGGGTTCAAATTTGCGATTCTACCGGACGGTGCTGCTGGATGAGCTCTACAAGGACTATGTCCGGACAGCCTACGCGAAGGGGTTGGGGCCGGTGGCGGTATTGTTCAAGCATGTGCTTCCCAATGCCCTGATCCCGATTGTCACCAACACGGCGCTGGCGTTGCCGTTTTTGTATACCGGAAGCCTTTTGTTGGAGAGTTTTTTCGGAGTGCCGGGGCTGGGCGGCCTGAGTGTGAACGCCATTAATTCATCCGATGTGGATGTGGTGCGGGGCGTGGTGCTGGTGGGGGCGATTCTTTATGTGGTGGCCAGTCTGCTCACGGATTTGTGTTATGCGTTGGTCGATCCGAGAGTGAAATTGAAATAATTTTAGATTTTGGAATATGGAAGACGGACAGTCAATTTGGAGGGGAGTGTGGCGGGAGTTGTGTCGGCGCCGACTCATCCGCGTCTGCCTGTGGGTCATCGCGGCCTTTGTGCTGGTGGCCGCCTACGGCGAGGGGGTGTACCGCTACTATCAGGCGGTAGATCGCACGCCGTCCTATCAGCAGGTCAACCTGAATGAGCGCTATCTGCCCCCGAGCCTGCTCCGGCATCCTTTTGTGGAAGCCCGCCAGACGAAGGTTGACGGTGCTCCCCACTGGGTATGGCGTGGATTCAGGAATCTGGCCTATCGGCCATGGGGGACGGACAACCTTGGCCGCGACGTGCTCCAGCGGACGGTGCAGGGGGCGCGCATTGCCTTTCTGGTCGGGGTCGTCACCTCGCTGATCGCCATTCCCATCGGCATGATGCTGGGGTGTCTGGCCGGGTATTTCGGGCGCTGGGTGGATGAGGGGATTGTCTGGCTCTATTCAACGATGGAAAGCATTCCCGGTTTGTTGTTCATTCTGGCCATTTCCATGGTGGTGGGGAAGGGGTTGTTGGGGGTGTATTTGGGAATCGGGCTGACGACCTGGGTGGGATTGTGCCGGTTATTGCGTGCGGAGGTGATGAAGCACCGTGACCGGGCATACGTGATGGCGGCCCGTTCACTGGGCTACGGAAACGGACGGATTATTTTCCGGCACATCCTGCCGAATGTGTTTCATATCGTGATCATCACGTTTTCCATCCGCTTTCCCGCCGCGATCGGGACGGAAGTGTTCATGAGCTTTCTGGGAATTGGAGTGCAGGGAGAGCCATCATGGGGTATTATGATTGGAAATGCACGGCTCCGCCTGTGGCAGGGAATGTGGTGGGAATTGACGGCGGTGACGGTTGTCATTCTGCTGGTTGTTCTGGCGTTTAACCTGGTGGGGGATGCCCTGCGGGACGCACTGGATCCACGGTCGAGAGTGAGGGAAAGTTAATATTATGCCTAAAAAAATGGCTTCTGAAATCCTGACGCACGAGACGATTCTGGAGTTTTTTCAGAGACCGGGCTATGCCCCGATGACTCTGGGAGAGCTGGAGGCCGCCTTTTCCCTGCGGGGTGGGGCGCGGAAAGCGCTCGTTTCACTTCTGCATAAGATGGTGATGAACGGGGAGATTGTTCTGATCCGCAAGACCCGTTATTCCCTGGGCGCTCCCGCCGATCTGATTACAGGCAGGCTGGAAGTGAAACGATCAGGAGATGGTTATCTGACCAATCTCGAAGGAGAGCTGACCGTTAAGATTGATCGGGGGCACCTCAGCACGGCCCTTCCCGGCGATCAGGTGGTGGTGCGGATTGAACCGTTGCGCACCGGAATGGCGACGTGGCAGCGCCATGGTGTGGTGATACGGGTTTTGGAGCGGGGAACCCGGGTCGTGGTTGGAACCCTGAAAAGCACGGGGCGGTTCCTGTATGTGGCTCCCATGGATCCATCGTATCAGCAGGACTTTTATGTTTCTGAAGTCAAGGGTGCCCAGATCAATGACCGGGTGGTGATCCAGTTTACGAATTGGGAAAACCGCCATGTGAATCCCGAGGCTGAAATCATCGAGGTGATCGGCCCGGCTGATAACCCGTCTCTGGATACATTGGCCATCATGCGCCAGTATGAATTGCCCGAATCGTTTCCCATTGCCGTCATGCATGAGGCTGGAGTTTCCGCCGCCCGTCTTGATCAGCCGGGAAAGCGGGAGGATTTGCGGGGAAAATTCATCTTCACGGTGGATCCGGCAACGGCTAAGGATTTCGATGATGCGTTGTCCCTGGAGCGGGATGCGGAGGGACGGCGCGTGCTGGGAGTCCATATCGCCGATGTCTGTCATTTTGTGACCAAGGGAAATGCCCTGGATCGGGAAGCCGTTGAGCGCGGCAATAGCGTGTATCTTCCCGACAAGGTGATTCCCATGCTTCCCGAGGAGTTGTCGAACGGCTTATGCAGCCTGAAGCCTGATCAGGATCGCCTGGCGTTCTCCGCGTTTATGACTTTTGATGACGCGGGGAATGTGGTGCAGTCCCGGTTTTCCCGCACGATCATCCGGTCCCGGCTGCGATTGACTTACGAGCAGGCGCTGGAAGTGCTTCAGACTCCTGCCGGAATGACGTGCAAGGTTCCGAATTTTCCCGCAGAGGCGAGGGGCCTGGTCAATGACGTCTGCGCCCTGGCCATGCAGTTGCGGGGGCGCCGCATGACCCAGTGGGCGTTGGACATTGATATGCCTGAAAACCAGGTCGTCATCGGAAAAGGCGGCATGATCGAGGATATCAAGCCGGTAGTGAACGACATTTCGCACCAGATGATTGAGGAGTGCATGGTGGCGGCCAACGAGGCGGTTGACCGGGTAATCAGCGAACGGGGCATGAAGTTGATCCACCGGCTTCACGAGGCGCCTGCGGAGGATAAAATCGAGATGCTGACCGCCGACCTGCACGATATGGGCTACCAGCCCGGTCAGTTGAATAACCGGCGCAATCTCATGGAATTCCTGAAACGGATCAAGGATACCCCGCTGGCGAATTGCGCTCAAGTGGCCGTCTTACGGAGCATGAAGCGGGCAGTTTATAGTTCCAAGGAAGGCGGGCATTTCGGGCTGGCCAAGAAGTTTTATGCGCATTTCACCTCGCCGATTCGTCGCTACCCGGATCTTGTGGTGCATCGGATCCTGGCGGCCATTCTGGAATCGCGCGCGAATCCGTATCCCGGGGACGAATTGGAACGACTCGCCCTGCATTGTTCCGAAACCGAGCAGACGGCGCAGGAAGCGGAGCGCGAATTGCTGGAAATCAAGAAATACCGTTTTCTGGCCCAGCAGATCGAGCAGAACGATGTCCGGATCTATGACGCCGTGGTGGTGAAAGTCATGAATTTCGGGCTTTTTGTCGAACTCGACGGGTTGAGTGTTCAGGGCTTGATTCATGTTTCGGCAATTTCAGACTCCTTTGTCCAGTTTGATCCGGGGCTCAAGGCATTGCGTGCGGGACAGGACATTTACAAGCTGGGTACGCGGGTGAAAGTGTTTGCCGTGAAGGTGGATTTCGAAAAGCGGAGAATTGACTTCTCCCTTAAGCGGCCGGAGCCGCAACGTGCAGCGAAGGGACGGCCTGAGCAACGGAAGGGACAGAGGAGACGGCGATGATGAGGGGGAAGAAGAGTATTCAGAAGTCAGAAGTCAGTATTCAGAAGTTTCGGGGCAGACTATTATTAGCACTGATACTGGCCGCTGTGTTCAGTCGGGGGATGGGATGGGCGGGGGGGATGGCGGAGCTGGATGCCCGGTTCACACCGCTTGAGACGCCGGTATTCATGGAGTATGACGTCGGATACCGGTTCCTGAATATTGAATTGCGCAAGGTTGGGAAGATCGTCGCGACCACCACGATCGGGCGATGGAAGCACCGCGGCACCGGGCAGGAGGTTCCGGCGCTGTTTCTCGACATGCGCGTGGATTCGCCGGACAGCGGGAAAGCCGGACAGCGGAGTCGGATCTCGATTCATGATCGTATTGTGGCGGTGATGACGGTTCCGGATTTGCAGGCTTTGGTGTTTTCGAAATACACAGACGAAGTGCTGAACCCCCTGATCGGCCGGTCGAAGGAGTCTTTGCAGTGGTCTCTTTATGATACCCAGTCCGGGCGGCTGGAGTACGAGACTCATGACCTGAAAAAGGGTGAGATCAAGACTCATCTCATGAATCCCGAGGCCTTGATGGAATTAAGCCGCAAGATAAGGCCGATCATGGAGTTTCTTGTCACGCAAACCCAGTTTCCGGACTGCTCCGAGGGGAATGCGGATAAGGGGCGAATTGTCGTGAATATGGATGGGAAGGTTGTCGCCTTGCGCATTGTGACCGAGCGGGAAAAGTCACCCTCCTGCCTGATCCGGAAGCGGTTGGATTCGATGACCATCAAAACAGTGGCGGAACCCGGGAGTTCGGTTAAACCGCGTGATTTTCATGCGTGGAGCCTGACGTTTAAGCAGTTGGCTAAAACACTTCAGGACAGGGCACTGATTGAGTCTGCCGATCATGCGCCGGTGGAGACTGTGGTGCCGCTGGCCGTTGACTATGAATTGGGGCTCGGCAGTATTCGCGCCACGATGACCTCGATTCATCTGGGGGCGGCCATTAAGGTGGACCCAGCCCTAATCGTGGTGACGAAAGGTCCAAATCCGGTGGCTCAGAAATAGTCCCGTACAGATCAGCCCTTCAGCGCAGATTTTGGGAAGGATCTGAATCATGTTTGCGGAGATATGGCTCAGATGAAAAATGAGACTCGAAAGTGCCTGGGGTAGGGCTGGATTCCGGATAAAATAGAGGTGGAAGAGCCAGACCAGAAGCTCTGACAGAACGTATGATACGACCCAAACGATCCAGAAACGGATGAATTGACGGCGGGTTCCCTTCAGTTGCCTGCGGTCGAAGGTCCAGAGTTTGTTTCCCGTGAAGCTGAAGAGACCCCCGCAGGGACGGCTGATGAGATTGGCTCCTTCGGGTGGAAATCCGCCGAAATGGATCAGCGCTCCGTAAATCGTGAAATCCGTGATGGCGCTTCCCACCCCGACGGTGATGTATTTTTTTAGTTGCGTGATCCAGTTCATAGTCGATGTTTAGTTGCCAATAACCAGCCGGGCTTCGACTCCTGAATCCTGTGAGTAGATCGTGAGTTTGGCCTGACCCAGAGCCCGCAAGACATCGGTCAGGACACCTGCCTGATTGAGGGTGTCGCGCATTTTTTCAGACTGGTCCGATGGGGCGATCAGGGTCGCCAGTTTCAGGACGCCTGCTGCATTTTTCACCGTTGGAGCAATACTTTCCAAGTTGATCCAGCCCAGGCCGCAGGGGCCTGGTTTGGAAGAGGAGCCCCAAACCGGATTGCCGTGATGAGCGGGGGGAATCAGGGTTTTCAGGACGGAGGCATTGCTGGACAGGATGAGCCAGTCGTTCGACAGGGTATATGCAATACATTCGTCGGGTTCAAACGAGCCGTAAAAGTTTTTCCGGGATTCCTCAATCAGGGTCAACCCCGAGCCGTTTTCCTGGGAGATGGAGCGGAGTACAAGGCCGAGATTGTACTGGCTGTTGAGCTGGGTAATGGCCTGCTGGATCCGGCTGTCAGCCGCATCACGGCTTCCCACTTGAATGCCGAGCAGGAGAGTGGGTGTTTTAACCCCTTTCACAAAGGCGCGCAAGGTTGCGCCCATGGGCCCGCGAAGCCGTCCGTTGTGCTGCTGGTCGAGAAGAGCCACAAAGGCAAGGGCATTGGACGGGGCTCCCTCGGGATCGAAGAGGGGGCGAAGGGTGTTTAACCAGAGATAGTTCGATTCCGATCCCATCAGTGAATGCACCCAGCTCAGGGGCAGAAGGGTGATGAAGTCCGAAGTGGTTCCGGTCAGGTTTGCCACGGTTTTCATTCCGGTTGTTTCGCTAAGAGGTGGGGTCGTCGGTAGGGGAAGTCGTCCATTGAGGTACAGGGAGATGTGTTCCTGATCCAGTGTGAGTTCGTAGGTCACCAGGCTCTGATGGGTCTCGATCCAGCCCCAATGCCGCGGGGTTCGTTTCAATTGGGCGCGGGCTTGTTCCGGTTTTTTTGCTGTGGCCACGGTGAGGCGGCCCGGGTAGGTTTCAGCGGCTTCAAGCAACACACGTACACCCGTCGGATCCTCGGAAATGCAGGCCAGCACCATGCCTTCGGTCAGAGCCAGCGAGAGCCGCAGGTTCGTGTTTCCGAACTTCGTCCGGCTCCGCCAGACAGTCAGCTGACCGTCATTCAATTTGACAGGAATGAGGTCGCTGGATTTGATCCAGGCCATTTGCCAGCGCAAGGTGCGGCTTTGTCCGCCGATCCACGAGGCACAGACCAAGGCCGGTTTTTGTTGGGCGCCGAGTGAAGGAACATAGGCCAGGACAGACTGCTTGGAGACGAGCCGGGTGACCCATTTTTTTGTAACGGGATTTTTGCTGAAGTCGTTTAGATCCTTGTCTGGAACCCCGGCGGCCTGTACAGCCCTGAGAATCATGGGGTTGGTGAAGAGAGTGTCCCATTCCCCGGCGAGGTTCCGGTGGACGCTGACCACCGAGGCATTTATGGGAATGGCCGAAAAGGTGCGTTCGGGGCGATAGGGGACATAGAACAGCCACCCTATTCCGATGGCCAGAAAAACAACGAGGAGGATCCAGAATAGGAAAGGGTTTCGTGAGGTCATGCCGATCACTTGATTTTGCCTTCAGCAATCTGCTTCAGGAAGTCGGCATAGGCGAGCTTCAGGCCATCCGAAAGCAGGGTGGGAGCCTTCCATCCCAGTTTGGTCAGTTTGGTCGAATCCAGCAACTTCCTCGGGGTGCCGTCGGGTTTCGACGTATCAAATACGATTTTTCCGGGATAGCCGACGGTGGATTGGACGAGATGGGCGACTTCCTTGATGGAGACTTCGGTGCCGGAGCCGATGTTGATGATCTCGATATCCTCATACGTGTTCATGAGAAAAACACAGGCATCGGCCAGGTCGTCGGAGTACAGGAACTCACGCAGGGCGACTCCGGTTCCCCAGATGGTGACGGTGGGAGCGTTGGCGACCTTGGCTTCATGGAAGCGACGGATCATCGCGGGAAGCACATGGGAGTTTTCGGGGTGGTAGTTATCACCCGGTCCATACAGATTGGTGGGCATGACGCTGATGAAATTGGTGCCGTACTGGCGGTTATAGCTCTGGCACATGATGATGCCGGCGATCTTGGCCAGTGCGTAGGACTTGTTGGTTTCCTCGAGATGGCCAGACAGCAGGGCATCCTCGCGGATGGGTTGGGGGGCGAATTTCGGGTAGATGCACGAGGAGCCGAGGAACATCAGTTTTTTGGCGCCTGAGAGATAGCTGGAGTTAACGATGTTATTCTGGATTTGGAGATTGCTGTAGGCAAATTCAGCGGGATAGGTATTGTTGGCGAAGATTCCGCCGACTTTGGCTGCCGCCAGAAATACAAACTCGGGTTTTTCCTGTTCGAAGAATCGTTTTACGGCGGTCTGGTCTGTGAGTTCCAGTTCCTGGTGCGTTCGGCACAGGAGGTTGGTGTAGCCATCTGATTTCAGGTGTTTGATGATGGCCGAGCCCACCAGTCCGCGGTGTCCGGCAACGTAGATACGGGAATTCTTTTGCATGGTCATGGGATTATATCCTTATGCTGCGTACCAGTTCCTGGACGCGGCTCATGTTGTTTCTGACAAGATAGTCGCGGAGGCCATCGATCACGTGTAACGCCGTCAAGGGTTCCGTGAAATTAGCCGTGCCCACGGCCACCGCCGAGGCGCCTGCAATCATGAATTCAATGGCGTCCTTGGCGGAGGTGATGCCGCCGAGGGCGATCAGGGGAATCTTGACGGCCTTGGCGGCCTCGTACACCAGCTTGACCGCGATCGGGTGGATGGCCGGGCCGCTGAGTCCGCCGGAGATATTGGCGAGGATGGGGCGCCGGGTTTCAATATCAATGGCCATGGCAGGGAATGAATTGATGAGCGAGAGCGCATCAGCCCCGTTGTCTTCGCAGACCTTGGCAAAGGCGCCGATGTCGGACACATTGGGCGCCAGCTTGGGGATGATGGGAAGTTTTGTTTTTGCCCGAACGGCGGCCACTACCTTGGCGGTGGATTCGAGAGTGGTGCCGAAGGAACTTCCGCCCGCCTTCACGTTGGGACAGGAAATGTTGATCTCCAAGGCATGCACGCCCTCGACACCGTCGAATTGTGCGGCCACTTCCGCGTATTCCTCCAGCGTCTTTCCCCAGATGTTCACAATGACAGCAAGATCGTGCTTGCGCAGGAACGGCATGTATTTCCCAATAAAGCCCGCTACGCCCGGGTTTTGCAACCCGATGGCGTTGATGAGCCCACCGGAGACTTCCACCATGCGCGGGGTTTTGTTTCCACCCCAGGGCTCCAGACTGATCCCCTTGACCACGATGGCGCCGAGCTGGTTCAGATCCACGAGATCGGCGTATTCCGGGCCATATCCGAAGGTGCCGGAGGCGACCATGACGGGGTTTTTCATCTGGATTCCCGCAAGCGTGATGTCGAGTGTTGGTGTCATGTCAATTTTCCCAGATAACGTCGCGGGCTTCGAAAATCGGGCCGTCCTTACAGACGCGGGCCAGGGTTTCCTGTCCGCTGAGGCGGACTTTCTGGACGCAGGCGAGGCAGGCGCCGACCCCGCAGCCCATGTGGCGGTCAAGCGAGAGCCAGGCTTTCTGGTTGCCGCCGATGGCGCGATCGCCAACAGCCTTGAGCATGCCGTTCGGGCCGCAGGCGAAGAATTCCGGTTGCGTGTGAGGGGCTGAGGCCGCAAGCCAGGCATCGAGTGCCACGGTTACCAAACCCTTTACTCCCAGAGAGCCATCATCCGTGGCCACCTGAACCTCCCAATCCAGGGCGCGGAATTCGTCGGCCAGGAGAATATCCGCCGCCTTGGCACCTCCTATAAAAAGAATACCGCGGCGTGTCATTTTTCGCGCCAGGAAATAAAGCGGAGCGACCCCGTAACCGCCTGCAACGAGGACGGGGGTAAGGGAGTCGGCGAGATCCAGGGGGAATCCGTTTCCGAGGGGGCCGACCACGCTGGCCGTGTCGTTCAGGCGCAGGGTTTGCATGGAGGCGGTTCCGCGTCCCACCGTTTTGTAGAGAATGGAGAGGTGATTTCCATCGACCCGGTAGATGCTGAACGGGCGGCGCAGGACGGCATCATGTAACTGGGCAAGGCGGAGGTGGATGAACTGGCCGGGCTTGGCCAGGGGGGCCACATCGGGCAGTTTCAGGGTCAGTACCCGGTAGTCCGGGCCCATGGCGTCATGGCCGACAACAGTTCCGTTTTCGATACGCATCATGGGAGGGGAGATTAACGACTGGCCGCGACTTTCTCAATCAAATCCGCAAGCCGGTCGTCGGCTCCCGCAAGGGCGCGGGTCCGGGCGGCACGGCGCATCGCGGATTGTGAGACCGGGTTAGTTGCCAGAAAACGAATGGATTCCGCAAGGCGCTCGGGTGAAAGATCCTGTTGTTCCAACACCTCGGAGGCTCCGGCATCGGCCATGGCCCGGGCATTGGCGAGCTGGTGGTTCCGGGCTGACTGGGGGTAGGGAACGAGGAGTGCCGGGATGCCGAACAGGGCAAGCTCCAGACAGGAGTTGGCGCCCGAGCGGGAAATTGCCAAACTTGTCCGGCGGTAGACGGAAACCATGTCGTTGCAAAAGCCATATACGGTGGCGGGAACGCCTGCGGCTCGATAGGACTCCTCGACGGAGGATTTCGCTTTTTCTCCCGACAGGTGGATGGCCTCCACCTGGATTCCGGCGGCGATCAGGCGGGCCAATGCGGTGGGAACGGTGTCGTTCAGACGCTGGGCACCCTGGCTTCCGCCCATGGTGAGGACCGTGAATAGGGCGGGTGCGTCCGCCGGGAGGGTTGCCGCCATTTCCATTTCCTTGCGAAGCGGCAGGCCGGTGAGTGTCATGGCGGGGTGTTTCAGGTGGGCGCGGGTTTCGGGAAAACTGATGGCGATGGCTGTTGCGAGCCGGGAAAAAGTGCTGACGGCTTTGCCCGGGATGACATTGGCCTCATGGAGGACAACCGGAATTCCGAGACGGCGTGCCGCCAACACCGGACCGATGGAGGAGTAACTGCCCATCGCGAGGAGGGCATCCGGTTGCTGTTCACGTAACGCCTTCACACTCGTGCGGTAGACGCGTAGGAGGCTGAGCAGAGTGCGGGGAAGATGAAGGGGATGAAAGGAGAGCTTTTCGGCCCCGATGCTGATGACCGGGCCGCTCCAGGCGTGGAGGGTGGCAGTTTCGATGGCTTTGCCTGAAAGCCAGAGAGTGACCGAATGTCCCCGCTTCTGAAGGGCCAGAGCGGTTGCCATGCCGGGAAAGACATGCCCGCCGGTACCGCCACACGACACACTGAATTTCGCCATGAAGAATCCCTCTTAAATGAATCTCGCCATTATCCAGATTCCTGTGGCGAAAGCAATCGGAGCCACTTGTAAAGGCGCTGATTTTCGCCAGGAGTCAGGGGGAGTGCCGGTAAGCCGGTTGATCAACAAAGCGGTCGTAGCGGGAATGATCAGAAGCGCCACGGTGACATCCAGGGGCGTCAGGTGCAGTGGCAGGCAGGCGGCCGGCCAGGCGGTGAGTGCGAGAATGCCCGCCATCCACCCCTTGAACGGAAGGGATTCACCCGGCAACCAGGAAAGGATCGCGGGGCCGAGTACTGACCCGCCGAGCCACGCCACCAGAAGGGTTATGATGATGGGGGGCGCGCCGGAAGAAAGATGCTCAACGGAATAAGTTCCGTCGCGGAACCCGGACAGCAGAGCGGCACCCATCATGACGGGTAGCATCACTTTCCCGCTTGATCGAAGCCTGATGATGAGGCTGGTCGATCGAGCAGAAGATGTGGTACGATTCTCTTTCATGGTTTTTAAAATAATGGGCTGCTCGGATAGGGGCAAGCTGAATAAACACGTAATAGTGCAATCAATTGATCTTCACTAATAGAGGGAGAATTGAATGAAAATACCGTTAATCACCATCGTTGTTCTGGGGGGTATGCTAGTCTTGGGAGGGGTCTGTTCTGGATCCGACAAGGATTCCGCAAAATTATCAAAAATCACGTCAATCAAGGGAATGTGCACGTTTAGCGGTAAGCAAAACCCCTGGTCTGCCAAACTCACTCCGAAAGGGGATGGCACGTATGACGCCACCTACGTTTCCACTTGGAACGGCAAGGCCTTGGACTACGTGGGAACGGTTAAGACCGATCTGAAGTCAGAGATCAGCGGCAGTGGCAAGGCGAGTGGCAGAGGCGCCAATGGCACCTTTGAATTTTCCGGGAAGTATGGCAACGACGGGATTGCCCAGTGTAGCTATAATGAAGTCAATGGTCGCGGCCGAAAAGGCACCATGACCGCCGAAATGCCCCAATAGAGGGCTGAAAAGTTTTTCGCCTCCGGAATATTTCGCAGGATCCTGTCTTACCCATGTTCGCCCGATTCCGGGAGATGCCAGAAGTGCAGGCCGATCAGGATGAGGCCGGTCAGGGCATACATGACGGCGAAGTCGGGAGCAGCCAGCCAGCCGAATTTGTTTTCGATACCGGTCGGGGTCATGGTGTAGGCGTGGATCAAGCCGACGGCTGATAACGCCGCTCCGGCAAACATCCAGTAGGCCGCCTTCAGGAAGTTCCGGTCGATCATGAAGACCGTGGCGGCGGATAGAACCATGGAGGTCAGGATGAACCCCTGGCTGAGGGCGACGACGCCCTTGATGTAGAGATCCGGGCCGAATTTGTCCCACATGGCGAAGAGAGACGACCCTGACACGCGCAGGGTGGTTTCAATCTGGAGCAGCATCCATGCGGCAAAGGACGGAATCAGGCCCAGTGCCACGGCGAGGGCATGGGGCTTGGGGATTTCCTGGAACGATTGGGCGGTGATGATAATGGCGATCCACAGCAGAATGCCCAGTGTACACTCGATGGGAATGACCTTCAGGATCAGCGTCAGGCCGCCGAACAGGCAGAGGAGGGTGATGACCACCCCGTTGAGGATCGAATAGCCACCCCGCGCGCCCATGGCTTTCCAGCCCGGATGGCCGATGTAGATGGTGGTGGGGAAGGGGCTGCCGAAAAAGCCGGCGACCAGGGTTCCAATGCCGTTGGTCAGCAGGGAGGGCTTTGTTTCATAGCGATCCCCACCCGCCTCGGCGCTTTCCAGGTTCTGGAGCGACCCAATGACATTAAAAAGCCCCATAGGAACGATAATGGCCATGTATTTCCAGCCGAGCGGTGAAGTCATCATGGAGAGGGCGTCGCCGGGCATGAAACGAGGGGTATGGAATCCGAATGTGTAGGCGTCCTGAGGAGTGATGAAGGTGATCCAGCCGAGGGACCGCAGAATCCAGGCAACGGAGACGCCGATGATCACCGCCAGGAAGCCGCCGGGAAGGGAAAGCGGCCACCGGATACGGGAGGCGTAGGAAATCAGGATCAGCATCATGGGCAGGATGGCGATCAGGGGCGAGGCGAAAATCTGGAGAATGAACCCCATGGCGATGAAGGTGATGGCAATGCCGGCCAGTGCGGACAGCAGGGCGGCGCGGGGTGTGTGTGTCCGCATCCAGTCGCCGACGAAGGCGCCTGCGACTTCCATGACGCCGGAGACGAGAGTGGCAAATAGTCCAGCCTGCCAGGCCAATTGCCAGTTTCCGGTCTCGCGGTACACCGGGCCCATGATCAGGAAGACATAGGCTACGAGGCTTGGCGTGTTGATGCCGAAGGGTAGGGCGGTGGTGTCCCGGCGTCCGGTCTTGAAGGCCACCATCCGAGCCTGCCAGCCGTAGAAAAGGTTTCCGATCAGGATGGAGATGGCCGCACCGGGCAGAATGACGCTGGTGATGAAGTCGGAGGGAAACCCACACACGAACCGGCACAGGACGCCGATTAGCATGAGTTGGAGCAGATTGTCGATGAAGAGACCGAAGAAACCATCCAGGTCGCCTTTTACAAACCAGGGTTCGTTGGATTTCAAAGCGGCCAGCCAGGGATTGGATGCGGAAGTTGGTGTTGTCATCCGGCAAAAATAGTTGGAGCACGGGGCGCGGGCAAGCTGAAAAAGCTCCAGCCGCTGGGAAGAACGACAACATTATCACGGATTCGCCGCAACATTCTAAAGTCTTCGATATGGTCAGTTGCCTGTCTTGACTTCCGCCGAAATATATGATCTAAACCGGTTTAGATGTCGATATTACGGATAAAGCAGGGTGTGAGAATCCGGGATGTGGCGGCAGCGGCGGGAGTCTCCAAGACGACCGTTTCGCTGATCGTCAATGGCCGTGCCGATCAAGTGGGAATCAGCCTGGCCACCCGGCAGCGGGTCACGGCTCTGGTCCGCCAGATGGGTTACGTTCCCAGTTCGGCCGCCCGCGAGATGGCCACCGGGCAAGTGGCGGTGGCCGCCGAAGCGGTACCCGTGGCAGTCTCGCAGCCTCTCACCACCAGCCTCCCGCCGCCCATGAGTCGCTCAGTTCCCGTCGCGCCTGTGTTCGTTGTCCCAATTCCCGTCGCCCCTGTGCCTGTAGTCGTGCCGCCCATTGTCGCCGAGCCGCCGGTGGTTTCCCCCGTGATGCCCGAACCCGTGGAGATTGTTCCGCCCGCCACGGTTCCGCTTACTGACCCTGAACCGGTGACGGAAATCACGCCACAACCCGAGCCGGAGCCTGATCCGGAACCCCAACCGGCGGTGGAGCCATCCGTTCAGTCGATACCGGCGGCAGAAGCAGAATTCCCAGCCCCTGAGCCAGTGCCGCCGCCAGAGCCTGCCAATGAACCTGAACCCCCACCGGTGATAATACCCACTCCCGAGCCGGAACCGGTGATTGAGCAGCCCGTACAGCCGCCGCCCGAAGCCGAACCCCCGCCGGAACCGGAACCGCTACCCGAGCCCGCTCCGGCGCCAGAACCGG
>CAMDCX010000009.1 GCA_945890715.1 PVC group bacterium | reverse complement strand
TCGACTCCCTTCCCGTTGATCCTTCCCTGACATCCTATCCCGGCAACCGGCGCATCAGCGCACGGACGCACCCGTTTGCCGCTGTATCGGCTCCCCGCCATCGCTCAACAATCCACGCTCCGCCCTCCCCCTGTATTCGGAACCGCCGGAATTTCTGGATTCTTCTTTTGTTCTGCGGCGGCTTGGTCTAGATTTATACAAGTTTTCCAACCCATCAGCGTTTAAGGGAGCATCATGAAGGTATCAGGCAAATTGGTTGAGATTTTTGAAACGGTGAAGATCAAGGAATCCTTTCAGAAGCGTGAGTTTGTTCTCGAGTTTGCCAAGAATCCAAAATATCCCGAGCTGGTGAAGTTTGAATTGGTCCAGGATAAGTGCGGTCTTCTGGATAAGTTCAGTGTGGGGCAGGAGATCTCGGTGGAATTCGACCTGCGCGGGCGCAAGTGGACCGACCAGAAGGGCGCGGTCAAGTATTTCAACACGCTTCAAGCGTGGCGTCTGGGCGAGGCCAACGGCCAGGGTGGCGACGAGTCGGCCAATGAGGGAGCCCCGCCGGATATGGACTCGGAAGATTTCAGCGAGGGGAAGGGCGGCGGCCTGCCGTTTTAAGCCAGATTCCGGCTCGGATTAACAGGCGGTTGATCACCGGGGTTTTGGCCTTGGTGTAGGCGTCGCGATTGGTCGGGTATTTCCGAGCCAGCTTCAGTTTGGCTTCATCGTACCGTTTGGCCTCAATGGGGTTCGCCTTGAGATAATCCCGGAACAGCAACCATCGAGTCCAGTGCTCGCTACCCGGTATGACCAGGTGAAGATGGTGGGTCACGGGATTGCCCCGCACGAAAAAATGCCGCCCGGGAAGACCGTATTCGCCCTTGTAGTTGTAGCCGGCTTTCTGCAGTCGCGTGATCCAAAGCGGTAGCCTTTTGAAGGAAGGGATCCGCATGGCCATGTCGACGATCGGTTTGGCGTCCAATCCCGGAATGGCCGTGCTCCCGATATGCTCAAGTGTATAACGGGCCGTCCCCGTCAGCTTCCGAAGACGCCTCATTTCCTGGCGATAGTGCTTCGGCCAGTCGCCATGATCGGGACTGAGTTTAACGGTTCCGCTTTTAAGGCCGCTTTTCACGTCAACTTTTCTGAATCAGGGTCTTGAAGTAGGCGATGGTCTTGGTCAAGCCTTCGTCCAGATTGATGGTCGGTTGCCAATTCAGGACTTTCTTGGCCAGGGTGATATCCGGTTGGCGCTGCTTGGGGTCGTCTGCAGGAAGGGGCTTGAACTCCAGCTTGGATTTCGAACCCGACAAGGCGATGACTTTTTCAGCCAGTTCCAGCATGGTGAACTCGCCGGGGTTCCCGATGTTGATGGGGCCGGTGACGTCATCCGGGCTGTTCATCAGGTTCATCAGGCCTCCGACCAGGTCATCCACATAGCAGAAGGAACGGGTTTGCTTCCCGTCGCCATAGATACTGATCGATTCATTGTTCAGGGCTTGGACAATGAAGTTGGAGACCACGCGCCCATCATGGGGATGCATTCTCGGGCCGTAGGTGTTGAAGATTCGGGCAACCTTGATGCGCACCTGGTTTTGGCGGTGATAATCGAAGAACAGGGTTTCGGCGCAGCGCTTGCCTTCATCGTAACAGGATCGGATGCCGATGGGATTGACATGACCCCAGTAGTCTTCACGCTGGGGATGTATTTTGGGGTCGCCATAGACTTCGCTGGTGGAGGCCTGGAGAATCTTGGCGCGAACCCGTTTGGCGAGTCCCAGCATGTTAATGGCGCCATGCACACTGGTCTTGGTGGTCTGCACGGGGTCGTATTGGTAGTGCACGGGAGAGGCGGGGCAGGCCATGTTGTAGATTTCGTCCACTTCGACATAAAGCGGGAAAGTGACGTCATGGCGCATCAGCTCAAAGTAGGGATGTTTCAGAAGGTGTGCGATGTTAGCTTTCGAGCCGGTGAAATAATTGTCGGCGCAAATGACCTCGTGACCCTGCGCCAGAAGCCGTTCACAAAGGTGTGAGCCGAGGAAGCCCGCGCCACCGGTAATCAGAATGCGTTTGGATGTCAGTGTTTTCATAATCTCCGTCGTATAGCGTGATGGGTTAAGAGAGTCAAACTAAAGCCATGTCAGACCGGTGCTGATTTTCCCAGCACCCTGAGGGCTATGTCGAGTTTGCCGAGTGGGGCGCTGACCTGCCAACCGGCGACTCGATCCGCAATGGCCTCGCAAATGGTTCGCGCGATCTCAATACCGGCCTCGATTCCTTCCTCTTTGGTTTTGCATCGAGCCATCCGTTCCATTACGGAATCGGGAATCGTGACGCCCGGCACTTCATTCCGCATAAATTCCGCATTTTTAAAACTGATCAGAGGCCAGACGCCAGCGATGACGGGGATTTGTCGCTGCAGGGACTCGATCCTGTCCAAAAAACGGAACAGGGTTTCCGGGTCAAAAATCGGCTGGGTAATGGCGAATTCCGCGCCCGCTTCCAGTTTGCTCGCATACCGCTGGAATTCCTGGTCGGGTGACACGGACGCGGGATTGGCGCCGATGCCGAGGAAGAGTGCGGTGGGGGGATTGACGACATTCCCGCCGATATCATGCCCGTGATTGAGGTTGGCGGCGACCTGGGTCAGCCCGATGGAATCAACATCGAAGACGCCGGTCACATCAGGATAATCACCCAACTTGGGCGGATCACCGGTGATGATCAGGATGTTCCGAACGCCCGCCACATGGGCACCCAGCAGATCCGACTGCATTCCGATCAGGTTCCGATCCCGGCAGCAATAGTGAAGCACGGGCTCAATGCCCGCCTGTTGAAGAATGGCAATGGAGGCAACCAGGGGCGATACCCGGGCGCTGGCCCTGGGGCCGTCGGGAATGTTGATGACATCGATTCCGCAGGCTTTGCACTGCCGGGCCTTCTCGACAAGTCCCGTCACATCGCAGGCCTTGGGAGGGAGCAATTCGATGGAGGTCACTTTCTGTCCCGACAGGAGTCGGCGGGCGAACTGTGATTTTTCCGGTGCGGGAAGCACGGATACCGACACCTTCTCGGGGTGGAAAACCTCGATGTGCTTGTGGCGTTTGACCCCGCTCAGTGTCTTGACGGCCTTGACGGCCATGGTGATGTGTTCAGGTGTGGTGCCACAACATCCGCCGATTCCCCGGGCTCCGAGTTGAATGATTTTTTTGGCGTACTCCGTGAAGTATTCAGGACTGGAGAGATAAATCATCCGTCCGTCCACATCGCGCGGGAGGCCAGCATTCGGCAGGCAAATCAGGGGTTTGGAGAGCAGGGGAAGAATTCGTTCCGCCGCTTCATAAATCTGGGCGGGCCCGACCCCGCAGTTGATGCCGATCAGATCCACGTTGGGATCGGAATTCAGGGTGGTGGCGCAGGCCTCCACACGGCTTCCCAGGGTTGTTTCCTCCCCGGATCGTATCGAGAAACACGCCAGTACCGGGATGCCGGTGCGGCGGGAGATGGCGGCCGCGAGCTGAAGTTCCTCGATATGAACGAATGTTTCGAGCTGAATCAGATCGACTCCGGCGGAGGCCAGTGCCTGGATCTGTTCCTCGAAGGCGGCTTCTATTTCCTCCGCCTTGTCTGCCATCCATTTCTGGGACACGCTGAGGCAGGGGCCCACGGAACCGGAGATCAGAACATCGGGATCCAGCGTGCTCCGGGCCAGTTTGACCGCCGTCTGGTTGATGGCAACAACCCGATCGGCCAATCCGTGATGCCGGAGTTTGATGCGGTTTGCGCCGAAGGTGTTGGTTTCGATGATGTCCGCGCCCGCCTCGACATATTCGCGATGGATGGCCGATACCAGATCCGGCCGGGTCAGGCAGAGTTCGTCATAGCAGGTGTTGATGAAGACCCCGCGATTGTAAATGACCGTTCCCATGGCTCCGTCAAAGACCAGTGGAGAAGCGGCAATGCGTTCGAGAATGGTTGTCATGGTTCGAACCATAACGGAGATCAGGGAGCAGGGTCAAGAAGGATGGGCGGCCTTAGAGCACGGAGAGGCCTTCCTTGATGGCGATTTTTGTCAGGTCGGCAATGTTCGATACGCCCAGTTTTTTCATGATATGTTCCCGGTGGGAGGCGACGGTTTTTTCAGCCATTTGAAGCCGTGTGGCGATTTCGCTGGTTTCGTACCCGTCAGCAATCATTTTAAGCACTTCCCGTTCCCGGTCGGAAAGAGAGACGAAGGGGCTTTTTGATGGTTCTTCAACAATCGGTTTACGAGGGGAGGAGGATTTGATTTCGGGACTGACATAGGTTTTTCCGGCGGCCACCATCCGGATGGCGGCGATCAGTTCGCGAGCTTTGCAGGTCTTGAGGATATAGCCCGCCGCGCCGGCATTGAGCATTCCGGTGACGAATTGGTGATGGGAATGCATGGACAAGGCGATGATCCGGGTTTTGGGAAGCTGGGCCAGAATGCGCTGTGTGGCGCCTGTGCCGTCCAAATTGGGCATGGTCATGTCCATGACGATGATATCGGGCTTCAGCTTCAAGGCGGTGGCGACCGCCTCTTCGCCATCCCCGACATCGGCAACGACCTGAAACTGGGTCTCCGCCTCCAGTAAGGCCCGGAAGCTTTCCCGGACAATTTTATGATCGTCCGCCAGCATGATGCGAATGTCCATGCGCGAAGAATAGTGCGGACTAGCGACAAATAAAAGCTAGTTCTGAAAAATCTTCGGGAGGGTGGCACGCGCGACTTGACGAGAGCTTTCAGCACGTCATAATGGTGCCTTTTTGCACATTTTCCGGTAGGATCGTGAGTCATGATCGAGGTTAGCCATTTGAGACAGCAGTTTGGCCGTGTGACGGCCTTGAGCAATCTTTCCTTCCGCGTTGAGCGGGGGGAGCTGATCGGATTGATCGGGCCGAGCGGAGCTGGCAAAACAACCCTGCTCAGGGTGCTCAGCACCTATATGGCCCCTACGGCGGGAACGGTCCTGCTCGGCGGGGTGGATGTGGTATCCGACTCATTACGCGTTCGCCGGATGACAGGGTACCTTCCCGAAAAAGATCCCATCTATCCCGAGATGCGGGTGATGGAGTATCTGGGATTCCGGGCCCGGCTTCGTGGATTGTCCGGACGCACCCGCATCAAGCGGTTGCGGGAATTGATCGGACGGTGCGGGTTGGCCGGACTGGAACGGGCGTTGATGGGGAATCTCTCCAAAGGGGAAGTCCGCCGGGTGCTGCTGGCTGATTGTCTGGCCGGGGAACCTGAGATTATCCTGCTCGATGAGCCGACGCTGGGTCTTGATCCGCTCAACGGGGATAGGATCCGGACTTCGTTTGGATCCCTGAAGGGGGAGCGAACCGTGATGTTTTCAACTCACGATATGGCGGAGGCCGAAGCCCTCGCCTCCCGCGTGATGATTTTGAATCACGGGTTGCTGATGGCCTTCGAGACGCCCGCTCAACTGATCCGGAACCGGGGCGTGTCGACCCTGGCGGAAGCCGTCAAGGCTGTGGTTCAGGAAGGCGGGGCGGCATGAGGGCCACGCGTATTCTTTGGCGCCAGGAAATGCGGCTCCGGTTGGCCGCCCCCTCTTTCCTGCTGATGGGTGCCATTTTTCTGGTGGTGTCCGGGTTGGCCTTTTGGGTTTTCGCCGTGACCATGGCGGGGAAGGGGTTGTTGACTTCGGAGATCACCTTCTGCGGGATGTTGTTCTGGATGGCCTTTCTGGTGATGGCCTCGGCGGTGTCTGTGAAATTGCTGGGAGACGAACAGGAACGCGGAACCCTGGAACTATTACTGACCGCGCCGGTGAGTGAGGTCGAAATTGTTTTCGCCAAGGCGGTAGCGGGCTTTTGCCTGATTCAACTGCTGGTTTTTCCGGCCGTCATGTATCCGTGGATTCTTAAAGCCCTGTATCCAGCCTGGCAGGGAGTGGATCTTGCCATGTGGTTGACGGGGATTCTGCTGTTGTCCTTGGTGTCCGGCCTGATCACACTCTGCGGACTATTCTGGTCCCAGGTGTTTCGAAGCCCCACTGCGGCCATGGTGGCCACCTTCCTGACGGGAGCCATGGTGGTGTTCCGGGGATCGCTTCGCAGTTGGATTGGAGGGACGGCGGCGGATGGCTCGGCGGGTCTGGTGGCAGTGGCTTCGCATGTGGCCGGGTTTTCGGCAGGGATGTTGGACAGCCGCCCTCTGGTTTTCTATGTCACGGCAATGGGGGCTCTGTTTTTTGTCAATATCAGGATTCTGCAACTGGCGCGTTACCGTCGCACCGCAGGAGGGGTGAATGTGGCGGTTTCCCTGCTCTTCGCGGGAATTCTGGCGGGCATGATCAATTATCTGGCCCTATTGCATCCGGCCAGAATGGATGTCAGCACCTGGGGCGCTACGCCGATATCACTCGACGTAAGTCGGATTCTTGACGCGACCAAGACCCCGGCTCATCTGATCCTGTTGGCGCCTGCAGGGGATTCGCTGGCAACCACCGCGCGCCGGAGGGTCGAGAAATACCGGTTTGTTCATGCGGCCCTGCAGGTGGATATTGTGGATCAGGGAAGTGAGATCGCCCGAACCCGGGAACTGGTCGGACGTTATAAGATCCGGGAATCCAGCGTCTTGATCGTCGCCTGCGGCTCCCGTTACAGGGTGCTTCCTCTTCGGGCGTTGGAGCGAACGGCGGTGGACGGCGGGCATCAGGGACGACGCGGTTCGACATTCGCCGCCGCGCTGGATTCTGAACTGCGTTCGGCGCTCAGGGCGGTGACGGTTGAAGCGGCGCCCGTGGTGTATTTTCTGACAGGGCATGATGAGCGGGATATTGCGGACTTCACGGAGTACCGCGGGTATTCGGAGATTGCCGGAATTGTCCGGGAACGGCATGCGGAAGTTCGTTCATTGCTGCTCGAAAGCCAGCTTCCCGTAACCAACGACTGCGCGGTTCTGGTGGTGGCTGGACCGGCGCGGCGGCTGGCAGCCTGGGAAGTGGCCAAGCTCCGGGATTACCTGTCGCGGAGCGGGCGCCTGTTACTGCTGCTGGATTCCGGGCAACCGACCGGGCTGGAGTCGTTTCTTGAGGAGTGGGGTGTCCGGCTTGGGCAGGATCGGATTTTGGATTCACAAACAACATCGCTTCTGCCTGGCAGTCGTGACCGGTCGGCGGCCGTGGGACTCGGCGAGGTGCCGGTGATTCGTTATGGAAAGCATCCGATTACCGAGTCCCTCGATGGATTAGTCTCCACCTTTGTCTTGCCCCGTTCAGTTGAACCGTTGGCCGGGAATGGAGCTGGACGGTATGTCAACGACCAGGCCGACAAACCCCGCGTGACGGCCTTGGCTGAGAGTGCGGCAAAAAGCTGGGCGGAAGTTGACTTCAATCAAAATCCGCCTCAGTTCAATGAGGGGTATGATCGGCGAGGCCCGGTTCCCCTGGCTGTGTGTGTTGAAAAAGGCGTGGCCTCTGCGCTCACCATGGATATCAAGTCGGTGCGTATGGTGGTGGTGGGCGATTCCCAGTTTGTGGAAAACCGTTGCCTGACGGGCGCGAATGAAATGTTTTTCATCAATGCTCTGGACTGGCTTTTGGAGCGCAATGAGCATGAGGTGGCGCCGGCAGGAGAAATCGGGTTATACACGCTTCAGATTGAGGCCCGGGGACGGATCATGACCTTCTTATTGATTGTTGTTGCCGTCCCCTGTGCCTTGGTCGGGTTGGCTTTCTGTGTGGCCATAGCCAGACGGGACAGACGGACGCAGGGAGTCCCGGGGCGGAAGGGGAGTTCCGGAGTATGAGTTGGAGACCCACGCTTTGGCTTCTGGGTTTGGTTGTTTTGACCGGCCTGTTTATTGTTATGTTTGAGCGCAATACCGACTCCAGAGTTCGTTCCCTGCCCGTAAACAGCGCGTTGCTTCACCTGAGCCCCGAGGTGATCACACGGTTATCGCTTACGACCGGAACCAATCGGATTGAGTGTGTGCGGCGAGATGGGGAGTGGTTTTTGACCCGGCCGCTGGAAACCCGGGCGAATGCCGTGCGGATCAACCGTTTAATGGAGGCCATTGTCAAAACCCGTAAACAGGAAGTTGTTGATCCTGTTCGGCGCGCACAACGGGGCCTTTCCCTTGCCAGTTTCGGATTGGAACCGCCTCGTGCCCGCCTGGTTGTCGGAACCGATTCGCATTCCGATGAAATTTTGCTGGGCGATGAGGCGCCGCTCGGAAATCTGGTGTATGTGAGTCTTAACGACGAAAAGGATGTCATCGGAGTCACGATGACGGTGTCAGACATCCTGCCTGTGGATCCGGAGGAATTTCGGGATCAGGCGGTATTTCCGTCCTCCATCAAGCAGGCGGTCCGACTTGAAGTGAAACAGGCGGGTGGTTTTTTCCAGCTGGCATTGAAGGACGGCGTGTGGCGGATCCAGCAGCCTTTTGACGCCCGCGCCGATGGGGCCCGGGTGGAAAAGTTATGGCTGATTCTCGAATCGTTGAAAAGGGGAGGAGTGGCCGGGGGCACCTCCCTGTCCGATCCTGTATCGTATGGGCTCGGAGTTGATGAGGCTTCTTTGCAGGTATCCGTCTGGATGGAGGGGCGGCGTGAGCCGCTGGTGGTGACGGTGGGGAAGGCCCTTCAGGACAATCCGTCATGGCTGTATGCGCGAATCAGTGATATGGCCTCGGTGGGGCTTGTCAGCAGGGAAATTTTGTCTCTTCAGGCTATCCCGGCCAACTCGCTACGGGATAGAAGAGTGTGTGATGCCGATCCGTCTACTCTGGCGTTCTTGATGTTGCGTGATGACGATTCAAAGGTGGTGATGGAAAAGACGACGTCCGGAGGGTGGATGATCACAGACCCTCTGCGGTTCCCGGCCAATGCGCGTGCGGTAGGAGCGTTGCTGAAGGCGGTCGGCGGATTGCAGGGGGAGGAGATTCGGAATGGAATTGCCATGAAGGCCCTTCCTCCTGAAGTGGAGGCGATGTCCTGCCGCCTGACGGTGGCTATCCAGTCTCCCGTGTCTGCGGGAACGAATAAAACGATTTCTTCCCTGTCACCCACTTCGGGGGAATGGACCTACCGCCTGTCCTGGCCCGGAGCCGGGGCTTCCAACAGTCTGGTGTACGGGGAGGAGGCTGGAGCGGTTTATCAAGTGCCGTCGGATGATCTGGCGAAGATGTGGCGTCGATGGGGCGATCGTCCCGTTTTTGCGGACCCCCTGGCGTACATGGATGGCCTGATGCTGGACTTGAGCCCCCAGCAAGTGCGTCGTATCACACTGACCCGGGAGGGGCGCGAGGAGACGGTGACAAGCGGGTTGGATGGGGGGTGGACGGTTGATTCCCCCCCGGGGGGACAGGTTGTTGAGGGGGCGATCCCGGAGCTGCTGGCGCTTGTTTCCAACCTTCAGGCGGAACGAATTGAAACTTTGGCCACCACCAATCTGGCGCCGTTTAAACTGGATGAACCTGCCATCCGCGTGACATTTGGGTTGAGCGGATCGAGCGGTATTCAGAAAACGGTTCTTCTCGGTGGCGGAGATGGCCGGGAGGGTGTTTATTCTATGATTCAAGGGCAGGATGTGATTTTTGTCCTGAAAAAAGAGGCGACAGAAGCCTTGCTTCGCCCCCTGGTCACCTCGCCCTAAGAAATTTTGTCCATGGCAGTGTTTTCCTCAATTTCAAATCGAACCTGGTTCGGATGGGTGTTTCACAGCCTTCCTCTTGTTTTGTGTATTGGACTGGCTTTTATTGTGGGGCTCGCCTGGCTCGGGGTTCCCGGTTTCCTCACACGATGGGCTCTGGAAACGGTGAATGAGGGAGACTATTTTATCACGGCGACTCATGTGAAGCTGGATCTTCGCGGAGGGATAAAGGCTTCGGAGGTGGTGGTCTATCGCAAGGGTATTCCGGGACCCCCGTTGATTGAGACAAGAAGTCTACAAGTGTTGTTTCACTTTTTTGAGGCACGCCATTCAGGCGGGAGCCGAATCAAGGAATTGAGGGCGCGCGGGGGTGTCATCCGTCCGCTCTGGGGTTCCCGCGACGGAACCAGGCGGGGTGGGAGCCTGACGACGGAAGCCAAGCTTCTCTCGCCGACCGGCGCGGACGGGGAGGTCCTCCAGATGGATTTGGATGTGACCCTGAATGACTTTGATGTTCTGGGGGTGTGGGTTGAAGAGTTGAAAGCCGGGGTTCGGGTGGACAAGGGGGAATGCCGGCTTTCCCGGTTGTCCGGCCGGATCGGCCGAGACCTCCAGAGCGGAACCGTTGAAGGAACACTGGCCTTGACACCCCTGAAACGAGCGACCGGGCACCTGGTCACTTCCTTTGATCCCCATGCGTTGACACCCGTTTTTAAACGGGTGTGGCCGGATTCGCTTTCTGTTCTGGAACGTTTTTCCTTTCCGGCCGCCCCGCCCCGGTTTGATCTGGTGTTCGACGCGGATTTGAGAAAACCGTATGGCGTCAAGGCGTCGGGACGGGTGCAGGCCTCACAGTATGCCTATCGCGGTGCCGGAATCGGGTTTGCCAATATCAGCGGTGACTATGTCTACGGGAGCGGAACCAACCGGCTCAAACTGGAGTCCTTCCTGATTGTCGTTGGCGGACGAAAGGCGGAGGGTAAAACTGAATTTAATTTTGCGGCCCCGGCGACCACCTTCGAGGCCATTTCGGCGATCGATATGGCATCTGTTCTCCGGTTGACCGGCGTCAGAGAGCAAACCCTGGAGTCCTGGACGTTTGAGGGTGGATCCGCGATTGTGGCGAAGGGGCAGGTCAATACCATCGCCCCGGAGCGATCCTTCCTGGAGGCTACGGTGGAAGGAAAACGGGTGGGCTTTGAATCGCTACAGGCCACAGACTATGCCTTCCGATTTATGGGGCGTGGACTGACAAACCAGTTTTCTGATATTCGGGGGAAAATGGGCGGAGGATCATTTTTTGGTTCAGTTTTATTGGAACCGGCTACAGACGAATCCAATCGGGTTACCCGGGTCAAGGCCGAGATCATTCACGTGGATGCGGATGAATTGATTAAGCTTGTCTCAACCAACCAGGTCTGGAGAACGGCAGGGAAGCTTTACGGAAACATCGAGTGGATGGCCCTGAGTGGGAATTCGGGAGCCGTTCCGCTTTCGGCGCAGGGTCAGTTCGCTTTGCGCAGAGCCAGGATTTTTCAGCTTCCATTTTTTGCGGGATTGACCGCCAGCCTCAAGCGTTTCGCTCCCGGGGTTGATTTTGGAGACACGCCGGTGGAGGTGAAGTTTTCGTTCACGCTTTCAAAGGGTCGGATTGAAAGTCGGGATATTCAGATGGATTACGGATGGGTGACCCTGTCGGCACAGGGAAGCTGCGGACTTGACGGAACCTTGGATTTTAGGGTTGAGGCACACCTGGCCCGAAAGCCAGGAATGCTGGGTCTGGCCCTGGCGTCATTGTTTCCGGCCGGGACAACGATTGAATTTAAATTGGGTGGAACTCTTGAGTCTCCCCAGTGGAAACGGGTGGAATCGCGATAGAGGTGGCATGACAGTCGATACTAAACAGGATGGGCGGACAGTCCACATCAGGACCTATGGCTGTCAGATGAATGTGCGTGACAGCGAGGCCATTGGAGCCTTGCTGGTCCGGCACGGATACCGGTTGTTGGCCGAGGAGGCCGGGGCAGATGTGATTCTCGTCAATACCTGCAGTGTGCGGGGCAAGGCGGAGGACAAGGCGCTGGGCAAGCTCCGGTTGGTGGTGGCGGCGAAAGTCATGCATCCGGGCCGTGTTGTGGGCGCGGTTGGATGTATGGCTCAGCGTTTGGGGAACGCGATTCTCAAGGAAGTGAAGGGACTTGATTTTTCGGTGGGAACCCATCGGTTGAGTACGCTGCCCGCAGTGATTGAAGCCGTTTGTGCCGGGCGGGGGCCGATTGTGGATACGGGGGATGAGGAGCCTGAGACGGAGTCACTGGCCGGTCATCTGGGAGGGTCGTTGTCAGCTTTTGTTAACATCCTGCTGGGGTGTGACCGGCGTTGCGCCTATTGCATTGTTCCGGAGGTTCGGGGCCGGGAATGGAGCCGGCCGGCAGAAAATGTTCTGCGCGAGGTGCGGTCACTGGCGGAACAAGGGTGCCGCGAAATCACCCTGCTGGGGCAGAGCGTGATGTCGTACGGCCGGAAAAATCCCGTGTGGGAGGAGGAGGCTGTTTCCCCCCGCGGGTTTGTCGAGCCGCTTCCCCGGTTGTTGGAGGCGGTGAGTGGCGTGCCGGGAGTAAGGAGAATCCGGTTTACTTCAGGGCATCCTGCCGGTTGCTCCAGCGAACTGGCACGGGCCATGGCTGAAATTCCGGGAGTGTGTGATCATTTGCATCTCCCCATGCAGTCCGGATCGGATGCGATCCTTGGTCGGATGCGGCGCGGGTATACGGCGGATGATTATCGGGCGGCAGTGAAGCGGCTGCGTGACGCCGTTCCCTCCCTGGCCTTGACCACGGATATCATTGTCGGGTTTCCGGGGGAAACAGAAGCGGATTTCGAGGCGACCCGACGCCTGATGGATGAGGCGCAATTTGATAATGCTTATATTTTCAAGTATTCCCCGAGAGAAGGAACACCTGCCGCCACATGGAAGGATGATGTGCCGGATGCGGAGAAGATGCGCCGGAATCAAGTGCTGCTCGTGGATCAGGATCGGCGGGGCGCAGAACTGAATCAGGCTTGCGTGGGTCGGAAGGTTGACGTGCTTGTAGAAGGGCCAAGTCTCCGAAACAAGGAACGCTGGGCGGGTCGCTCGAGCACAAACAAGATCGTTATTTTTGATCCTCGCGAAACCGTCCAGGCAGGTGATATAGTCCACGTCCTGATTGAGCGGGTGGGGCCGCAGGTGATGTATGGAACACTGAGAGGAACGCTGAATTCATGATATCGCTTTCGGACTTATGTTTATCGACTGGACTTGTTTCCCTGGTGCTGTATTTCCCCTTTTTGGTAGCGCCGGAATGGACGCAACAAGGACTCCGGGTGTTTCCCCGTAATATCTGGGCGGGGGGACTCCTGGCCGCCGTGGCATTGGTGTGGGCGGCCTTCGAGATCAATGATATGCCCCTGGGCGGAGTGGATGCCTATAAGTCCTGGCTTTGGGTTCTGGGGCCGGTGGTGTATGGATTGATTATGGTTTTCATGAATGAACTGCTGGCGCCCCGGGCTTTGGGCGGGTTGCTCATGTTGTCTGCCGGTCCGCTTCTGGAGGCCCAGCGGCTCTATGAGTCCGCGTGGACGGTTGTGCCCGCCGTCATGGCGTATGTCTGGGTGGTGGTCGGCATGGTTCTGGTGCTGTCGCCGTACCGGTTCCGCCACGCGGCGCAATTCTATTGTGGAACCAATGCGACCTGCCGGTGGACCGGGATTTTAGGTTTGGCGCAGGGCGTCTTTTTGATTGGACTTGGAATTTTTGCTTTTGGAGGGGGGCGATGAATTCGCCCAAGTTGATCATCTTTGATCTGGATGGAACGCTGATTGACTCGGCGCGTGATCTGGCGGCTGCGGTGAACGAAATGCGCCGCCATTTTAGCCTTCCGCCCCTGCCCGTGGCGACGATTACCGGGTATGTGGGAAACGGGGTTCGCCTGCTGGTGACCCGGGCCTTGCAGGGAACACCCATCAATGTCGATGAGGCTCTGCGCATTCAGGCTCCGATTTATCGTGCCCATAGTGTTGATGAAACAACCCTTTATCCCGGTGTCTATGAAGGATTGCGCGAGTTACGAGACCAGGGGCACATTCTGGCTGTGGCGACTAACAAGCCGGCTGAGGCGTGTGACCTGATTCTGAAGCACTTCGGGATACGGGATTGGTTCGTCAGCGTTCTGGCGGGCGGGCGATTTCCCGTTTTGAAACCGGAGCCAGACATGATCCTCGATATCATGGCCACCGTCGGGATGAAGCCTGATGACACCTGGGTGGTGGGCGACAATTATACCGATCTGGAATCTGCTCGCAGGGCAGGCGTGCGCAGTATCTTCGTGACCTATGGCTATGGAGAGCCCGGGAAAGAGAAACCCACATCGACCTGCCATTCCTTTGGCGAAGTGCTGGGCCAGTTTTGAGTTTCGATCCGCAGGCGATCAGTCCCACATTGAATTAATCTGGTTGCGAACGCGGCCGACGATATCATCGTCCATGGACGACCGGTCATCGGGATAGCCGCTGGTGCCGAAGGACGCCAGTTCACAGGACGCGCGGACGTCATCGTTGAGAAACCGGGAAATCTGGGAGTAGACATGTTTGTCGGTGTAACTTCCCCAACGGTGGTAGTAGCGGAGCGGCCAGGTGACGTAGAGAAAATTCCGGGCCCGGGTCATGGCCACATAGGCTAGTCGCAACTCTTCTTCGATCTGCTTATCATTGTCGGTTGCCATATCGGAAGGCAGGCAGCCATCCGAGACATGGATGACATACACGACATCCCATTCGCAGCCCTTGGCTGAATGAATGGTGGAGAGCACCAGCCAATCTTCATCCTTAAGCGGGCTGGCGGCGATGTCGCTGGTTGAATTGGGCGGGTCAAGTGTCAGATCCGTCAGTAATTGGCGGCGTGACTTGTAGCCTGAAGCCACCTGTTCGATATGTTCCAGATCCCGGCGACGTGCTTGGGCATTTTCATACCGTTGCGCCATGATATCATCGTAGAAGGATCGGATACGCTGTACCTGAGCCGCGGGGGTGCCTTCCCCGGCGGTTACGAGGTCATCCATCAACAGGCCAAGTTCCATCCAGCTGGCCTTGGCGGCGGCGGGCGGGGCGAACGTCTTGAGGGCGCGCGGATCATGCGACTTGGTAACATGGGTGATGATTTTCGCAGCCGTGGCGGGTCCGATTCCTTCGATCATCTGGAGGATCCGGAACCAGGCGATTTCATCGGATGGATTTTCGGTGACCCGTAGGAAGCTGATCAGATCCTTCACATGGGCTGCCTCGAGAAAGCGCAACCCGCCATATTTGTGATAGGAAATATTCCGACGTGCCAACTCGATTTCGAGGGAGTCGGAGAGATGGCCGGCCCGGAACAGCACGGCCTGTTTGTGAAGGGGGACGCCCTGTTCGTAGTGTTCCAGGATTTTCGAGACGACAAACTGATCCTGCGTGGCCTCGTCGCGGCAGGTGACAATCACGGGGCGCTGGCCTTCGCGACGGGCGGACCAGAGATCTTTGGTGAATCGTTCCCGGGCCTGACTGATCAGGCGGTTGGTGGTTTCGAGGATGGGTTCGACGGAGCGGTAATTTTGTTCCAGCGTGATTACGGTGGCGCCGGGAAATTGCTGGGGAAAATCCAGGATGTTCCGTACATTGGCCGCACGGAAGCTGTAGATGCTCTGGGCGTCATCACCGACCACGGTGATGTTGGGATTGAACCGGCGCAGTCCACGGAGGATATCCGCCTGAACGGTGTTGGTATCCTGATACTCGTCCACCAGGACGTGGTCGAAACGGCCGCCGATTTCCCGTGCCATGGCGTCGCTGCTGAGGAGTTGGAGCCAGTACAGCAGGAGGTCGTCGTAATCGAGAACCCCGCGTTGTTGTTTACGGATCACATACTGGGTGAAGAGGGTCTTGAGTTGCTCTTTGTATTCCAGGCACCAGGGGTAATGTTTAGTGAGGACGGGTTCCATCATTTCGCAGCCGTTGACGCAGCGGGAGTAGATGGCGAGACAAGTGCTTTTCCGTGGGAAACGCTTATCGTTGCGGCCCAGGTTGAGTTCATGGCGGACCACATTCATCAGGTCAGCCGAGTCTCCCTCGTCCATGACGGTAAAGTCGGAAGGAAGACTGGACTGCTGGGAGTACATCCGGAGGATCCGGTTGGCCATGGAATGAAACGTGCCGCCCCAGACTCGGCTGGTCATATGGGCCCCGCGTGTGGAGGCGGCTGCCGCGCGTTTGATCATTTCCTCGGAGGCGCGCCGGGTAAAGGTCATGAGCAGGATCCGTTCGGGCGGGGTGCCCCTGGCGATCAGATAGGCGACGCGGTAGGCGAGGGTCTTGGTCTTTCCGCTTCCGGCTCCGGCGACGACCAGGAGCGGGCCCTCGCCATGGACAACAGCCTTTTGTTGCTGGGGGTTCAGATCCGAGAGCCAGTCGAGATTATCGTGTGTCGGTTCAGTCATTCATCAACTCATTTCCCAAAACTTCATGATGACAGAAAGCGGAGTACGCTTCAAGAGGGGTGGGGTGATTTTATCGGTTTTTTGTCTTGCTAGGAGAATCTTCAGACGCCATTATACGCGACCTTGTTGGAGTCAGAACCGCATCGCGGGCCACTGAATTCCGGCGGGCGATTGAGAGTGCGGTGGGATTCCGGAGTGGTCAAACGGGGCAGACTGTAAATCTGCTGGCTATGCCTTCTAAGGTTCGAATCCTTATCCCACCACCAACTTCAATAAGCCCTGTTAACATTGAGTTTGCGGGGCTTTTCCTTCTGATAACCAACGACTTGTGTAAGTTGGTTGTTGCCCTGAGTCTGTTTTACCCCGAGATTGTGTCAGAACTTGTCAGTCGTTGATTATGCCTGTCAGAAGGTTCAAAGGGATACAATAGTGAAGGCCGGTTCGGCAAGCTGTTCGGGTAGACCACTCGCTGACCGGATGGATGAGTTGCGCCGTGACTTTCAGGCTATGGCTCCCATGATCTTTGGGAAGGCTCCCGAATGGAATGACATGGTTTGCGAGTTGGAGCGGCTGGAGGCGAGGATCAATAATATGTGCGTCTCATCAGTGTAGCTTTCAAGGCCTTCCTGCAAACGTCATCTTTAGGCCGATCCCTATTGACTTTGATTTGAGAGGAGCAGCGCGTCAAGCCGCGCTGAAGAAAAGCGGCGTCGAGCCGCCGCACTCCATAGCTCATGCAACCCGATTAATACCCACCAAGTCCTTATTTTAGAACCATTCAGGTCTGACCCTGGCTCCTCCTTGGGATTGACATTTTCATCCCTCGTTATGAGACTGGAAACAGCATGAATCACAATTTGCAAACAATGAAATTGCCCGAACTTGGATTTGATGACTGGTTTGAGCAACGTTCCGCTACCCTACTGCAACCGGGATACAGCCTTGCGCGCGTCATGGCCGTCGATAGGGGTGCTTTCCTCATCCGTAATCAGAGCGTCGAAACTTATGCGGAGCTTGCGGGCAAGTTCCGTTTCGCAGTTGTGGACGCCTCTGATCTGCCTTGTGTGGGCGACTGGGTTTGCGTGCAATGCCACCCATCGGGCGGCCCCGCCGTGATTCATAGCGTCATCCCGAGGAAGACTTTCCTGTGCCGCAAGTGCCCTGGCAAGACTGTGGATTCCCAGATGATCGCCGCGAATATCGATGCCGCCTTCATTGTTCAGGCTTGTGGATTCGACTTCAACTTGTCTAGGCTTGACCGGTATCTTGTGATGGTAAACGAGGGTGCGATTGAGCCGTGGGTCATCCTGACCAAGATAGACTTGATCTCGCCGGAGAAACTCGACCAAACAATCGGGCAAGTGAGGCAAACACGCAACGCTACCCGGGTCTTTGCCCTGAGCAACACAACCGGCGTTGGGCTTAACGAGTTCCGTACACTTCTTGTGCCCGGAAAAACATACTGTCTGCTTGGTTCCTCGGGGGTTGGGAAGACCACACTTCTCAACCGTCTGATTGGACACGATGCGTTTGACACCAAGGCCGTCAGCGGGACCGGGGAAGGTGTCCATACAACGGCTCGTCGCCAGTTGCTCATCCTTGATAATGGAGCCATGTTGATCGACACGCCGGGGATGCGCGAGTTGGGCTTACTTGGAGCGAGCACAGGGTTAGACGACACGTTCGCAGAGATTCGCGAGTCCTCCACGAACTGTCGCTTCGCCAATTGTACGCACAGCGGAGAACCTGGATGCGCGGTCCTTCTGGCTGTGGAGAATGGAACCTTGAGTGAAAACCGGTATCAGAATTACCTCAAACTCAAGAAAGAGAGCGAATTTCATAATCTCTCCTACGTCGAGAAGAGAAGGAAAGACAAATCATTTGGTCGTTTCATCAAGTCCGCCAAGAAAAGTTTGAAGGAGTGAGAAATAGGTATTATGGCGACCATGCGCCGATCAGAAATCTAACATCCGCTCGTTTCTGGATAGTCAGTGTCCTTGAATAATCCTGACAAGTACCATCACAATGGCAATCACCAGCAGGACGTGAATGAACCCGCCCATCGTGTTACTGCTCACCAGTCCCAGCACCCAAAGCACCAGCAATATTACTGCAATTGTCCACAACATATAACGCTCCTTTGTTAGTGCCACCCCCGTTTCCCGGGATATAGGCACTCCTATCATATATACTTCCTCGTACCGGGAAACAGGCTATGCAACGGAATGATATTTTTCGATAAGGTGTAACCCTACCCTGGATAATCGCATTTTTCCTCTTGACTATTTCGGCGGTTGTTTCTATACATAGAAACATCATGTACCCCAATGAAACAACGTATGTCGGGCTGGCGCGGGACTACGATATCGTGCCGGTGGTGAAGGAAGTGCTGGCGGATCTGGAGACGCCAGTCTCCGTTTTGCAGCGATTCATGAACCGGGAGAATGCTTTTCTCCTGGAAAGTATGGAGGGTGGCGAGAAGTGGGGCCGGTATTCCTTTGTCGGGGTTGACCCACGTCCTTTCCTGGAAGTGGATCACCGGAAAGCCGGGGGCGGACTGGAGGAGATCCGTCGGGTTTTCAAGGGGGTGCGGGTCGCTCCCGTCCCGGGGTTGCCCCGCTTTATTGGCGGCGTGGTAGGCTTTATCGGGTATGAGGCCATGCGGGAGTTTGAGCGTATGCCCGAGCCGAAACCCGGCCGGTCGGGGCTTCGTCTGCGGAGCCGTTTTGTGCAGGCCGACCGAATGATCGTGTTCGACAATATCCGGCACACCATCAAGATCGTGGTCTGTACGCGTCCCTCTGAATCCACCTCTCCGGAAGCTGCCTATCGTCGCGCGGTTTCGGAAATCGAGGGGATCGAGCATACCTTGAACCAGCCGGTAGAGCCCTCATCCTACGAGGGGGGTGGCGAGGTGCGCTTTGAGTCCAACATGACGCGGGAGGAATTCTGCGGGATGGCGAAGAAGGCCAAGGAGTATATCTACGCGGGTGACATCATTCAGGTGGTGTTGAGTCAACGGTTCAGTGCCAAGGCCGATATCCCGCCTTTGTATCTTTACCGGGCGCTGCGGTTATTGAATCCCTCGCCTTATACATTTTTCCTTAAGATGGGTGGCCAAACACTCGTAGGATCGTCCCCGGAAGTCATGGTCCGACTGACTGGCAACCGGGTCGAGTTGCGGCCGATTGCCGGAACACGGCCCCGCGGGGCAGATGATGCAGAGGATCGCCGGTTGGCGGATGAATTGCTGTCGGACGAAAAAGAGAGGGCCGAGCATGTGATGCTGGTGGATCTGGGCCGAAACGACATCGGCCGAATTGCCGAGATGGGCAGCGTACAGGTCACCGATTACATGATGATTGAACGCTACAGCCATGTGATGCATCTGGTATCGCATGTGCAGGGGGTGCTGCGCCGGGAATTCGATGCCTTTGACGTGATTCGCGCCACTTTTCCGGCAGGAACCCTGTCGGGTGCCCCGAAGATTCGGGCCATGCAGATTATCCATGAACTGGAACCCGAGCCGCGCGGAGTGTATGGTGGGGCGGTCGGGTATGTGGGGTATGATGGGAACATGGATCTGGCCATCACGATCCGCACGATGGAGGTTGGGGGCGGAGTGGTGTCGGTTCAGGCCGGTGCCGGAGTGGTGTATGATTCCGACCCGGAAAAGGAATTTGAGGAAACGTGCCACAAGGCGCGCGGGATGCAGAAGGCTGTTCAATTGGCGGCCCGGGCTCTCGAACTGAGTGGAGAAGTCGCATGATTGTGCTCATCGATAATTACGATTCGTTCACCTACAACCTGGTGCAGATGATGGCCTCCCTCGGGGCGGATATCCGGGTATTCAGGAATGACGCCATTACCGTGGAGGCGGTGGAGGCGATGACGCCGGAGGCGGTGGTGATTTCGCCGGGGCCCTGTACGCCGAATGAGGCGGGCATCTCCGTGGCCCTGATCCGGCGCATGACCGGTCGGATTCCGGTGCTGGGAGTGTGTCTGGGCCACCAGTCGCTGGGAGTGGCCTTCGGAGCCACCGTGTCAAACGCCAAGCGCATCATGCATGGCAAGGTGTCGCAGGTTCGGCATGACGGGCAGGGCCTTTATAAGGGAATGGGAAATCCGTTCCCGGCGGGACGGTATCATTCGCTGGCCGTGTTGAAGGAAACGCTTCCCCCGGAACTGGTGGCGGATGCGTTCAGCGAGGATGACGAAATCATGGGGATGCATCATGTCTCCCACGCGACGTTTGGTGTGCAATTTCATCCGGAATCGGTTCTCACGCCGTCAGGGAAGAAATTGCTGAGGAATTTTCTGGAGATTGTCTCTCAGAAGTCAGGAGTCAGAAGTCAGGAGTCAGAAGGGAAATGAAATCAACCCTCCAAAAACTGATCAATCGGCAGAATCTCAGCGAGGCGGAGGCGGGGGAGGCATTTGACCTGATTATGAACGGGGAGGCGACTCCGGCCCAGTTGGGCGCATTTCTGGCCGCCTTGCGGATCAAGGGGGAAACCATCGAGGAGCTGGCCGGAGCAAGCCGGTCGATGCGACGGCATGCGGTGTTTGTGGATCCGCGGGGCAAGCCGGTTGTGGATACCTGCGGAACAGGCGGGGATTCGCTGGGGACCTTTAACATTTCCACCACGGCGGCCTTTGTTGTGGCCGGAGCGGGGGTTCCGGTGGCCAAGCATGGCAACCGTTCCATTACGAGTAAGTGTGGCTCGGCGGATGTCCTCGCCGAACTAGGCGTGAACCTGGAGGTGCCCCCGGATATCATGGAGGACTGCATTCACGAGGTCGGAATTGGGTTCCTGTTCGCGCCCAAACTGCATCCGGCGATGAAGCATGCCATGGGGCCGCGCAAGGAACTTGGATTCCGGACGATTTTCAACCTGCTGGGACCGCTGGCCAATCCGGCCGGGGCCAAATGCCAGGTGCTGGGGGTGTTTGCTCCGGAATTGACCGAGATGTTTGCGGAGGTTCTCAAGCGGTTGGGCAGCCGGCGTGTGTTCGTGGTTCATGGCCAGGATGGGATGGATGAGATCACCATTACCGGAACGACCCGGATCAGCGAATTGCGGGACGGCTCGATCCGGACCTATAACTTCGATCCGTTGTCGGTGATTGAGGATTATTCCGGATTGGCGGCGCTGGCTGGCGGGGATCCCGCCGTAAACGCCAAAATCACGCGGGCGATCCTGGAAGGAGAGGCCGGGCCGCGACGGGATATTGTCTGCCTGAATGCGGCGGCCGGGTTGATCGCCGGGGGCAAGGCGGTGGATTTTGAGGAGGGTTTTCAATTGGCCGGTCAGGCCCTTGATAACGGGAACGCCCTCAAGGCTCTGGAAGGGTTGGTCACCGCCACACGGCGGTGAGGATAAGAATAGAGGGTTCAGGAATAGATCGATAAAGGACAATCATGAGTCATGAGGAAAATATTCTGACCCGGATCATGGGGGAACGGAAAAAAGATGTGGCGGTGTCGAAGCGCCAGGTGTCGGTCAATGAGTTGCTCTGGGAGGCTGAAAAGCGCACCAACTACTATAGCCTGGTTGAGCGGCTTCGTGTTGGGGCGGGGCCCCGGATTATTGCCGAGGTGAAGAAGGCCAGTCCCTCCGCCGGGGAGCTTCGTCAGGTCTATGACCCCACTGCCATTGCCCAGGCCTATGTGTCGGCAGGCGCGGTTGGAATTTCAGTGCTGACCGAGCCGCACTATTTTCTGGGGTCTCTGGACGATCTCAAGCGGGTTCGGAAAGTCGTGAATGTGCCCGTCTTGCGCAAGGATTTCATCGGGGAAACCTACCAGTTGTTGGAGGCGGCGGCATGGGGAGCGGACGTGGTGCTGCTGATTGTTGCCGCACTCGAGCCCGGTTATTGCGAGGTATTGTATCGCGAGGCCATCGAATTGAATCTTGAGGTGATTGTCGAGGTTCATACCCGGGAAGAATTGGGAGTGGCGCTGTCCTGTGAGCAGGCCATCATCGGGGTGAATAGTCGTGACCTGAAGACCTTGCGGACTGACCTGGATGTGGCTTATGAACTCGCCAAGGTGATTCCGGATGACCGGTTATGCATTGCCGAAAGCGGTATCCGGACACCGGAGGATATCGCCGGATTGCAGGCGGCGGGGTATGACGGGTTTTTAGTGGGCGAATCCCTGCTGCGCGAGCCTTTTCCCGGAAAAGCGCTGAAAGTATTGTTGGGGAAGGTGTGAGCGGTGAGTTGTGAGTCGTGAAGGGTGCGGGAATGCTGACGATCAAAATATGTGGTTTGACCAACCTGGACGACGCACGCTGGGCGATTGACGCGGGTGCGGATTATCTGGGATTTGTCCTGTACCCGAATTCGCCCCGGTGCGTGTCGGTCAAGGAATTGAGCCGGTTGACGGAGGCGCTTCCCGAGACGATTCGCACAGTGGGGGTTTTTGTGAATGAGGCCCCGATCCTGATCAAGGACGTGGCGGAGGTGTGCGGGTTGTCAGCGGTTCAGTTGCATGGGGATGAGGATCCCGTGGACTATGATGCTGTTGGCGTTACCCTGTGGAGGGCGTTGCGACGTCAGGGCGGGAAATGGACTCCCGATCCCGGGACGTGGGCAGCGGAACGATTTGTGTTGGATGCCGATTCGCACGCCTATGGCGGAACCGGCATGACGGTCGATTGGGATGAGGCGGGAGCGTTTGCGGCCAGACATCGTGTTATGTTGGCGGGCGGGCTGACTCCCGACAATGTGGGAGACGCGATTCGGTGCGTCAGACCTCTGGGCGTGGATGTCTCCAGCGGGGTGGAACTGGCACCGGGTCGGAAGGATCACAAGAAAGTGGCCGCATTCATTCGTGCGGCACGGCAAGCGGACGAAGCGTTGAGGAGTGAATCATGAAGTGTGTGGAGTGTAACACGGTTCCGGATGCGAACGGGCATTTCGGGGTTTATGGCGGGCGTTATGTTGCGGAAACGCTGATGCCAGCCCTGATCGAGGTTGAAAAGGCCTATCGGGCGGCGCAGGCGGATCCTGCCTTTGAGTCCGAATTCCGCGGACTTCTAAAGCATTATGTCGGAAGACCCTCCCCGCTGTATTTTGCCCCGCGCCTGACCGAGGCGTTTGGTGGAGCGAAGATTTATCTCAAGCGCGAAGATCTCAACCACACGGGTGCCCACAAGGTCAATAATACGCTCGGGCAGGCCATTCTGGCCCGTCGCATGGGCAAGAAAAAGCTTATGGCGGAGACCGGAGCAGGGCAGCACGGGGTGGCCACGGCCACGGTGGCGGCCCGGTTCGGCATGGAGTGCGATGTCTATATGGGCGAGGAGGATATCCGCCGGCAGGCTCCCAATGTGAAGCGGATGAATCTCCTCGGGGCCCGGGTGATTCCGGTGACCAGTGGAACCAAAACCCTGAAGGACGCCATGAGCGAGGCGCTCCGCGAATGGGTGGCAGCGGTGGACACCACTTTTTACGTGATCGGAACCGTTGCCGGGCCCCATCCGTACCCGCTCATGGTGCGCGATTTCCAAAGCGTGATCGGGATTGAGGCTCGTGAGCAGTTCCTTGAACTGGAAAACCGTTTGCCGGAGATGGTCATTGCCTGTGTCGGTGGGGGCAGCAATGCGGCGGGACTGTTTTATCCCTTTCTGAATGATGCCGGAGTGAAGATGGTGGGCGTCGAAGCCGCGGGGCACGGAATTGCCACGGGCCAGCATGCCGCCAGCATCGAAGCGGGTCGGCCGGGAATTCTTCATGGTAGCAAATCGTACGTGCTGCAGGATTCCGAAGGCCAGATTCTTAACGCCCATTCCATCAGCGCCGGGTTGGATTATCCCGGGGTCGGGCCGGAGCACGCCCTGTGGGCTGATTTGAAGCGTGTGGAGTATTCCGGGATTACCGACGCCGAGGCGGTGGCGGCCTTTCATGAACTGTCCCTGATGGAGGGAATCATTCCGGCGCTTGAATCCAGTCATGCCCTGGCCGAGGCGCGGAAGCGGGCCCGGACGGTTGGGAAGAACGGAGCCATCGTGGTGTGCCTTTCGGGGCGCGGCGACAAGGATCTTGAGAGTGTATTGGACTATGACAAGGAACAGAATTCAGAAGTCAGAATTCAGAAGTCAGAATGAGGAAATATGTGGAGCGCGGAACTTGTCGCGCCCGAGAAAGTGATTACGACATGAGCCGGATTGAAGAGACGTTTAAGCGTTTAAGTAAAGGGAATCGCAAGGCGTTGGTTGGATTTCTGGTGGCTGGCGATCCGGATCTGGAACGATCGGAACGGGATTGCCGCATGGCGCTGGAGAACGGTGTGGATGTGCTGGAACTCGGTGTGCCGTTTTCGGATCCAACGGCGGATGGCCCGGTGATCCAGGCCGCCGGACAACGCAGTCTGGCGGCGGGCACCACGGTGGCCACGGTTTTGGCGCTGGCAAAACGATTGCGCCGGGATTTTGAGACACCGATCGTGCTGTTCGGGTATGTGAACCCGTTTTTCAACTACGGGTATGAGAAGCTGGCCAAGGATGCGGCCGCGGCGGGGGTGGATGCTTTCCTGGTGGTGGATCTACCCTTTGAGGAAAGCGGCGAGTTCCGGGTGCATCTCGACGCGGTGGGTCTTGATTTTATCTCCCTCATCGCTCCGACCACTCCGGATGCCCGACTGGGAAAAATCCTGAAGGAGGCTCGCGGGTTTGTGTATTACATCATGGTCAAGGGCGTTACCGGAGCGCGTGCCGGGGTGGCCGAGGATGTTGCCGGGCATCTCGTCAGGCTGAAAAACCACACCCACTTACCCGTGGCCGCAGGGTTTGGTGTCAGCAATGGGAACCAGGCCCGTGAGGCCGCCCGGCATGCTGACGGTGTCGTGGTGGGGAGCGCTCTGGTCAAGGCCGCTGCAGAAAACCGTCTTGTCCCGCTGATCCGCGAAATCCGGCAGGCACTGGATTGCAAAGAAAAGTAATTGCATTGCGGATCGGATTTCGGGTATAAGTACGCGGCTTTTTTGGAAGGAAGGTTTGATTTTTATGAAGAAGGATACTCACCCCGATTATACAGATGCGACGATTACCTGTGCCTGTGGCACCATTGTGCAGGTGAAGTCCACGAACAAGGCGATGCATGTGAATACCTGCTCCGTCTGTCACCCGTTCTATACCGGCCGTACGGCCATGGTGGACGCCAAGGGGCGTGTGGAACAGTTCCGGAAGCGCTACGCGAAGAAGTAGGCAACCGGGCGTCAGAAAAAGGCTGGAAACCCCAAGGGGATTCCAGCCTTTTTTCTTTTGTTTCAGTCTCCCATGATAGAAAAAGCCTACATCGATAAGCTGGATGCGAGAATGAGGGAGTTGGAGGCGAACATCTCCAATCCCGCTCTGGCGGCGAATCCCAAGAAATTCAGGGAAGCCGCCAAGGATCATTCCCGTCTCCGGAAGATTCTCGACAAGGCGGATGTTTTTTTCCGGGTAAAGCGCGACCTCGATGAACAGCGTGCCCTGCTGGCATCCGAGAACGCCGACCCCGATCTCAAGGCGTTGGCTGCCGAAGAGGTGGCCGGCCTTGAAAAAACGTTTCCGGTGGTCGAGAAGGAACTTCTGGCGGCGTTGCTTCCGCCCGATCCCAACGATGACCGGAATGTCATCATGGAAATTCGTGCCGGCACGGGCGGCGACGAGGCCGGGATTTTCGCCGGAGACCTGTTCCGGATGTACAGCCGGTTTTGCGATGGGCGCGGCTGGAAGATCTCGATCATTGACGCCAGCCCCTCCAGCATGGGCGGCTTCAAGGAAGTGGTGTTTTCCGTCACTGGAAGCCAGGCCTACAAAGTCCTGAAGTATGAGTCCGGGTGCCACCGGGTACAGCGGGTTCCGGCAACCGAGTCCGCGGGACGCATTCATACCTCGGCGGCCACGGTGTTCGTTCTGCCGGAGGTTGATGAGGTGGATGATATTGAGATTCCCGCCTCCGATATCCGTGTGGATATTTTCTGTTCGTCCGGCCCGGGCGGGCAGGGAGTGAACACCACCTATTCCGCCATCCGGATCACCCATCTTCCGAGCGGGCTGGTGGCGCAGAGCCAGGATGAACGCTCGCAACACCGGAACAAGGAAAAGGCTCTGAATGTGTTGAAGGCCAGGCTTCTTGACTGGCAGCGGCAGCAGGATGAGGCCAAGAGCGGTGCGATGCGGCGGACCCAGATCGGGAGCGGGGACCGGAGTGAGAAAATCCGGACCTATAATTTCCCCCAGAACCGCCTCACGGATCACCGAATCAACTTCACGATTTATACCCTTGCCCGGTTTATGGAGGGGGAGATTGACGGGTTGATCCAGACGCTTCAGGATCATGATATGGAATTGCGGATCCAAAAGGAAATGGCGTCCGGCTAACAATGAAGAAGCTGCTTGAAGTCCTTCAGTCGGGGGCCGACTACCTCGCCGGAAAAGGGGTTGAGAATTCCCGCCTGGTGATGGAGCAGCTGATGAGCCATGTCCTCCAGTGTCCCCGTCTGCAACTTTATCTCCGGTTTGAAACGCTGATTCCGGAAGACCGGTTGGCGGCCTTGCGGGATGGCATCAAGCGGCTGGGGGCCGGGGTTCCCCTTCAGTATGTTGTGGGGAACACGGAATTCATGGGGCACCGGTTCAAGACCGACGGGCGGGCGCTTATTCCCCGTCCGGACACCGAGACCCTCGTCAATGCGGTACTGGCCTGTGATGCCCTTTGGGCGGCCGGGCGTCCTGCTGTCGCGGAGATTGGCGTGGGGAGTGGATGTGTGGTGATCAGCCTGGCTCTGGCCAGACCGGAAGTCAATTATGTAGCCGTGGATGTGAGCGAGGCGGCATTGGCCCTCGCGGGTGAAAATGCGGAGGCCAATCGGGTCGGATCCGCGATTGCCTTGAAACGGGGGGATTTGCTCACGGGGTTTGAGACCGGATCCCTTCAGGCCGTGGTGGCTAATCTGCCCTATATTCCGAGTGCGGATTGCGCGGGGCTGCCCCGGCATATCCGGGAGCATGAGCCGATGTCCGCCCTTGATGGTGGCACCGATGGCCTGGATCTGATTCGGAGGCTGATTCAGCAGGCGGCTGAAGTGCTTTGTCCCGGGGGTCGCCTATTCCTTGAAATAGGTTTTGACCAGGCCATCCGGGTTGTGGACACTTTGAAGGGTTGCGGATTTGGTGAAATGGTTGTACACAAGGATCTGGGTGGGCGTGATCGCGTGGTGCAGGCAATCCGGTAAAAGGAGACAGGTATGAGCTTTCTTGATCTCGTCAAAAAGCGGTTCAGTGTTCGTATGTATGATACCAAGCCTGTCTCGGAGCAGGATCTGGAGGCCGTGCTGGAGGCGGGACGTCTGGCGCCTTCTGCGGCGAACCGGCAACCGGTTCATATCCTTGTACTGCGGGCCGAAGACCGGCGCCACGCTCTGGGAGTGGCCTATCCTCGCGAGTGGTTCTGGAAGGTGCCGGTGATTCTGGTCGTCTGTGTTGAAACGGCCCGGGGTTGGGTTCGAACCGATGGTAAGAATTACGCGGATGTGGATGGCGCCATTGCCATGGATCATATGACCCTTTGCGCGGCGGATCTGGGACTTGGAACCTGCTGGATCGGGGCGTTTGACCCCGTGAAAGTCCGGAGGATTCTGAATCTTCCGGAAGGGATCGAGCCATTAGCCATGACGCCGCTTGGCCATCCTGCCGAGCCTGCTCGTGCCAAAAGCCGGAAAACGCTTGAGGAAGTGGTTCGTCGGGAATCGTGGTGATTTGAGGTGAACTTCAAGCGTTCTCATTTTTTCATCATCCTTTCTGCCGTGTTCTGTCTGGTGTTGGCGGCCTGGATGGGGGCCCATTCCCGGGAGGGTAACGGGCGGGAAGGCGGCCCGGTTCTCGGGTCGGATGCTCCCGCCGGGGTGCGTTTTGTCACGGTGGCCCTGGGTGGATTTCGAGGCATTCTGGCCGACATCCTCTGGCTGAGGGCGTCTGATCTTCAGGACGAGGGGCGTTTTTTCGAGGTCGCTCAGTTGGCGGATTGGATTACGCGGCTACAGCCGCGCTATCCCGAAGTGTGGGCCTACCATGCCTGGAATATGGCCTACAATATCACGGCGGTTCTGGCCGATCCTGCCGACCGCTGGCATTGGGTCAGAAATGGTCTTCGGTTGCTTCGTGATGAAGGGATTCCCTCCAATCCGCACGATCCCAAGTTGTATTGGGAACTCGGCTGGATGTTTTATGACAAGGTGGGCGGCAAGTGGGATGAGGCCACCTTGTTTTACCGCATCAACTGGGCCCGGGAGATGGGTGAGGTGGTGGGAGTGAACCCGGGTTCCCCTGAAATGACCCGACGTCTGGCGGCGGCAGGCCTTGATCCTCTCCAGATGAAGGCCGTGGATGAGGCGTATGGTCCGCTTGACTGGCGCCTGCCCGAATCCCATGCCTTGTATTGGGGTTTCTGCGGACGACCCTATCAGCGGACGGATTCACCGTGGTGCAGCAGGCTGGTGTGGATGGGGCTGATTGAGACGATGAAGGGAGGGGCGTTGGCCTTTTCTCCCACCCAGCGGGTGTATCAACAGGCACCCCGACTGGACATTGCGATGAAGGGAATTCAGCGATATTCAAGCGAGGCGGCGAGTGGGGATCCCCTAGTCAGGGCGGTTATGGTCAATTTTCTGCGCGAGGCGGTGATGTATCTTCATGCCTTTGGAAAGAAGACGGAGGCGGAGGCCGCCTTTGCGGAATTGAAACGGCTCCCTGATTACACAGGCGGGGATGTGGGCTTTGAAGAATTCCTCAAACAACAGATTCAGGCCGAGATCAAGGCCTGGGATACCGCCAGCAGGCAGGAGCGTATTGTCCGGTATTTGTGCTGGAGCGAATCCTGGCGCCGTTTGGATGGGGGAAATTATGCTACTGGCTATGAGCGTCTGGCCCGCCTGTATCATGAGGCCTGGGTGAAAGCAGACAAGTCCGCCTCTGCGTGGGATACATTACTTACTCTGGCGAGGGAACGATCCTTGCGGGAGATGCCGGACGCGGCTAAAACCCCACCACAAAGCCCTTGAGATATTCCGATTCCGGGAAGCCGGGTTTGCGGGGATGGTCGGGAGGCTGGCCGAGATTGTCCAGAAATTGAACCGCTCGCCGGGCGTCACGCGCCGCCCCTTCGATCACCTTGCCGAACAGGTCGCGATCCACCAGTCCGCTGCACGAGTAGGAGAAGAGTACGCCGCCTGCGTTCATGAGTTGGCAGGCCAGCAGATTGATATCCTTGTAGGCCCGCAAGCCCTGCTGCATCTTGGCTTTCCGGCTGACCAACTTCGGCGGGTCGAGGATGATGAGGTCGAAGCGCGCCTTTTCTTCGCGGAGTTGCCGGAGAAGTTCAAAGGCGTCACCCAGCCGGTATTCCCGTTTTGCCGGGTTACAATCCGGATTCAGCGCCAGCTGGTGGTCGGCGAGTTCCTTGGCGGAGGTGGAGGAGTCGAGTGATAACACGCTTTTCGCACCGGCGTTCAGGGCGCAGATCCCGAACGAATCGGTGTAGGCAAACACATTGAGCACGCGGGGTTTCCCGAGCTGTCCAATCCACTGGGAGAGGGCTTGCCGGTTGGTGCGTTGATCCAGATAAAAACCCGTTTTGTGGCCATTTTCAACATCCGCCAGAAACCGGAGCCCGTTTTCCTGAAACGGGATCGGGGCGCTCAGGGGCGCGCCTGCGAGAAGACCCTTCCGGGGTTCCAGTTCCTCGTGGCGGCGGATATCCACATCGGATCGTTCCCAAATGGTTTTGGGATGCAGAAGAGTTTGGAGGGTTTCAATCAGGATCGTCCGGCGTGATTCCCAGGGGGCGGTCAGGAGTTGAACCACCAGCACATCGGCATAGCGGTCGACAATCAGACCCGGCAGGCCGTCGCACTCGGAAGAGACCAGCCGGGCGGCGGTGTCCAATCCCCACGGGAGCCAATGCTGGCGGCGCTCGATGGCCAGCTGGAGGCGGGCCTTGATGCCCGGTGCGTCCAGTCGGTCGCCCGGCTCGGTTGAGAAGACGCGGGCCCGGATATCGGAGGAGGGGTGGACGGTGGCCCGGGCGATGAAGGTGCCGTTGGCGGCGATGATATCCGCCTCATCGAGTTGGCGGTTTCCCTCGGCGCGCGAGATGGCGCCAGACATGATCCACGGATGCCCGCGCACAATCGGGATGTCGCGGCCCGGCTTGAGATGAAGTTTCAAAGTCATAAGTTCCGGACACTCAACCACAATGCCAGCCGAAGGGCAAGGCGAAGACATGATCGTTTCAATTTTAAGGCTGGAATTTGTAGTTCATTCGAGTTGACTTTGTTTTTTGGAGCCTTAACCTTCCTGAAAACCTAAGGGAAAAAGCAGGGACGCATGGCATCACTCGACATCAAGACACTCACAGGGCTTTCTGCGACTGAAGCGGCCACACGCCTGGGTGCGGAAGGCTATAACGAACTTCCCCATAGCAAGCCACGCAGCATCTTTGCCATCGCGCTGGATGTGGTGAAGGAGCCGATGTTTCTCCTGCTGGTCGCCTGCGGCCTGATTTACCTGGTTCTTGGAGATATCCAGGAGTCGCTGATGCTCATGGGGTTTGTGTTTGTGGTGATGGGGATCACCCTCTACCAGGAACGCAAGACCGAGCGGGCGCTGGAGGCGCTTCGTGACCTCTCCAGTCCCCGTGCCCTGGTGATTCGCGACGGCGAACAGCAGAAAATCGCGGGCCGGGAAGTCGTGCGCGGCGATATTGTCTTGCTTCAGGAAGGCGACCGCGTTCCCGCCGATGCCGTTCTGATCTCCTCCATGAGTCTCTCGGTGGATGAGTCGCTTCTAACCGGCGAATCGGTGCCGGTTCACAAGATGATGGCCGAAGGGTCGATTGTCGACCTTGAGATGGCGCGACCTGGTGGCGATCAAACGCCGTTCCTGTACTCCGGGACACTGGTGGTTCAGGGGCAGGGGGTGGCGGAGATCAAGGGAACCGGAATGAAGACCGAGATCGGAAAAATCGGGAAGGCCTTGAAAAGCCTGGAGCAGGAGGAGACCCTGCTCCAAAAGGAAACCGGCCGGATGGTCCGCCGCCTGGCGGTGGTGGGATTGTCGCTCTGCGCCCTGGTGGTGGTGGTGTATGGACTGACCCGGGGTGACTGGTTGCAGGGAGTCCTGGCGGGTATCACGCTGGCCATGGCGACCTTGCCGGAAGAATTTCCGGTGGTGCTGACGATCTTTCTGGCGCTGGGCGCCTGGAGAATGTCGCGCAAGCGCGTCCTGGCGCGGCGCGTTCCGGCCATCGAAACGCTCGGCTCGGCTACGGTTCTGTGTACGGATAAGACCGGGACATTGACGATGAACCGCATGACCGTCGAGCAACTCTATGCGGGCGGTGCGTTTTGTGATGTAAAACAACTAGGGGAGTCCTCCCTTCCGGAATCCTTTCATGAAGTGGTGGAGTACGGGATCCTGGCCAGTCAGCGCAATGCGTTCGATCCCATGGAAAAGGCCATTCATGAAATTGGCGGGCGTTATTTGGCCAAAACGGAACATCTTCATGATGACTGGGAACTTCTGCGTGAATATCCGCTTTCCCGCGAGATGCTGGCGATTTCACAGGTCTGGAAATCCAGAACCAGCGCTGAATTCATGATTGCGGCCAAGGGGGCGCCGGAAGCGATTGCGGATCTCTGCCATTTTTCTGCGGAACAGAAGGCCGAACTGGCGGGTCGGATCGATGCACTGGCCCGGGACGGCTACCGGGTTCTCGGAGTGGCCCGGGCGCGTTTTCAGCCGAGCGCCTTGCCGGATCAGCAGCATGATTTTGACTTTGAATTCATCGGGTTACTGGGATTGGCTGATCCCATCCGGCCAACAGTTCCGGCGGCGATTGCGGTCTGTCATGAAGCGGGAATCCGGGTGGTGATGATCACCGGGGATTACCCCGTTACGGCACGGAATATCGCCAAGCAGATCAATCTGGAGGAGGGCGACCTCATTACCGGACCGGAATTGGCCGTGATGAGCGACGAGGATCTCACTCGCCGCATTCGGAAGGTCACCATTTTTGCCCGCGTGGTGCCTGAACAGAAACTTCGGATTGTTCAAGCCTTCAAGGCGGCGGGTGAAATTGTGGCGATGACGGGGGATGGGGTCAACGATGCCCCGGCACTGAAGGCGGCCCATATTGGGGTGGCCATGGGGGGACGCGGAACCGATGTGGCGCGCGAATCGTCGGCCCTGGTGCTATTGGATGATGATTTCTCGTCCATTGTGGAGGCGGTCAAGATGGGACGCCGGATTTTCGACAATATTCGGAAGGCCGTGGCTTATATTTTTGCGATCCATGTGCCCATTGCCGGGATGTCGCTGATTCCCGTGTTGTTTGGTTGGCCGCTGGTTCTGATGCCGGTTCACATCCTGTTTTTGGAATTGATTATTGATCCGGCGTGTTCGACTATTTTTGAGGCGGAAGCGGAAGAGAAAGACCTGATGAAGCGGCCGCCCCGCAAGGCGGGCGAGCCGTTGTTCAGCCTTCGCAGCGTGGGGGTGAGCGTGATGGAGGGCTTAAGCGTGCTGGCGGTGGTGCTGGCGGTATTCTGGATTTCCTGGACACTGGATCGGTCTGCGGATGAGTCGCGGGCGCTGTCCTACACCACGTTGATTGTGGCAAACCTGGCCCTGATCATCAGTAACCGGTCACGGACCCGAACCCTGTTTGAGATGGCGCGGGTTCCCAATGCGGCCATGTGGTGGGTGATTGGGGGGGCGACCGTGTTCCTGACGCTGATCCTGAATGTGCCGTTCCTCCGGAAGCTCTTCAAGTTTTCAGTTTTGCATCCCGTGGATATTGCGATTTGCATAGGGGCCGGTCTGCTCAGCATCGCGGCGTTCGAACTCATGAAGTTCAGGGCTCAGAAGAAGGAGAAGATTAGATGAAACAAAGCGGGTTATTTCAGGTTTGTCTGGCGGTCGGGATGGCTTTTGGGATGATGTGTCGCGCCCAATCTCCGGTGCCCGATGAGCGAGGGCTGTGGTTGGCCTGGGTGGCCAGCACCAATACTCCGGAGGATCATGCGGCGGTGGTGACGGCGTGCAAGCAATTCAAAATCAAGGCGCCCCAGGATTCCCTCTGTGTTGTTGTTTCCGGAATGGAAGCCTGGCATCTTCTCAAGATGGGGAACACCAATGCCGCAGTGACTTTGTTTGAGTCAATGGTGTCGATTCCTGAGAATGCGAGCCCGCTCCAGAGCGTTGGGGCCGAAATGGCGCGCGGTTGGTTGACCCGGATTGACCGGGAAAAGGTTCGATTCGCCCTGAAGAAAATCTATTTAAAGAAGATTGAATTCCCGTCATCGCTGGATCCAATCAAGGCTTTGAAGATGAAGCCTCTGCCGCCTTTGACAGATCGGTGGGGCACGCCGTGGACATACCGGCTGGAGAGTTCAATCAAGGAGCTTAGTGCTCAGCTATATGTTCTGGAATCAAGTCATTTGGGGTCTCGATCCGATCTGGGGAAGGCCTTGGCTCTGCCTTATGCAGGTCGGGTCAGTCTCGAGCCTGTCAAGGTGTCGCCGGTGAGTGCCGATACGGTTGAATTTGCCATCCGTGGTGGGAAATCCGGTTATCTTCAGGCGGGCGGGGTGATGACTGGGATTACCATTACTTATATCGGGGTGAATATTATTGTGATGGCGGACGACAGTCATTGGCGTGTGGTGTTGAAGCCGCGATAAGATGCGCCCGGATTTGCCGGGGAGTTTTGAGTGATTTCTTTCATGGATAATTTGGATCAAACAATTGCTCAGATTCGTGCTGGGAAAAGCGATTATTACGGAAAAATTGTCGACGAGTTTGAGGGAAAGATCCGGGCTGTTGTAGCGGCCATGATTCCCGATCCCAATCTGGTGCCTGACCTGACCCAGGAGGTGTTTCTCATCGCCTATCAGCGGCTCGATTCCTACCGGCCTGGAACCAATTTCTCCGCCTGGCTTCGCACCATCGCCCGCAATGTGGCCCAGAATGAGCGGCGACGCTGGTATCGGCGGCGCGAGATGGAGGCCGGGTTCAGGGCGGAAGTTGCCCATCATGTTGAAGCTCATATTGACCGAGTCATGGAGGACATGCCGGAGGATACTCTGGCTGCCCTGAAGGATTGTGTGTCCCGGTTGCAGGGTAAATCCCAGGATGTCATGCAGGGATTTTATTACAAGGATCGGCCGTTGGCGGAGTTGGCGGATCGCCTCCGGATTACCGAGAACTCCGCCAAGGTTATTCTCCATCGCGCCCGGCAGGCGATTGGATCCTGTTTGCAGAAGAAGGGGCGCTGTCATGTCTGATGACCTTGACGAGAACCGGTTGATCGAGGATTACCTGGACGGTCAGTTGGGGGAAGCCGAAGCAGAGCGTTTGATGGCGCTTCTGGAGAAATCGGACACGGCACAGGAACGATTGGCACTTCAGGCCATGGTGGACCGGTTGCTACGGGTCTCCCGCCAGAAGCCGGTGTCGGGTGAGCGGGTGATGAAAGCCCTCCGTCAGGTCGGGTCGTTGCCTGCCCGCGCCCCCAAGCGCCAGATTTCCGTGTTCGGGGTGACGGTGTCGGTTTTGTTTTTGATTCTGTTGGTCGGTGTCGGGGTAGTGGCATTTTGGCAGGTGGGGAGAAACAAGGTGGAGGGGCCGAGCATTCCTGAAATAATCAGGACATCTTCCCCGGTGGCCCGCGACCTTCCCGCCATGGCGGGATCAGACGCCGCCCGAAGGTCGGCGTCCACCAGTGAATGTTCGGAAGTTGTTGTCCGCACGATTTCCACTCCGGTTGCTGTTGAGGAACTTCCCGAATTGGCTTTTCAGGATGATTCTCCGCCGCCAGTGGGCGATGGGTCTGAGGAGTCGGGTTTTGTGGCTCCGCCTCAGGCTGGAACGTTCAAGCCTGGTGATGTCGGAAAACAGGGGAAGGAGGGGGCTCGAGTTATGGGCACCATGGAGCCTACCCGTCCCCGGGAGCTACCCAAGGATTCGGTGTTGTTTGTGAATCTGGATATCGGTGGCTCTCAACATGGAGTTTCCGCATCGGGTGATCTGGAAGTCCTTCTCCGGGAGCTTCAGGAACGAGTCGGATTGACCTATCGCCTCGAAACTCGGAGCCCGGATGAGGTGACGGCTGATCCGGAACGGATTCCTGTCATCACTGTCTCGGGGTATTATCATTTTTCCTTCACGCCGCCACAGCGGAAGGTCTTTCGAAAATTCATGCTGGCAGGAGGGACGATGGTGTTTGATGTTGGATTGGGGTCGAAGCCCTTTTACGATTCAGCCAGGCGTGAACTAGGAATTATTTTTCGGGATTATTCGCTGGATCGTCTGGATCCGGCGCATCCGGTATTTGGGTCCTATTATGATCTGACGAAAGGGCGGTCTGGTGGTCTGCCTGAAGTGGAAGGAATAACCGTACGGTGCCGTACCGTGGCACTGGTGTCGCGCGGGGGGCTAGTGCCCGGACGCCATTCCGAGGAGTCTTTGCGGTTGGGTGTCAATCTGGCGTCCTATGTGATTGCCTGGCGGGGCTGGGTCAAATCGGAGCGGATCCCCGCCGTGGAAATCCAGGAATCAAAAAAGGCAGATTTTGATCGGTTGCGCATCGGGCAGGTGATCGTTGGGCGGGAGTGGAAACCCCGGCCTTTTGCATTGCCGATGTTGTTAAAAACCTTCAGCCGGAAGACCTCCGTTTCGGTTCAATCGGCGATCCGGGAAGTGCGTCTTACGGATCCGGGCCTGTTTGATCTGCCGTTCCTTTATCTGTCTGGTCATGAGGGGTTTCAGCTGACAAAAGCCGAGCTTTACGCGTTAAGAAAGTACTTGGAGAGCGGCGGATTCCTGTTTGCCGAGGCGTGTTGTGGGCGGCGCGATTTCGATCAGGCGTTCAGGGTGGAGTTACAGCGGGTTCTGCCGGATTCCCCGTTGGCGTCGGTATCGCGGGATGACACCCTTTTCGCCGAGCCCAATCGAGTCAAAAGAATGACAGTCACACCCCTGCTTTCCGGCCGGTTGGGCCGGTCGGTCATTGAGCCCCGACTGGAGGGAATAAAACTGCATGGACATTATGCGGTGGTGTACAGCCCCTATGGCATGGCCGGGTGTTGGGAGATGTCCCAGAATCCCTATGCCCTGGGCTACAACGACAGTGAGGCGATCCGGTTGGGGCAGAATATTCTGATGTATGCCGTGATGTATTGAGTCTTTATTTCGAACTGGGCTTCTTATCGTGATGTGCGTGATGTGACGGATGGTTGGCGTACCCGGTGGCTCCTTTTCCTTCGCATCGACGGCAGCCGAGTACTTAGCTCAATGGATTTCGCCAGCGAATTCCAGGGAAACGGGAAAAGTCGGAGTCTGTGGAGATCAACTCGCATCCGTGTTCCACGGACAATGCCGCCAGATGGGCATCTGTGACGAGATTGGCCGTGGCCTGCCCTCCAAGTAGCATTTTCTTGAAAACCGTCCAATGTTGTTGGGTGGGCTGAATCATGCGGGTACAGGGTTGATCGAGCCAGCTTTGTACACGGGATAAGGCCTGCTCCAGGGACAGGGGATGATCATAGACGCGGGGATTGGTGCTGATCCGGATGAAGGCACCCAGGACGGTCCAACAAAGACACACCGGCGTGGCGCCGGATAACCGGGTATCCCACCAGGATCGGGCGGCATCATGTCGCGGGCTGAGTTTATCCTCGGCATAAAGGAGAATGTTGGCATCCACGAGGATCACGGCGTGTTCTCTCCCTCGATCTGCGCAATCAATTCCTGGATGTTATCCACATTCCGTCCTTGGCGTAGACCCATTTTGTGGGGCTGGGTATGATAAGGTCGGCTCTTGGCGGGCGATTCGATCGTCCGCAAGCCGGCTCGAAGCGCCTCATTGATGACCTGACGAAAAGACGTGTTCAAACGCTCTGCAGCCGTTCGTGCGCGGTCAAGAACATCATCTTCGATAGTCAATGTCGTTCTCATGGCGGCACCATAGCATCACTCGTGATGATGTCAACACATCAATGTGTTGTCAGTATGAGAAAGGATTCATGAGTCACTGTTGCCTGTCGCGCCGGAAAAGGGTTGGGGGGGTGCCGACGATGTTCCGGAAGGTGCGGCTGAACGCATAGACGGAGTTGAATCTGCATTGATCAGCGATCTGGGAGACGCTCAGGTCGGTGCTGTTTAGCAGGCTGCACGCGCGGTGAATGCGCGTATTGCGGATGAACTCCCCAAGCCCGATCCCGAGGGTGTGTTTGAAGCGCGCCCTTAGGCGACTGGACGACAGATGGACGCAATGCGCCAGGTCGTCTGTCCGGAGCACTTTACCCGAACGCCTGAAAGAGGTTCAGCAGTTGATGGCCTCTGGCGATCAGCGGGCGCAGCGGATCTATGAAACGATCGGGGTCTATCTGGGCTATACGGTGCCGTGGTATCGTGAATTCTACGACTTCGACCACCTGCTGATTCTGGGACGGGTTACCTCTGGACCCGGTGGGGAAATCATTCTGGAGAAAGCCCATGAGGTTCTGAAGACGGAGTTTCCTGAGCTCGCTGGACGGGTGAATGTGTTTATGCCCGACGAGAAAGCGCGGTGGGTTGGACAATCCGTTGCCGCAGCCAGTCTGCCGGAGGTGAAATCATGACGAGTCATCATAATCCTTATCTGCCATGGATCACCCAGTTTGACGAATGGGCAAAGGCCGGGCGTTCCCTTCCTTTGGGCGGTTTGCATTCGCCTCCGTCTTCCAAGGACAGCCCGGATGCAGGGAAGGTGCTTCTGTTTTCTCCGCATCCCGATGATGAGTGTATTACGGGTGCGCTGCCGCTTCGCCTGGCCCGGGAGGCGGGATTACAGATTGTGAATGTCGCCGTGACGCTGGGTAGTAATAAGGCCCGTCAGGCCGCCCGTTGGTCCGAGCTCCAGAAGGCCTGTTCCTTTCTGAACTGGTCTGTTGAATGCTCAACGCCGGGAGGGCTTTCCCGAATTACACCCAAGGCCCGCGTTGAAGAGCCCGATCACTGGTGCGGCGCCGTTGAGGTCATCCAAAAAATTCTGACGCGCCACCAGCCCAAGTTTGTGGTATTTCCCCACAGTGCGGATTGGAATGCCTCGCACATCGGGACTCATCATCTGGTCATGGATGCCTTGGCCACCCTGCCGGCGGGATTCCGGTGCGGGCTGATTGAAACCGAGTTCTGGGGTGCGATGGCAACGCCGAACCTGATGGTGGAGTCGAGTGTTTCGGAGGTTGCGGACTTGGTGGCGGCACTATCGCTGCATGTGGGTGAGGTTCAGCGAAATCCCTATCATTTGACGCTGCCCGCCTGGATGCAGGATACTGTTCGGCGTGGTGGCGAAATTGTGGGCGGGCAGGGCGGGGCTGCACCCGATTACCGGTTTGCCACGTTGTATCGGGTTGGCCTCTGGCGCGACAGGGCGCGGCATGACCTTGCGGCGGGGAGCGCCAGGTTCCTCCCGACAGGGGAGCGTGTGATGAAACAATGGTTGGAGGATGTGTCATGGAAGTGATTCTGAGACCTACGGCCGGGGATGCGGCCCAATTGACGGCCCGCTTGATTGCCGCACGATTGCGCGAGAAGCATGACCTGGTGCTTGGATTGGCCACCGGGCGCACCATGGAAGTGGTCTATGACATCCTGGCGGGACTGCACACGAACGAGGGGCTGGACTTCTCCCTGTGTCGGACCTTCAACCTCGATGAATATATCGGGCTGATGCCGGACGATCCCCACTCGTATCACTCTTATATGAAGAAGCACTTGTTCAGCCGCGTGAACATTGATTTACGCAATACGCACCTGCCCGACGGCATGGCCGTTGATCTCAAGGCGGCGGCCCGCCGCTACGAGGAGAAAATAGCGGCCTGCGGCGGCCTGGATCTGCAGTTGCTCGGGATCGGACACGATGGACACATCGGCTTCAACGAGCCGTTGTCGTCATTGCGATCCCGTACGCGCGACAAGTCGCTCACCCCTGACACCATTGCCGTCAATTCGACGGTGTTCGGCGATGAGCCGCACCTCATGCCCCGGCGGGCGATAACCATGGGGGTGGGAACGATTCTGGATGCACGGGAGATTGTGTTGCTGGCGACAGGGGCGAGTAAGGCCGCGATCATGGCGAAGGCGCTCGAAGGACCTGTGACTTCGATGGTCACCGCCTCCGCGCTCCAGTGGCATCCGGCCTGCAAGGTGATTGTGGATGAGGCGGCGGGGGGAGCGCTCGAGGAGAAGGATTACTATCGCTGGATTTTCGAGAATGAGCCCGATTGGGCTCCGTATCGTGATGTGGCGGATGCCGGGAAGGGGGCCTGATGAGCAGTGGAGCGGGGACGTTCAAGTTTCAGGATGTCGTCAAGCGGTTCAGGGCGTGGGGCGATTTTGTCGGGGCCGTTCCTTATGGGTCCGGTCATATTAATGATACGTTCAAGGTAACCTTCAATATGGCCGGAGCGCCGGTGCACTACCTGCTCCAGCGCATTAATCATACTATCTTCAAGGATCCCCTGGCCGTCATGGACAACATCGTGCGCGTGACCAACCATGTCCGCGCCCGCTTGACGGCGGAGGGGGTGGGTGACGTCACCCGGCATTCCTTGTGCGTGGTGTTCACCCGTGACGCGCAGCCTTGTCACCAGGATGGCGACGGGAACTGGTGGCGGATGTACCTGTTTGTCGAGGGGGCCAAGACCTACGATACAATTCAGAATGAAAAGCAGGCTTTTGAGGCGGCTCGCGCTTATGCACGGTTTCAGAATCTGCTGGCCGACCTCCCTGCGCCGCGGTTGCATGAGACGATTCCCGATTTCCACAACACGCCGATCCGGCTGAAAGCCTTGCAGTCGGCGATTGCTACGGATGGATGCAATCGGGCCGTGGAGACCCGTTCTGAAATCGCATTTGTCGAGCGGCGCGCCGCCCAGTGCGGGCACCTGCTGGAGCGCCATGCCAAGGGGGAAATCCCCGAGCGGATCACCCATAACGACACCAAACTCAATAATGTGATGCTTGACGAGGCCACAGGAAAGGGAGTGTGTGTTGTTGATCTCGATACGGTCATGCCGGGGCTGGCCCTGTATGATTTTGGCGACATGGTTCGCAGTGCCACCGCCGCGGCGCCTGAGGATGAACGGGACCTGGGTAAGGTCCGGATGCGGATTGAAATGTTCGAGCCGATTGCGCGCGGCTACTTGTCTGAGGCGCGGTTCATCAACCCTGCCGAACGGGAGGAGCTTGTTTTTTCCGGGCGATTGATCACACTGATGATCGGGATGCGATTCCTGACGGACTACCTTCAGGGGGATGTCTACTTCAAGACAAAACGGCCCGGCCAGAACCTTGACCGGTGCCGTGTTCAATTCAAAATGGTCGAGAGTATGGAGGCTCAGGCGGACGCGATGGAGCGAATCCTGGCCCGCGCCTAAGTACAGCGCCTCTAAAAACCAACTCAAATGAAGATTTACCACCGAGACACCGAGACACCGAGAATACAAATGTGGCGTTTATTTCGTCCACGGAAATACCGTGGCCAAAATAAACGCCACGGTTTCTTGAAGGAATACAAGGAGGGGGAGGAGATCAAGATTGTGGAATTTCCTCCTCTTTCTCTGTGTCTTTGTGTCTCTAGCGAAGCGGGTGGTGAATCTTTTTACGCGACAGGTTTTTGTTACGCCAAGCATTGGGATGCCCGATAAGATTATACGTTAGTGAATTTGTGCATCAGGTGGGAAAGAAAGGACGCTGCTATGAGAGAAGAAAAAAAGGTTACAATCGGATGTTGCTCCTTGTGGCAGGGCTCGGTGGACTGCTCTACGGGATTGATGTCGGAATTATTGCCGGTGCGTTGCCCTATATGGAGGCAACTTCAGGGCTGAACGCAGGGCAGCTCTCCTTTATTGTGGCCGCCGTGCTGCTCGGAAGTGTGATTTCCACGCTTTTTGCCGCGGGCCTATGGTGACAGGTTGTTTGTTCTCATCTGTTGTCCGATAACTGGGTGCCAATACCCGGATACTGGTGCAGCCTGGATTTTCATTGACCAATCGATCCAAAATTGTGATCTGAATCGATTCAGATGGCTAGAAAACGAATAAAGGCCGGGGCGAGGCAGCGAGATGTCGCTGCTGCCGCCGGGGTATCTACGGCGACTGTATCGGCCGTTCATCGCCGCGATGGAGCCCGCGCTTACGCAGGTGGGACTCCGACTCCTCGTTGCCTGTCTCCCGGCCGATCCTGCGGGGGCCGCCACCCGGATCACCGACCTGGCGCGGTATGGTGTCGGTGCGGTGGCACTCTTTCCCGCGCGGGCTCTGCCCCTGCCAGGCATCAGCTGCCCCGTCGTCATGGTCGGCAAAGCCGGCGTAGGAGTGCCCGCCGAGTGCAGCCCCACGGCCGTCTGTTACCCGCCCGGCGCTGAGGAGTTTGCCCGATAATTGGAGTCGTGGAACTTCATTCTCGAAGAAACCCCTGTCTTGCCGTGCTTCCGTCCCTTGATTCTTCCTGGCGTTCCTCGGGATCCGATCAATCCGGAAGTCGGCTAAGTAGGTTTGATCGGATATAACTTGCGGCTATTTGGGGATCATAGACGATTCCCCTTCGCAGGAGATGGTTCATATCAGAGAGGAAGCCGGCATCCGTCAGGTGGGCATCGAGGATGGATATGAATTCTCTCCGGCCTGCCGTGGAGTTTTCCTGCTTAAGATAGTGAAGAAACGACCTGACAATAGCATCAGGATCCACGGGCGGTCGCGCAAACGTGAGTGCATGGTAAAGATCAAAAAGATCCCGTCCCCGCCGCCGTTGAAAAAGTGCGCGCATCTTGGTTCCCAGCATCTCGTGGATGTCATAACCGTTGATTGTGGTTTTCATCGGTTCGCCCCGGAAGGGGATTTCGAAAGGAATCCGCATGACTGGCTGATGGGGGGTGCGCTCGGTCACATTGGCTTCCACGGCAATCTCCAGCGATGCCCCGGGTGTGCTCACGGAAGGAACAAGGTACGTCATTCTCAATATTCGAGACGGTTTTGCTGTGTTACGAATTGCCAGGGCGATGGCGTCCCAAGCGGATACTTTCGGTGTGCCCAGGACGTCAACCAGTACCCGGCGTAATGCTTTTCGCACATGATCTTCGGGCCTGTTGCCAATGACAACAAGATCTATGTCCTCGCTGTAGCGGGCGGCTGGCGCAAGATAGACCTTGTGCAGCAAGGTTCCGCCGCGCATGGCAATCTGGGTGCCCAGAAATTCGTCGCTGAATAGTGCCACCATTGCCCGGCACAGGAGGAGATCTTGCTCAACGTGGCGAAGACTTGGCCAGGGAACGACCATTTGATGGGCCAGAATATCCTGTTGAGTGAGGGAGATCATCATGCCTCCTCCCGTTCGGGCACAAGAACCCTCCAGCGTTTGGATCGGGCCGTTTCAACCAAAGTCTGCTTCGACGATTCAATCGGAACCCTAACCATTCCGGAGGGGAGCCATTGGTGCACAAGGTCTGCCAGTTTACTATGATCTGCGTTATCGATGAGATATCCAAGGCGTTGGGCAACCGCCGTTTCGCCTTCTGCCTCCAGCGCTCTTTTCAATTCAGCGGCACGAAATAATGGCAACAGGGGTCTTAGTGTTTCAGCGACGCGTTCCATGCCTCCAATTCGCGATGCGTAGCGAACCATATCCAAGGCGGTCGCTTCCGGGGTGCTGACCTTGAGAGGAGCGTAGGCATTGCGGGGTTGTTGCACGGGCGTTCGTTCTAAATGACGTTTGACGAAGAATTGGATATGAATGCGGCCGATGGAGAGGTCTCGTCGCGGAGAGTCGGTCATGACCTGTTTAACAAGGATCGCTTGCGGCGCCGAATTGTGGAGTTCCGCAGCCGACTGAAGGGCGAGATAATAGGGGTGTCCCAACCAGCGAAAATAGGCGTCAAGCCACCACTCCACAGGTGGGGCGCCCATGGGGCGATGCTGTGACTCAACGATCAGGAAAAAGGCCTGATGGCGCGAAACGCGAACTACGCGGCCACGCAAGCGCTGCAATTGGCTCTTTGCTGCAATGCTGGATAGCCCTGTTTTATCAAGTAGTTCAGTGACATCGAAGGCAATCATACCCGTTTCAAGAGTCGCTTCAATGAATCCTGCGGCAACACCATGATGACGGCATTTTTTGACTTTATTGGTATTCATATTATTTGCGAATAGAACCATTAAACGGTTCTAATTGCAAATAAAATGTTGAGATCAACGCGGAAGTCGCGGGCCTATGGTGACAGGTTGTTTGTTCTCATCTGTTGTCCGATAACTGGGCGCCAATACCCGGATACTGGTGCAGCCCGGATTTCCCTTGACCAATCGATCCAAAATTGCGATCTGAATCGATTCAGATGCCAGAAACCGTGGTGTTAGACCCTGTCGGACAGGCACCTTCCGATCCGCAAGAAACCACCCCTGACGCACCTGAACCAGAAACGAAGAACCAACAACTACTGCATGATGGGGGCAGCAGGTGTTTGATGATGGGGAAACACAGTCTTCCTGTCCCGAATGGTCCCACCTGCGATACACTGGCGGTATGCGCGCGGCGGCTGAGGACCAGCCTTCGACTTTGGGCTACGGCATGGCAAGCATCCACCCTCCATGCGGACGAAAACAGTGCCGGATGTCCAGATTATTTCAGGAATATTGGTTATAATAACCTTGCTTTATATCCAATGAATGGATATTTATTGATGCAATATTACTTCTAATGAGGTGATTCTATGCGTCGAATGGCTTTGGATTATATCAGGGAATGGAAGGACAGGACGACTCGCAAGCCTTTGGTCATTCGTGGTGCCAGGCAGGTCGGCAAGTCATTTCTCGTGCGTTTGGCGGCCCATGACTTGTTTGATAATCTGATGGAAATCAACTTCGAACGGATGCCGGATGTGGCCTCCTATTTTGCGTCCAAATCACCTTCCAAAATCCTGCCTTTGCTGGAGGCCAGGTTTAATGCACCCATTGAGCCGGGGAAGACGCTCCTTTTTCTCGATGAAATCCAGGCAGCCCCGGAGGTCTTTGCCACCCTGCGATATTTTCATGAGGAGTTGCCGGGCCTGCACATCATTGCGGCGGGGTCATTGCTGGAATTCGTGCTTCAGGAACACTCGTTCTCCATGCCGGTCGGACGGATCGAGTACATGCATCTTGGCCCCATGACTTTTGAGGAATTTCTGTTGGCTTGCGGACGCGAGAAGCTCCAGCACTGGCTGAAGAGCTATGCGGTGGGAGCGAACGTTCCGCAAGGATTGCATCAGGAACTCATGAGTCTTGTTCGGCAGTACTGTGTCGTGGGCGGAATGCCGGAAGCCGTGGCGGTGTTCGCGCAGAAAGGCTCTTATCGGGACTGTGAACAGAGCCAACAAAGCATTTTGTCAACCTATCGTGACGATTTCTCCAAGTATTCCACAAAGGCGCAACACCGCCGGATTGAGAAAATATTCACAGCCATTCCACGGCTTGTAGGCCGTAAGTTCATGTTTAGCCATGTCGACCGGGAAGAGCGCGCCCGCGAACTGGGCGTGGCGCTTCACCTCCTTTGTCTGGCCCGCGTGACGCATCAAGTCAGGCACTGTCACGGGAATGGAGTTCCCCTTGGCGCCGAGGCGGATGACCGCACATTCAAGGTGCTGTTCCTGGATGTCGGGCTACTGTGCCGTTCCTGCGGACTCCGCGTGCCTGATATCGAGCAAGCTGGCGATTTGCTTTTGGTCAATAATGGCGCCGTCTGCGAGCAACTTGTCGGCCAGCATCTGCTCATGTCTGGTGACTTCTATGAAGATCCAACGTTGCACTGCTGGATGCGGGATAGGCCGAATTCCAGCGCGGAAGTGGATTACCTGATCGCCGTCGGCCCGCACGTCATCCCCGTTGAAGTCAAGGCTGGCGCCACCGGAAGGCTGAAGTCGCTTCACCTTTTCCTGGACGAAAAAAATCGCAGTTTCGGATTGCGGTTCAATGCCGATGTCCCCTCCCTGCTGGATACACAGGCCGCTCAAAGTGGCGAAAAGGCCAAATCGTTTCGCTTGTTGTCCCTTCCTTTTTACATGATGGGGCAGGCTCGACGTCTTAGTTCGGACGTTTTGAGGCTGGTCCCAGACAGGTGCTAGCAAATATAAAGGGTATGTTCCGGCGAGGGGGCTATGGTGACAGGTTGTTTGTTCTCAATCTGAATCGATTCAGATGAGGAGAAGAATTTGAACAGAACACGAAGAAAATGTTTCGCGATTTTCTTCTCTCCCGCCCCCTCCGTTTTCTCTAGCGAAGCGGGTGGTGAATCGTTAAGAATGTGAGCAGGTCGTTTTTTGACAGCGCCTTAGACTCGATTTTGAGTAAAGAGCGTGAAAGAGGAGTATTTATGAGCATGACCTTGGTTGTTTTAGCGGCGGGAATCGGAAGTCGATACGGGGGATTGAAGCAGATCGAGGCCGTGGGACCCCATGGGGCGATTGTCATTGAGTATTCCGTGTATGATGCCATTCGTGCCGGGTTTGATCGCGTGGTTTGTGTGATTCGGCGTGATATTGAAGCGGATTTTCGTTCCCTGGTGGCGGCTCGCTTTGAAAAACACATTCCGGTTGATTATGTGTTTCAGGATCTGAATGACCTTCCTGCCGGGTTTCCTTTGGCGGCTGATCGTGTCAAGCCATGGGGAACGGGACACGCCGTCATGGCTTGTCGGAATCATGTCAAATCTCCCTTCGCCGTCATCAATGCCGATGATTTCTACGGCCGACGTTCCTACGAGGTGCTGGGTCAGTTCCTGAAAGGGGTGAGTCCTGACTCCGGGAACTACAGCATGGTGGGCTTTACGCTTCGCAATACGCTTTCCGAACATGGCCATGTGGCACGCGGGGTATGCGAGGTGGACGGACGAGGCTTGCTGAAACGTGTTCAGGAGCGGACAAACATCGAGAGAACGGTGACGGGTGTCCGTTATGCGGCGGCTCAGGGCGGCTGGGTATCTCTGACGGGCGACGAGGTGGTTTCCATGAACATGTGGGGATTGACTCCCTCCCTGTTCGGGCATCTCCAGCGTGAATTCCCCCTGTTTCTTCAGAAAAACGCAGCCAACTCCAAGGCCGAGTTTTTTCTGCCCACGGTGGTGGATGGGTTGGTCGGTGCGGGCAAGGCCTCGGTGAAGGTTCTCTCGACTCCGGAACACTGGTTTGGGGTCACCTATCCTCAGGATAAGAGCGTGGTGGTGGAGGGATTGCGCCGCCTCGTTGAAAACGGTGTTTATCCTGAAAAACTGTGGGGCTGATTCATAAAATAATGCAGGTGAACCATGAACTTGGGTAAGACGTTGATAACAGGTGGTGCGGGTTTCATTGGATCGCACATTGCGGAGGCCTTGGTTGCCGAAGGTGTGGAGGTTCGGATCCTTGATAATTTCTCAAGCGGAAAGCGTGAGAACCTGAAAGGCTTTGGATCGGCCATCGAAGTCGTGGAGGGGGACATCTGTGATCCTGCGGCCCTGGCGGGCGCTATGCAGGGCGTGAAGCATGTCTTTCATGAGGCGGCACTGGTTTCCGTGACGGTTTCGGTTGAACACCCCCTGGATAACGACTCAATCAATATCCGCGGAACCTTGAATGTACTGCAGGCGGCGCGGGAGGCCGGGGTCAAGCGGGTGGTGCTGGCTACCTCGGCGGCAGTCTATGGCAATAATCCCGAGCTTCCCAAGCGGGAAACGATGTTGCCGGAGCCAGAATCGCCTTACGCCCTCGGGAAATTGGCGGGGGAATATTACATGAAACTGTATAGCCACCTCTATGGGGTGGAGACTGTGTCGCTACGCTATTTCAACGTCTTTGGTCCCCGGCAGGATGGTAAGTCCATGTATTCTGGGGTGATTTCCCGTTTTGCGGATGATATCCGGCAGGGTCGGGCGCCGACCATTTTTGGCGATGGCGGGCAGACGCGTGATTTTGTGTTCGTGAAAGATGTGGTCCAGGCGAACGTGCTGGCGATGAAGACGGACTCGGTGGGGAAGGGCGAGATCTTTAATGTGGCGACTGGGCGGCAGATTACCTTGTTGAAGTTGTGGGAAATCCTCAAGGGCATTTCCGGGAGTGATTTGAAGCCCGGGTTCAAGGAGGCGCGGATTGGCGATATCCGGCATTCGGTTGCGGACATCAGCCGGATCAGAAAGGATCTTGGCTACGAGCCGAAATTCAGCATGGAAGAGGGCTTGTCTGCGTTGATGGATGGTCTGGGGAAAGAGAAGACGCGATGATCGCGTAAACGTTAGCCAAAGTTCGCTCTCTTCTGACTTGGATGGCGTCGGGAAAAGCTTGTTAGGGACAGTTTTTGACGGAATATATTCCGAATATTGGCGCAATATCATTAATTGCGCCATGTAAATGTTTTTCATGGCGCAATTAATAAAATCGCGCCATAATATATCCCATGCCAAAAACTATATCAGAAAGCCTACAGCTCGTTATACTTCAAGCAGTGGCCCGTTTTCCCGACTCTGCCTCGATTGATGAAATAGGGGTGGCTCTTGACCACACGGTACCACGCCGGACATTACAACGCCGTATTGCCATGCTTGTCTGCGAGAATCGGTTGATCCCCGAGAGTGAGGGTCGTGGTCGCCGCTACCGCCTTCCCCGGCCTGAAAGAGAAGCGGTGACGTCTACGCCTGTTACAGGTGGGATCCGATATTCCCCTGAGGCTGAAGCAATCAGGGATCGTGTCGCGTTGCCGATATCCAGCCGGAAGCCTGTTGGATATGACCGGGCTTTTCTCGACCGGTATCGGCCTAATGAATCATTCTATTTGACTGCTGAAATACGGGCGTATCTTGCATCTCTTGGCGCTGTCCCGGATGTGCGGTTGCCTCCAGGTACCTATGTGCGTCAGGTCCTCAATCGTCTGTTGATTGATCTGTCCTGGAATTCCAGCCGGTTGGAAGGCAATACCTATTCGTTGTTGGAGACAGAACGGCTATTGGAATTTGGGGAGAATGCCGAGGGGCGGAATGTGCGTGAGGCGCAGATGATCCTGAATCACAAGGCGGCCATTGAACTGCTGGTGGAGGCGGGTTCAGAGATCGGGTTCAATCGCTACACCCTATGCAATTTGCACGCGTTGCTTTCGGAGAATCTCCTGTCCGATCCACAGGCCTGTGGACGAGTCCGTTCAAAAGGGGTGGGCATTACGGGAACCGTTTTTCAGCCCCTGTACGGGCCGCAGGTGATTGATGAATGCTTTGAACAGGTGCTCCATACGGCCGATGCGGTTGAGGATGTCTTTGAGAAAGCATTCTTCGTCATGGTGCATCTGCCCTATCTTCAGCCATTCGAGGATGTCAACAAGCGTGTGTCCCGGCTAGCGGCCAACATTCCTTTGATCCGTGCGAACGTCTGTCCGCTTTCTTTTGTGGATGTTCCCGAACAGGACTATACCCGTGGTATTCTCGGGGTCTATGAGCTGACGCGCGTGGAATTTCTGCGCGATGTGTTCGTCTGGGCCTACGAGCGCTCGTGTGCGCGTTATTCCGCTGTGCGTCAGTCGCTGGGAGAGCCGGATCCGTTCCGGTTGCGGTACCGGCAGGAACTGGCTGACATGGTTTCCACTGTTGTCAGGGGTCGGCTTGACAAGAAGGCGGCCGGGTCATTGATTCAACGCCTCGCTTTTGAAAAGGCGAATGGAAGCGACAGGAGTCGCCTCGTTGAAGTGGCGGAAACCGAACTCATGGCGCTCCATGAGGGGAATATCGCGCGTTATCGTTTGCGTCTTTCTGAGTATCAGGTTTGGCACGCGACGTGGCATTGATTTTGATTATGAAAAGGACACGACACCATGATTAAAGTTGAACTCAAGGGGGTCGGGAAAACCTATACGGCCGGGGTTCCTGTTTTAAAGGATATCAGCCTGACGGTTCAGCCCGGGGAGCTTTTCTTCCTGCTGGGGCCCAGCGGATGCGGTAAGACAACCCTTTTGCGTTTGCTCGCTGGGTTTCTGCAGCCTGACTCGGGGACGATTGAATTTGATGGACAGGATGTGACCCGTTTGGCGCCCGAGAAGCGGGACGCAGGTCTCGTTTTTCAGAACTATGCGCTGTGGCCGCACATGACGGTCTTTGAGAATGTGGCCTTCGGTCTTGAGTCCCGGAAAATTCGCGGAGAAATGCGGGAAAAGCAGGTGATGGAGGCGCTCGATCAGGTCAAGATGGCTGACTATAGGGAACGCAAGCCGGCCTCGCTGTCGGGCGGCCAGCAGCAACGGGTGGCTCTGGCCCGCGCCATTGCCTTCAAGCCTAGATTGCTTCTCCTCGATGAACCGCTGTCCAATCTCGATGCCAAATTGCGGGATACCATGCGGAGCGAGATCCGTCGCATTTGCAAGTCCACCGGCCTGACGGCCGTCTATGTTACCCATGACCGGCGCGAGGCGTTAAGCATGGGAGACCGGATTGCCGTGTTGCATCAGGGCTGTCTGGAACAGATCGGATCCCCTGAAATGTTGTATCGTGCCCCCGCAACCCGGTTCGTCGCCGAATTCATGGGCTCAGCCAACCTCTTCCCGGTAACGGTGACGGCCCTCGTGAACGGATCCTGCAAACTCGATACGCCCTTTGGGGAGATGATGGCGGGGAAGCCGTCCTTTGCCACACATCCGGGTGACCGGCTGACGGCACTGGTCAGGCCCGAAACGGTGCGGCTCGGTTCGGTCGGGGGTGTGAATTGTTTTCAGGCCCGATTGGAGCAGGGTGCGTTTCTCGGGGAGGCGGGAATTTGGGAATTGACCGCCGGGGATTGCCGGTTGACCGCGCATGAGCTTTGTCCGCCTCGCCGTGAGGCGGGCGGGATGATTCAGGTGGCCATTGAGCCGGAGCAGATTTATCTTCTGGAGGCACCCTAAATGTGGCGAAAGCTGATTTTGGCGTTCCTGCCTCTGGCCGTTCTGGTGGCCATTCCTGTCCTGATGCGTCCCGCCAAAACGGAGGCCGGGTCCGGCCTTGGGGGAACAGGGGATCGGGTGGTTATTCTCACGCCGCATTCGGAGGGCATCCGCTACGAAATCGGGCGTGTGTTCCGGGAGTATTACCGGGCGCGGTTCGGGCGGGAAGTGAGCGTGGAATGGCGGACCCCGGGCGGTACCTCGGATATTGTCCGCTATATCGCGGATCGCTTTGAATCTTCCAAGTCGCGCGATGCCGGAATCGGGGTGGATCTTTTTTTTGGAGGAGGGCAGTACGATCATCACCGCCAGGCGGAAAAGGGCTATGCCGTGGATGCCGGGATTCAGCGGCTTCATCCCGAGTGGTTCAGGGATGACGTCATGCCGCAGCGGTTTGGCGGCGAAATCTTTTACGATCCCGCCGGGCGCTATTACGGCGTTTGTTTGTCGTCATTCGGCATCTGCTGGAACCGGCAAAGGCTGGCGGTGCTTTCCGAGGCCACGCCGCCGTCAGGGTGGGAATCGCTGGGGGAGCCCCGTTTTTTTGGAACCCTCGTGATTGCGGATCCGACGAAATCTGGCTCGGTCAACAAATGTTATGAGTTGATGGTTCAGCAACAGATCGCGGCGGCCGTGGCGGCGGGGCAGGGAGTGGATCAGGGCTGGGCCAACGGGATCAACCTGATCAAACGGATTGCAGCCAACAGTCGGACGGTCACGGATTCTGCCAGCAAGGTGGCGCATGAGACGGCGGCCGGTGCCTCGGTGGCCGGGATCTGCATTGATTTTTATGGCCGCAGTGAGGCCGAGTGGTCGGCCGTTCAAAGCGGGGGGGCGGAACGACTTCTGTTTTTGAGCCCGACCAACGGCACCTCGGTGACTGCCGATCCCATTCAATTGTTGCGAGGTGCGCCGAACCGGAACAGTGCCGTGGCGTTCATCGAGTTTGTGTTGTCCGAGGAAGGCCAGAAGCTTTGGAATTACAAGGTCGGGGCGCCCGGCGGGCCCCGGCGTTATGCCCTGCGCCGGCTGCCGATCCGCAAGGAACTTTACCAGCCGCAGCACGGCCAGTACCGATCGGATGCGGATGTGAATCTGTATGAACGCTGTGCGGGATTTGCCTATCATCCGGAATGGACGGCAAAATATTTCAACCTGCTCCGGATTGTCATCAAATGTGTCGCCCTGGATTCCCTGCCGGAAATGCGGGAAGCCTGGAGTGAGATACTCCGGGCGGGCGGGCCGACGGCGGTTCCCCTGGCCATGGCACGTTTTAACGCTTTGCCTTTCGGGTATCGTGACCTTGAGTCCTGTCGCCGTGCTTTGGCCAATCCATTGGCTCGGGACGTGTTGAAAACCCAGCGGGAGTGGAGTGAGTCGGCCCGGCAGGCCTACCGTGATGCCGCCCGTTTGGCGAGGTCTGGACAATGAAACCGTTGCGCCTGATTTTTATGGTGTGGCTGTGGCTGTTCTTTGTCATGTTTATGGCGGTACCGCTCTACGCAGTGCTTTCCCGTGGCTTGAGCCCCGCTCTCATCGTCGAGGCATTGGCCTCGCCCCTTTACCGGGAAGGTCTTTTGAATGCGTTTAAGATCGCGCTGGTCACGACCGGCCTGGTGTTTCTCATTGCCCTTCCCCCGGCGTTGCTGTTTGACCGGTTCGAGTTTCCGGGGAAATCCCTCGTGAACGGGCTCATGATGATTCCCATGATTCTGCCGCCCTTTGTCGGGGCATTGGGGTTTCAACAGATCTTCGGGCATTACGGTGTGGTGAATACCCTGCTCGGTGCGCTTTCGGTGGGGCCGGTGGACTGGCTGGGCGGGGACGGCCGTTTCTATGCGGTCTGTGTGATTGAGGCGTTGCACCTGTATCCGATTCTTTACCTGAATGTGGTGACCGCGCTGGCGAATGTAGACCCCTCCATGGAGGAAGCCGCCCGAAATCTGGGAGCAGGCAGGTGGAGACGTTTGAGCCGGGTCACTCTTCCCCTGATCCGCCCCGGCTTATTTGCGGGCGGCAGCCTTGTTCTGATCTGGAGTTTCACCGAGTTGGGGACGCCGTTGATGCTGGGCTACAACCGAGTCACCACAGTTCAGATTTTCAATGGCATCACCGAGTTGGATGGTAATCCCATGCCGTACGCCCTGGTGGCGCTGTTGTTGCTTTTTTCAGGCGGGCTGTACGCAGCCAGCCGGTGGTTCCTGAAAGGTGGGGGCACTGATGGGGCGATGTTGATGAAAGGAGCCGGTGGGCGTGCGGCCAAGTTCTTGACGGGACTTCGCGGCTGGCTGGCGGCGGGGGTGTTTGGGCTTATCACCCTCGCCGCCGGGTTGCCGCATCTGGCCTTGGTGGCCATGGCGTTTTCGGCCGACTGGTACGGAACCGTGTTGCCCAGTGGCTGGACGCTGATGCATTTTCAGGGAGCGTTGTCGCATGAGATTGTGGTTCCCAGCATTCTCAACAGTCTGAAATATTCCTCACTGGCCATGCTCATTTGTGTGGCGACAGGTATTCCGGCGGCATTGCTTCTGGTCCGCTGGAAATCACGATGGACGCCGGTGTTCGACCTGATGATCATGGTGCCTCTGGCGGTGCCCGGCATTGTCATCGCCTTTGGGTATCTGGGAATGTGTGCGAGATATCCGTGGCTGAACACTCTGTTTGATCCGGTCAATAATCCGACCCTGTTGCTGGCTGCGGCCTATGCCATCCGGCGGTTGCCGTATCTGGTCAGGGCGGTGTGTGCCGGGCTGGAGCAGACTCCGGTCGTGTTGGAGGAGGCGGCTCGCAATCTGGGGGCCAGCCGACTGACGGTGCTCCGCCGGATCACCATTCCGCTGATTGCGGCCAATGTGGTGGTGGGCGTCCTGTTTGTGTTCGGGTTCTCGATGTTGGAAGTATCCGACTCCCTGATCCTCGCCCAGAAGGCGGCGACCTATCCCATTACCAAGGCAATTTTCGAACTCTCGCAAGTGTTGGGGCAGGGGACGTTCCTGGCGTGCGCCTTCGGGGTGTGGGCGATGCTCTTTCTCGCCTGTACACTGGGTGCGGCGGCCATCTTGCTAGGTCGAAAACTCGGTTCTCTTTTCAGGTTCTGAAATATATCTATTCACTATCTATTCAAAAATACTTGAATATATTCGTAAAACACATATTATAAACATGTAAAAGCGATAAGTATCTATTCATATATGCCTAATCATGTGTCAAAAGTGGAATTTGAACTTCGGCGAAGGGGGGCGCTTTCAGCGATCGACCTTTCGGTCGCTTTGGGTGTGAGTCAGCCGACCCTTTCCCGGGTTCTTGGAAAGATTGATCCCCATCGGCTTGTGCGTTTGGGGAAGGCGCGGGCAGTGCGGTATGCCTTGAGTCGGGAGATTGGGACGATCGGGGAGTCCTGGCCGCTTTATGAGATTGATGAGGCGGGGCAGGCTCATCATGTTGGCCGGTTGTGTGCCTTTGAGGCGAGGCAATGCGGTTTTCTTCAGGACACGCCTTGGGAGTCCTTGAGGGGTAATCTATTTCCGTCCGGTCTTTATCCGGATCTGCCTTGGTTTCTGGATGATCTTCGGCCACAGGGGTTTCTGGGTCGCACGTTCGCAAGGCAATATGGCCAGGAGCTTGGATTACCTCAGGATCCTCGGGTATGGCGATCTGACGATGTTATTTTGGCTCTGGTTCGCTATGGCCATGATCTCCAAGGTTCCTTTGTTCTGGGGAATACCATGTTGGATACGGTTCAGGAACGCAGGATTTCAGGGGTGCGGGTTATTCCTGAGGAGCGTTGCGCCGAGACCTACAGGGAACGGGCGCAAGCCACGCTGGCCGGTGAGTGGCCTGGATCCTCTGCGGCGGGTGAGCAACCGAAATTCACCGCAACGGTGGAATCTCCTGAGGGAGCGGTGCGGCATGTCATTGTTAAATTCAACGGCCGTTCCGGGCGGCCCGAGGATCAGCGGTGGGCCGATTTGCTTGCGGCGGAACACTGCGCTTCCATTTTACTCAGGGAGCACGGCATTGCCGCCGCGCAAACGCGGTTGATCGATTCCGGAGGACGTCGATTTCTTGAATCCATCCGGTTTGACCGGGTGGGTTTGCATGGCCGTCGTGGACTGGTCTCCTTGTTCGCACTGGATGCGGCGTTTTGGGGACGGATGGATACGCCCTGGACTTTGGCGTCAGATCGTCTTGTACGTGGAGGGTGGTTGACGGGGCAGGATGCCGAACAGATGTCCCTATTGTGGTGGTTTGGCGTGATGATCGGGAATACGGACATGCATTATGGCAACATCAGTTTATTTCTGGGAAAGGGGCGTCCTCTTGCTTTGGCTCCCTGTTACGACATGCTTCCGATGTTCTATCGGCCCGGGCTGGAAGGTGAGCTGACAGATCGTCCTGTTACGCCGCCCCCGCCTCCGCCTGAGTTTTTGCGGGTTTGGTCACAGGCAAGTGAGTTGGCGGAGTTGTTTTGGATCCGGGTTTCCGGCGATTCTTTGTTTTCGGATTCCTTCAAAATGATCGCCAGGAGCAACGCGACGATAATCGCCTCTCACCGCCACCAGTTCGGAAATCGCCAATGAGGAGAACTCCTCGGCGTAGGCAGGAGGGGCTTATTGATTATCCAGGACTTCCCTGACTTTGGCGGCGAATTCATTCCGGGAGAAAGGCTTCTGGATGAACTGCGCGCCGGGGTCGAGGATTCCCTGGATGGCAATGACATTTGCGGTATAGGCCGACATGAACAGGCATTTGAGGGTGGGGTAGAGTGTTCGCAGAGTCCTGGCAAGATCCCGGCCGTTCATTTCGGGCATGATCACGTCGGTAATCATGAGGGCGATGATATCGGCATGTTCATGAGCCAGACGTATGGCGATGCCCGGAGTGATTGCCGGGAGCACCGTATAGCCCTGTTTCTCAAGCATAACCGTTGTCATGGTCATCATGGTCGGCTCGTCTTCCACCAGCAGGATGGTTTCGCTCCCGCGTTGGGCAGGTAGCTCAGGGTTTGGTGCGACGGCCGGTTCCCGCCGACCCGCATGCCGGGGCAGGTAGATCTTAAAGGTTGTGCCATGCCCGGGCTCGCTGTAGACGGTGATGAAGCCGTTGTTCTGTTTGACAATACCGTAGACCGTGGACAAGCCGAGGCCCGTGCCTTTGCCTACACCCTTGGTTGTGAAAAACGGTTCGAAAAGAAGGGGCAACATTTCCTTTTCCATACCGCACCCGGAGTCGCTCACAGAGAGCAGTACATACTCGCCCGGGATATCCACGGTATTGTGGGCGCACTCGGCTTCGGTGAAAAGTTTGTTTTCTGTCTCAATCGTCACGCTGCCGATTCCCGCGATGGCGTCCCGGGCATTGACGCACAGGTTGATCAGGATCTGGTCGATTTGCGAGGGATCCATTTTGACCTGCCATAGGGTCGGCCCGGGTTGCCAGACCAGGTTGATATTCTCGCCAATGAGCCGGTGCAGCATCTTTAGCATGCCCGCCACGGTCTCGTTCAGGGCGAGTACTTCGGGCACGATGAACTGCTTGCGGCCGAAAGCCAGGAGTTGCCGGGTAAGATCGGCTGAGCGTTGTGCCGCCTTTTGGATTTCCGTGAGATCGGAATAAAGCGGGTCGGATTTCTTCACCTGATCCATGGCCATTTCGACATGACCGAGGATGACCCCCAGCATGTTATTGAAGTCGTGGGCCACGCCGCCTGCCAGCCGACCCACCGATTCCATCTTCTGGGCCTGTGTCAATTGCTCTGTCAGCTTGGCTCGCTCCGCTTCCGCCTGTTTACGGGCGGTAATTTCCTGGAATGCCGCGACGAAATGATCGGGCTTGTACTGGTACGCGACCAAGTCATACCAGCGATTATTGGTCTTGAAATACTGTTCGATGCGTAACTGTTCACCTGTCCTGGCGACACGGCCGAAAGTTCCGATCCAGTCAAAGGGATCATTTTCGATTCCCGGAAAAGCCTGCCTGACGGTTTTTCCGCGTGGGTCGACACCGGTTAGTTCCAGATAACATTCGTTCGCATCAAGGAATCGGTAATCGACCGGTTTCCCCGCCTTATCATAGATCATTTCATGGTAGGCCACACCGATGGGGCCTTTTGTAAATAGCGCCTGGAACTTCCATTCAGCCTCGTGTAGCACCGCTTCCGTACGCTTGCGTTCCGTGATGTCGCGAATGATAGCCCACATTCCAAAGGGCTGTCCTGAATCGTCTCGGAGCAGGAATGTGCGAAGTTCAATGGGGAAGAGAGTGCCGTCTTTCCTTTTATATTCCTTTTCATAGGCAATGGAATAGCCAAGCGGAATGACCTGTTCTTTGACAATCCTGGATTCGGTGGCGTGCCATTTTTCCGGAGTCAGATCCGAGTATGTCAACGACTTGAGCTCGGCTTCCGAGTAGCCTAGCATGGTCTGATAGGAGTGATTGGTTTCCAGAATGTGACCCGCCATATCCACGCTCACGTAGGCGTCCATCATGGATTCGAAGAGGCGGCGATATTTTTGTTCACTGGCCTTCAGTTCGGCGTTGATGGCGGCTAATTCAAGATTGGCAACTTCCAGATCATCAATTCGCTTCTGGTTGTTAGGCGTGTTCATTACGGTGTTGAATCTCTATCAAAACCAGAGCGTCGTCACAAGTACAAGCGCGGGCAAAAAGTAAGGGGTTACTAACGAGGGGGTAGAACCGTCTTCGGCTCCAAACTTTGTTCTTTGTGGGAGGGGCGCTGTGCGCCGCGACAGGGACTATACAGGCTCTCGGGAGAAGGTCAGATGGTGGATTTTGAAGAATTGGGCATGGAAGCCGTGCGCAAAATCGAAGTCAAAGATTTCCCCGCTTTTATTATTTGTGACGACAAGGGCGGCAATTTGTTCGACCAATTCA
>CAMDCX010000008.1 GCA_945890715.1 PVC group bacterium | reverse complement strand
CAGGGATCCCGCATGATTCCATCGTCACCGGGTATCAGGGTGCTGACCACGGCGCGTCGTCCTTCGAGCTCTGGACGCAGATCCAGCTTGAATAGGCCGGTCGGCCTCTCGTCGCCCTCGTATTCGTGGCAATTCTGTAATCCACTCTTCGAGGCGAAGACCAGATGTTTGACGAAGATGATGTCCTGGGTTTTGGCCAGCAGGGGCTGCAGGCGCTGTTTGCGCCGTTGCAGGCAGGCCGTCTGGTAGAGGTCCAACCAGCGCGGATCGTCGGCCGCCGCTGAGCCCAACGCGTCGAGTCCAGCCTTGATCGGGGCGGCCCCAGCGGGGTTCAGTTCCTTGCAGGCCTGTTCAACCAGGCTGCGCTCAAAGGCGGCATCACGGTCTTTCTGCACGAACATGTCAAACCCGGCGCTGAGCTTGTTTGTGCCTGAGAAAGCCGCCAGATCCTGGGCAAACCAAATCGTTTCCATCGGGAACTGTTTGGTAAACTGTTTGGTAAACAGGAGGTAAAGGCGCTGCTTGTTCCTCTGGCGGCAGAGTTTAAGGTACAACTCCTGCCAGCGCCCATCGCCGGGAGGAACGGTTTTCATGGAGGCTAATTCCGCTGTGACCGGAGCGGCGGTTTCGCCCAACGATCTGCAAAGCACCTCGATGAAGCTGCGCTCGAAGGTGATGGTGCGGTCACCCGGCTTGAGACTCAGTTGGCTGGCCTTTACGTACAGATCCATCCAGCGCCGGTCGCCCATTGGCACATCTTTCAGGGCCTTAAGTTCCGCCTGGAGGGGAAGTGCGGAGTCGCCAATTTTTCCACACAGTCTTTCGGTGACACCACGTTCCAAGGTGGCGTTTTTATCCCGCTGCATCCATAGTTCATGTCCGGCGCCCTGCGTTGGCCCGGGGGAGGGGGTGCTTAGGGACGGGTAGCCTATGTCGCGCAGTTTCACCATGGCTGCGCTCCAGGAGGGCGCGTCGGTTGCTGCTGATCCGGCCAGTACGGCGGATCCACAAAGCAGCAGCACTGCGTTAGTCAAGAATTTCATGGTCAATCTCTGTTTCTTGCTGTCTTGTTTATCCTGTGGACAACGTTGCCTCGACCCTTAGGATTGACTTCGCACCTTACCACTTGTCATCATTTGGGTATACCACCCATTCGGGTGGTAATTTTTATGACGGGGAGATGAGGCTTGAATTGGCATAAACGGATAGTGTAGCAATGCCCCTCATCACAAGTTCTGGGCGACACCGTTTGCCCTCTGTGGTTTGAAACAAGGAGATGAAGGATATGCGCACGCGGAAACTGGGAAATTCAGGGATTGAGGCCTCGGTCGTCGGGCTCGGTGCCTGGGTATTGGGCGGGGGGACAGTCTGGGGCAAGGATACGGACGATGCCGAGTCCATTGCCACGATCCGGGCGGCGCTGGATGCGGGGATCACCCTGATTGACACGGCGCCCGCCTACGGGTTCGGCCGCAGCGAGGAAGTCGTGGGCAAGGCGATCCACGGCCGCCGCGACAAAGTCGTGCTGGCCACCAAGTGCGGACTCTGGTGGGATGACCAGCGCGGCTCGTACTTCTGCGAGTTTGATGGCCGGCCGATGCGGCGTTCCCTGCGTCCGGACACGGTCACGACGGAGGTGGAAAACAGCCTGCGTCGCCTGGGCACGGACTACATTGACCTCTACCAGACCCATTGGCCGGCCATTGATCCCGACAAGACGCCCATTGCCGACACCATGGCGTGCCTGATGAAGCTGAAGGAGCAGGGGAAGATCCGGGCCATTGGCGTCTCCAATGTGTCGCCAGCAGAACTGGCCGAGAATGTCGCAGCAGGTGATGTGGCCTCGAACCAGTTCCGCTACAGCATGCTTTACCGGGCGCCGGAAAAGGACATCCTTCCGGCGTGCCAGCGCAACCACCTGGCGACGCTGACCTATATGAGCTTGGAGCAGGGCTTGCTGACGGGGAAAGTGGGGATGGACCGGACGTTCACGCCCGGTGATTTCCGCAGCAACGGGGACTGGAATCCCTGGTACAAGGTCGAAAACCGCGGGCGCGTGCTGGCCATGCTGGCCCGGTTCAAGCCATTGACCGAAAAATATGCCTGCACGACGGCGCAATTGACCATCGCATGGACCCTGGCCCAATCCGGTGTGACACACACCCTGGCCGGTGCCCGGCGTGCAATACAAGCCCAGGAGAATGCCCGTGGCGGCGACCTTCTGATCGACTCAAAAGATCTGGCTGCAATTCGTAAGGAAGTGGAGGGACTCGATGAATCTGCCCAATAAATCGGCTGTCGTGGCGTTGTTCTGCCTGTCCGTGGCGCTTCCCGTTTTCGGGGCGGCGGAAATCCAAGGGAAAGGGCACCGTTTTGCCTGTGTGGATTATTCCGGCCACAAGGCCTTCATTGTCTCTGCCGAGGGCAGGGTGGAATGGGAGTGCCCGGGTATCGGGAACCCGAATGACCTTTGGGTGCTGCCCAATGGAAACACCGTGATGTCCAACTGGCTGGGCCACGGCAAGTTCGGCACCGCGCCGCAGGTGATTGAGGTCACTCCCGACAAGCAAGTCGTCTGGACTTTCGCGGATCATACGACCATGAAAACGATTTCCAGCCTCCAGATTTTGGATGTGCCGGGAAATCCACTTGAAGGCACTGTGGTGCATTAGTTGGTTCCGGCAACCATGAGACGGCGCTTTTCATTCCTCGCATCGTTGGCGTTGACCCTGTCCCAGGCTTTTGCAGCCGGGCTGGATGCGCGATGCAAGGAACTGTTACAGGCGGTTGACCAGGTGAATGTCGAGGCGGCCACGCTGGCGGTGGAGGATATGGCCGGGACGTGGCCGGATCGTTATGACGGGGCGAAGCACCGTGCCGCCATCAAGGCTTTTGTGGATCGGCGTGAGGCTTTGGTGGGGTTGCTTGGCAATCGGGATAAGAAAGCCGCCACGGAGGCGCAACGGCTGGTCTCAGGTGTCAGGAATGCTTTGCTCGCCAACCCCCTGCTGGATTTTGGCCGACTGCTTGTGGTGAAGCGAATCCCGTTGAAGGGGAATGCCCGGAAAATCATGGGCGGTGCCCTTGGCGTGGGGTCGCTGAATGCCCACACCAGCGATACGATCCCCCGCCAGGATGTGTTCAAGGATGAACTGGCCGTGCTGTCCGACTTGCGTGGGGTGGGACGCTTCTCGACGATCTATACGCCAGCGAAGAACCAGACTCTGATTGATCCCGTGCTGCATTTTGACGGGGATCGGCTCCTTTTTGCCCAGCAAGGCGCGAAGGAAAAAAACTGGCGTCTGTTTGAAATCAAGGACAATGGGAAGGGGCTGCGCCAGGCCACGCCCGATGACGGTGCCGATGTTGCCCACTTCGATCCTTGCTATCTGCCTGACGGGCGCATCATCTTTGCCTCGACCGCCGTGTATCAGGGTTTGCCCTGTGAATTTGGGGGGCGAGCCATGGCTTGCCTCTACCAACTCGATCCCCGCACCCAGTCGATCCGCCAACTGACTTTTGAGCAGGACAGCGACTGGTGCCCCACGATGTTGCATAACGGGCGGGTGATGTATTTGCGTTGGGAATACACCGACCAGTCGCATTCCAACAGCCGTATCCTGTTCCATATGAATCCCGATGGCACCGACCAGCGCGAACTGCGGGGGAGTGGGTCGTGGTTCCCGAATTCGTTTTTCTATGCGAAGGCCATTCCCGGCGATCCCCGCCGGGTCATCGGGGTGGCGGGCGGGCATCATGGAACGCCGCGGTCCGGGCGGTTGCTGGTCCTTGACCCCAGCCAGGGGCGGCGTGATGCGGAGGGGATTGTCCAGGAGATCCCCGGGCGCGGCAAAACGATTGAGCCGATTGTGCGCGACCGGCTCGTGGATGGTGTGTGGCCGCAATTTCTCATGCCCGCGCCGCTAAGCGGAAAATACCATCTTGTCGTCGCAAAACCGGCGGCAGATTCCCTGTGGGGGATTTACCTGGTGGATGTCTTCGACAATATGACGTTGGTGAAGGAGGTCGAGGGGTCCGCCCTGTTGTGGCCGGTTCCGATGCGCAAGACCGAAACCCCGCCTGTGATTCCCGACCGGGTCGATTTGTCCAAAGACACGGCGGATGTCGTCATTGCCGATATCTACGCCGGGCCTGGATTGGCGGGCATTCCCCGCGGCACGGTGAAACGCCTGCGGGTGGTTGAATATTATTTTGGGCGCCGGGGAATGGGCGGCTTGTATGGCACATTGGGGATCGATGGCCCTTGGGACATCAAGCGCATCCTGGGGACGGTGCCGGTGGAGGAGGATGGCTCCGCCCATTTCTCCATTCCCGCCAACACTGCGCTTGCGATTCAGCCGCTGGATGGAAAGGGGCAGGCGCTGCAATTGATGCGGAGCTGGTTTGTCGGCATGCCCGGCGAGCAGGTTTCCTGTGTGGGGTGCCATGAGAGCCAGAATGAGGCGCCCATCGTCCGGCCCGGCCGAGCCCAGCGGCGCGAGCCCTCGCTGGTCGAACCTTGGCATGGGCCTGCGCGCGGGTTCAGTTTCGTCCGCGAAGTGCAGCCTGTCCTTGACCGGTATTGCGCGAACTGCCATTCGGGACAGCCCCGGGAAGGCCGGGAGATCCCCAGTTTCAAGGGAGGAGTACCGCTTACCGACTGGTCGTCCCAGATGTCCGGAAGTTGGCCGCGTGGCGGGAAATTCACGGAATCCTACTTTGAGCTTCAACGGTATGTGAGGCGGCCTGGCATTGAGGGGGAGCGGCGGATGTTCACGCCGATGGATTACCACTTCAGCCAGACCGAATTGGGCCAGATGTTGCGGAAAGGGCATTACGGGGTCCGGTTGGACGGTGAATCCTGGGTACGGCTGGCTGCCTGGGTGGATCTGAATGCGGTCTTCTTTGGCACCTGGGGCGAGATTCCGGGCATAGGCGCGAGCCGCATGCAAATCGTGGATGCCCGGGCGATGGAACTGCGCCGAAAGTATGTGCCCATGGGGCCGTTTCCGGACTATGAGACTATTCCGGAAACGCCGCCGTATGAGCCGACGCCCGTGCCGCCTCTGCCCCTTGAGGAGCGGATGGGGGCGCCTGTGTCTGAAACCGAATGCCCCGACTGGCCCTTTGCGCCGGACGAGGCCATTCGCCGCCAGATTAGGACGGCGCCGGAAGGGCGGGTGGCAATGTCCTTCGAAACTGGGGGATCAAACGCCGCCATTGAAATGGTATGGGTGCCAGATGGGGAGTTTCTGATGGGCAGTGATGCCGGCCATAGGGACGAGCAACCCGTGATCCGTGTCCCTATTGCCGACGGATTCTGGATGGGCCGCCACGAAATCTCGAACGCCCAGTACCGTGAGTTTGATCCGGAGCATGAAAGCCGTACAGAAGATCGGCATGGCTATCAGTTCGGGATTGTGGGGTATGGCCAGGACCAGGCCGACCAGCCTGTGGTGCGGGTGTCGTGGGAGGAGGCCATGGCCTTCTGCCACTGGTTGTCGGAGAAGACCGGAAAAAAAGTCACGCTGCCGACGGAGGCCCAATGGGAATGGGCTTGCCGCGCCGGGTCGGGTGCGCCGTTCTGGTTCGGCGAGGGGGCAGTCGATTATTCCCCGTATGCCAACCTGGGCGACCTCCGGCTTCGGGAGTTTGCCGCCGACACCTCCGCGGACGGGTATTCGCGGGCTGCGTTGATGAGTAATCCCAGCCGGTACGATGACTGGGTGCCCCATGACTCCCGGTTCGACGACGGCGGATTTGTCACCCGCCCCGTGGGGCAATATAAGCCGAACCCCTGGGGGTTGCATGACATGCACGGCAATGCGGCAGAATGGACGTTGTCCGCCTACAAGCCTTATCCCTATGAGGATGATGACGGGCGGAATGATGGCGACCCGGATCCGGAGATTGATCGCGTGGCGCGCGGGGGGTCCTGGTATGACCGCCCCTTCCGGTGCGCCTCGGGTTTCCGGACTCCCTATTCCCCTTATCAGCGGGTTTTTAATGTCGGGTTCCGGGTGGTGGTGGAGTAGGGGGGGGCTAGTCAATCCTGGGATAAAACCACCCGAAAGGGTGGTTCCTTTTGGGATATCCCTTGTGTATGGTAATTACGTTACAAGTACCTGTGAGTCATTTTTTTCAAAGGGGTCTGATGAATCTTAGGTTTAAATTGGCGAGGTGGCCTCTGGTGATGGTTGCCGGGCTCGTAACCATTTCGGTTGTGCAGGCAGGCTGGTTCCGCGCAACGCGTGACATTGCCTATTATTCTCCTTGTGCCGTGGTGGCGTCTGCTGACGGGCGGGACGTATTTGTGGCCGAATACACCGCCAATCAGGTGGTGAAGATTGACCTGGCTTCTGGCGCATTGAAAAAAGTGATCGCCACTCAGCTGCCGCCTACCGGCCTTGCGTTGGATTCCAAAGCCGGCATTCTCTATGTCACCTTGGAGGCCGCTGAAGGCCAAGTCGCCGCATATGATGCTGAGACTGGCAAATGCAAGGCACTGATCCCTGTCGGACACACCCCGGTGGCGCCTGCGGTCAGCCAGGATGGCAAAATGTTGGCTGTTTGTAACCGGTTTAACAATGATGTCAGCCTAATCGATGCGTCCTCCCGCAAGGAACTGGGGAGGGTCGCTGTTTGCCGGGAGCCCGTGGCGGCCGCCTTTACGCCGGATGGCCGTCGGATGGTGGTGGCCAACCACTTGCCTGCCATGCCCGCCAATTCCGATTATCTGGCGGCTGCGGTTTCGATCGTGGATTCTGTCTCCCGGACGGTGGTCACCAATTTGACGCTCCCGAATGGCTCTACCGGGCTCCGGGGGGTCTGCGTGTCGCCGGATGGCCGGTTCGCCTATGTGACCCACACGCTGGGCCGGTATCAATTGCCTACAACCCAGCTTGAGCGGGGGTGGATGAACACCAGTGCCATCAGCATTGTGGACCTTCAGGCCGACAAGTTGCTGGTCTCCGTGCTGCTGGATGATGTTGACCTCGGTGCCGCGAATCCCTGGGGCGTGGCCTGTAGTGGGGATGGCAAGACTCTTTGTGTGGCGCATGCGGGCACCCATGAAATCAGCGAGATTGACCGGCTCGCCCTGCACGAGCGCCTCGACCGGGTTGCCAAAGGGGAGAAGGTCGGGGTGTCCCTGTCGCTGGAGGATGTTCCCAACGATTTGAGTTTCCTGGTTGGTCTCCGCAAGCGGATCAAGTTGCCGGGGAACGGGCCGAGAGGGCTGTGCCTGGCCGGTGATAGTGCCGTGGCAGGACTCTACTTCAGCGATGACTTGGCGGTTGTCCAACTGAAAGGGGAGAATCCGGTAGTCCGGTTGGTGTCGCTGGGGCCCAAGGCGCCTCTTACCCAGGAGCGCAAGGGGGAAAAATATTTCAATGACGCGCAGTTCTGCTTCCAGGAATGGCAAAGCTGTGCGAGTTGCCATCCGGATGGGCGGGCCGATGGCTTGAACTGGGATTTGCTTAACGACGGGATTGGCAACCCCAAGAATACCAAAAGCATGCTGTTCTGCTTCCAGACACCGCCCTCCATGAGCCTGGGAATCCGCGAGAATGCGGCCAAGGGTGTCCGTGCCGGCCTCAAATTTATCCAGTTTGCCGTGCGCCCGGAAGAGGATGCCCTGGCGATTGACGAGTATTTGACAAAAATGAAGCCTGTCCCCAGTCCCTATTTGGTGAAGGGAAAGCTAAGCAAGGCCGCGCTACGCGGCAAAAAGGTTTTTACGGCCGCGGGTTGTGCCGCCTGCCATCCCGCTCCGTTTTATACCGATCTGCAGAGTTATGACATTGGATTGGGTGAGGGGGTGGATAACGACAAGCCTTTTGACACGCCGGTTTTGGTGGAATGCTGGCGCACGGCGCCCTACTACTTCGATGGGCGTGCTTTTGCGATGAAAGAGGCGTTGATCAAATTAAACAAGGGCGACAAGCATGGGAAAACCAGCACGCTTTCGCCCCAGGAAGCGGACGACCTGACGGAATACGTTTTGTCGCTGTAACAGGATCCACAATGACTGCGAAAGAAAATGGAGTCGCGCAATTCCTGCGCCGGACCACCTGTGGATGGATTACGGAATCCTGCATCGGTGTCCAAAGGGTGGGAGACGACCCCATGGCCATTTTCCGTGGCTTCCCCGAAGCCGCCGATGAAGTGGTGGCCCAGTGGGTGTTCGGCGGATGCCAGTTCCATGATGCCGTACAGAAAGCCATGGGGCAGGCATGCTGGCCGATGATGTGGCTGCAGGGGGATCCCTGTAATGGCAAGCATCTTTCCGGATTTCAGGCGGTGTTGGTCAAAGGCGCGCCTATCCGGCGCATTGAGCTGGATGGCGCGGTCGTCGGGTCGGCCTGGTCCGACACGGATGCCGATTACTGCTGGTTGACCGGGATTCTGCCTTCCGATCTCTCCGCACCCCGCGTAGCCCAGACCAGACAGGTTTTTGAACGAATGGAAGCGGTTCTGAAACAGGCTGGCCTGGGGTTTCTTGATGTGGTCAGAACCTGGCTGTATCTGGATCATCTTCTCGACTGGTACGGTGAATTTAACGGGGTTCGAACCCGTTTTTTTGAGGAGCGGGGCGTTTTCAATAACCGGGTTCCTGCGAGTACCGGCATCGGAGCCTGCAATCCGCAGGGCGCGGCCCTCGTGGCGGGAGCCCTGGCGGTCAGGCCCAGGCACCGGAATGTCAAAATCTCGGTGATCGCCTCTCCGCTCCAGTGCGAGGCGACGAACTATAAAAGTTCATTCAGTCGCGCCATGGAACTCGAGTTTCCCGGTCGCCGCCAGCTGTTGATTTCCGGTACGGCCAGCATTGCCCCGGGCGGCGAGTCGATGCATCGGGGGAATACCGCGGCACAAATCGACCTGACCATGAAGGTAGTCGGCGCCATTCTGGAGTCGCGCGGCATGGCCTGGCAAAACACAACGCGAGCCATCGGGTATTTCCAGGATATGCGGGATGCCCCGCTGCTGGCGGACTACTGCCACGCAAACGGAATTCAGGATCTGCCCGTTGTGAACGCCCATGCCACCGTTTGCCGCCATGATCTCCTCTTCGAGATCGAACTCGATGCGGCTGTTTCTGCCTGACTTGAAAAGCCTGTGGCCTGAAGTACGGTCTTATGGGATAATAAGCCTGTGATTGGGATTTCTAAGCTTTATCTGGGACAGGTGGAACCGTCTGATGCCTTGCGCTATGGACGGCATTCATCCGTTTTGCCTTCGCACCTGCTCCAGTTTTCTGCGGATAAGAAGCCGGTGGTTGTTTGGAATATCACCTCTCGGTGTAATTTAACCTGTTCGCACTGCTATGCGGCGGTGGGGCAGGCGGGGTGTGCCCCGGAATTGGATACCCGGGAGGCGATGGCGGTGCTGGATGATCTGGCGGCCTTCCACTGTCCTGTGGTGTTGTTCTCCGGTGGCGAACCCCTGATGCGGCCCGATCTGCCCGAACTGATCGCCCATGCCGTGGGGCGCGGGCTTCGTGCGGTGGTCTCCTCCAATGGGACTTTGCTGGATGGGCCGATGGCCCGGCGCCTCAAGGACGCAGGCACAACCTATGTCGGCATCAGCGTGGATGGCCGTCCTGAGGTTCATGACCGGTTTCGCGGCATGAAAGGGGCGTTCAGCCGCACACTGGACGGAATTCATGCCTGCCAATCGGTCGGGCTCAAGGTTGGCCTGCGCCACACCATTACCGCCGATACGGCGGACGACATCCCGGCGATTTTTGATTTGCTGGAGGCGGAGTCCATCCCAAGGGTGTGTTTCTACCATTTGGTTCCCACGGGGCGGGGAGCTGATCTTCAGGCTCGTGATTTAGGGCATGACGATACCCGGCGGATTGTGGATCTGATTATTGACCGAACCGCCGAACTGGCCCGGTGCGGGCTCCAGAAGGAAGTGTTGACGGTCGACAACCATTGCGATGGCCCCTACCTCTTTCTTCGCATGGTGCGGGAGGGCAATCTGGAGAGGGCCAAACAGGTGCTCGAATTGCTGCGGATGAATGGCGGAAACAGTTCAGGGCAGGGGATTTCCAGTATTGGCTGGGATGGCTCGGTGTATCCTGACCAGTTCTGGCGCACCCAATGCCTGGGCACGATTCGTGAACGCCCCTTCAGCGCCATCTGGAGTGATTCCAGTATCGAATTGCTGGCTGAATTGCGGAACAAGAAAAGGCATGTTACCGGACGGTGTCGAACCTGTCGGTTCCTGGATGTTTGCGGCGGTAATTTCAGGGCTCGTGCCGAGGCGGCTACCGGATCCCGTTGGGGCGTGGATCCTGCCTGTTACCTGTCGGATGAGGAGATTACGGCGTGATACAGGGGCATTTTCAGGGATCCAATGACGGGCCGAAGGTGGTGGCCTGGGAACTGACGCGGCGGTGCCCGCTGGCCTGCCGCCATTGCCGTGCGTCGGCTCGCAATACCGCCTATGAAGGCGAGCTGACGACCGAGGAGTGTATGCGGGTGGTGGATTCGCTGGTCGCGCTGGGGAGCAAGCCGCTCTTAATTCTTACCGGCGGAGAACCCTTGAGCCGGGCGGATGTGTGGGGGATTGCGAAGCGAGCTTCAGGCGGGGGGCTTCGTGTGGTGATGGCGCCCTGTGGCATTTCCGTCGATGATGAGGCGGTTCGACGCATGCGCGAGTCGGGGATTACGGCCATCAGTCTCAGTGTGGATGGGGCGACGGCGGATCAGCATGACGCCTTTCGCGGGGTGCCGGGTTCCTTTGCCGCCAATCTGAAGGCGATGGACTGTGCCCGCCGTGTGGGATTACCGTTCCAGATTAATGCCCTCGTTTCCCGGGCGACATTGAATGACCTGCCCGCGATTCGTGAACTTGCCCTGCGTGAAGGCGCGTCCCAGCTTGATTTGTTTTTTCTGGTTCCGGTCGGCCGTGGAGCCGGGATCCGGGAGTTTGCGCTTGCGGCCGGGGACTGTGAGTCGGCGCTTGAATGGGCGGTGAGGATGAATGCCCGGGGGCCCTTGCGGATCAAGACCACCTGCGCTCCCCAGGTGATTCGTGTCCGGCATCGTCTCAACATGCCCGTCAACGGGGCTCGCCCAGGCGCCCCGACGGGGGGCTGTATGGCGGGGCGTGGCTTTGTCTTTATCTCTCACATCGGAATCCTTCAGCCGTGCGGATTTTGTGATGTTCCGGCGGGTGATCTCCGGAAGGCCGGTTTGGATTTTAATACGGCCTACAAGGCCTCGGACGTATTTCGCAAGCTTCAAGATGTGGATGGGTACGGAGGGAAATGCGGAGTGTGTGAGTACCGGGCCGTCTGTGGGGGCTGCCGGGCCCGGGCTCTCGCTGCCACCGGAGATTATCTGGCCGGGGAACCTACGTGTTCCCATCAACCCTCTGATGAAAGCAGGATGACATGACGGAACGGGATGCGGAATTACTGTGGGAGCTTCAGCAGGGACTTCCCTTGGTTTCAGAACCTTTCAAGGTGGTGGGGGAACGGTTCGGGCTTTCCGCCGGGGAGGTCTTGAGCCGACTGCACTTTTTCATGGAATCCGGACAGGTTCGCCGGTTGGGCGCCGTGTTTGACGCGCGTCGGTTGGGGTATCGCAGCGCACTTTGCGCCGTGGATCTTCCGGACAGTGACCTGGCCGAAAAAGCCGGCCTCATTTGCAGTCATCCCGGCGTCACTCATGGGTATGAGCGGGGATGGCCGACTGGGTTGAATCCCGATCTGCCCGGCGGTCCGAACGGAAGGCACTGGCCGAATTTTTGGTTTACCCTGGCCACTGTACATTCTGATTTTGACCGCGAGTTGGAGGCAATCCGCCGCAGCGTCGCGCCGTATGACCTGTTGGTTCTCCCGGCGATCAAGCGATTCAAAATTGATGTGACATTCGACTCCCGGACACGGGCTCGCGACGAGCGGGTCCCCGTTCCGCCGTCTCCACACGTTACGGCTAAGGACGCACTCATGCTCGAATTTACGGCGCCGGAAAAGGCGCTCGTACGCGCTCTGGAGGGAAGTCTGCCCCTGGCGGAACGCCCGTATGAAACGGTGGCACAGGGACTGGGATTGACGGAGGGAGACCTGCTTGCGAAATTGACCGCCTGGGCGGCCAGCGGCGTGTTGCGGCGAGTGGCTCTGATTGTCAGGCACCGGAATCTGGGGTTCACGGCCAACGGGATGTGCGTGTGGGATGTGCCCGAGGCGTCCCTGATGGAGGTCGGGCGCCGCATTGCCGCCGATCCCGCTGTGACTCATTGCTACCAGCGGCCCCGCACCGATCGGTTTCCGTTTACCCTGTACGCCATGATCCATACTGGTGAGTGGGAGGAGACCCGGCGTCTTTTTGTGGGCCTTGGCAACTCGGCCGGATTGACGCCGGGACAGCTCCTGCTATCGTTACGGGAATTCAAAAAAACCAGCATGACGTATTTTGCATGAGAATTCCGGGAAAAATTCGAGCTGATCTGGCCGTCAACCTCTTGATCGAGGGGCGGCCTGCCGTCGTCATTGGCGGCGGGAAGATCGGATTCCGTAAAACCCGCCTGCTTTTGGACGCTGGAGCCATCGTGACGGTTGTCGCCCCTGAACTTAATCCGGATATCCAAGCCCTGGTGGAGTTGGGGACGGTGATCCATTTGCGTCGGCGATTTGAGCCCCGCGATATCGAGGGTGCCGTGGTTGTTTTTGCGGCTACGGATGATGCGGCCGTGAATCGCCAGGTTCTAGCGTGTGCGAAAGAGGCCCGGATTCTGGCATGTGCGGCGGATGTCAACTGGCCCGAAGGTGATTTCCTCACGCCAGCCTCGGTTCGGCGCGGCGGCCTGCAAGTCGCGGTCTCGACCGGCGGACGATCCTGCCGTCAGTCGCGATTGGTCAAGGATAGCCTGAGCCGCCACCTTGCGGCGCTGGAAACCATGAGCCTGGTGGTGGTGGGAACAAGCCATGAGGTGTTGTCCGCGAATGAGCGGGAACGGTTTCATCTGACGGAAGTCCCTCGCCAGCGTGTCGGCGCCATGATCCGCCAGCTCTGGGGGGTTCATGAATTTCTGATCCTTAACACCTGTAACCGGATTGAAGTGATCGCGGCGGCAGCGCCGGATGAGGAAACGATCAGCCTGCTTGAGAAACTGCTGAATCTGGATCAAGTGGACGAGATCGGGCACTATCGTAAGATCGGTCCCGAGGCGATCGAGCATCTTTGCCTGGTGACGGCCGGTATGCGCTCCCAATCCGTTGGCGAGACTCATATTACCGCCCAGGTTAAGGATGCCATGGAGGAGGCGGTGGCAAATGGCTGGGCCAACGGCATGCTTCGGGAATGGGTGGATGTGGCCCTGCATGTCTCGAAGGATATCCGGGCGAAGGTGGGGCCGATGTTGAAGGGGGGCGAGATCGAGGATGTCTGTCTGGCGTATCTTGAACAGGCTGTGCCTGATTTGGCCCGGCAGACGGTGATGGTCATCGGATCCGGCGTTGTTGGGCGTGGGCTCATGGAGCAGTGTGTCAGGAAAGGCTGTCGCGGTATTTGGTGTTACCATGTCAACCGGCCCGAAGTCCCTTCCAAATGGGCTGCTCAGGTCGATGTTTGCACCCTGAACGGGATTCGGGACCGATTGAGTGACGTTACCGTGGTGGTGTCCGCTGTCGAGGCGCCGGGTCATGTTTTGCATGAGGGCCATGCCCCGTTTTTTGATCATGAAAAAAATGTACTGGTCATTGACCTGGCCATGCCGCGTACTGTGGATCCGAGATTGGATGGCCAGGTGCCGGGTCTTCAGGTGGTGGATTTGGACGGCCTGAAGCATTGGCAACGCCTCACGTCCGGGTTATTGGAAAGGGTTATGGATCAGAGTCTCTGTATTGTTCGAAATCATCATGAATTATATGAACGCATCCAGGAAAGTATTCAAGGCGGGCTCCCGCTCAAGCCGGTTGGCGTTGATCCAGTCGGGTGATGCGTTACGGCGCATGGGGGAACGCCTGCCCGGTGTGGAGTTCGAGCTGATTGCGGTGTCGTCACCCGGCGACCGGGATCGCCAAACCGATTTACGGGAAAGCCCGCCGGATTTCTTTACCCGCGACCTTGATGAGGCCGTGCTCGGAGGTCGTCTCGATCTGGCCATCCACAGTGCCAAGGATCTGCCCGATCCCATGCCCGATGGACTAGACTGGTGCTGGCTGCCCTGGCGGGAAGATCCCCGGGATGCCCTGATTCTTCCACCCGGGCAACGGGTTGCCGATTTGTCGGATACCCCTGTGATCGGAGTCAGTAGTGAACGACGCGAGACGTGGTGCCGGAAACGCTTTCCCCGTGTCGCACTCAAACCGGTTCGGGGCAACATCGAAGATCGTCTGGCCCAGTTGGATGCAGGACATTATGATGCCCTCCTGATGGCCGGTGCGGCGCTGGCACGGCTGAATCTTTCCGGGCGTGTAACGGAATGGATTTCGCCGGCAGACCTCCCGGCGCCGGCGGGGCAGGGGACGCTGGCGATGACGTTCCGTCGAGGCGACCCGGCCATGACGGCCCTCCGCAACCTGATGATCAAGACCGTTCGCTTTGTCGGGGCCGGTGTGGGAAGCGATGGGTTGTGCACCCTGGCGGGCGCGGCGGAACTGGCCTCTGCAGAGGTGTGCCTGTACGATGTCCTGATGGATCAACGGTTGCTGGAGCGGTTGCCACGCCAGGCGGAGCGGGTGTTCGTCGGAAAGCGGGCTGACAACCATTCACAATCCCAGGATCAGATCAGTCGGATGCTCTCGAAATATGCCCGGCGCGGGCTCCGCGTGGTGCGACTCAAGGGCGGAGATCCCGGCTTGTTCGGGCGTTTAGCGGAGGAGCTGGAGGAACTCGACCGGTGGCAAATTCCCTATCGGATCCTTCCCGGCGTGAGCAGTCTGACGGCCGCCACCACGGGGACCGGAATGCTCTTGACGCGCCGTGGGCTTTCGCGGGGATTTACGGCCATGACGCCTCGCGCGGAAGGCGGCGCAGTCGCCTCGGTCACCGCCGAAGCCCGTGCCCAATTGCCCCTGGTTTTTTTTATGGCCGGTAAGGTGGCTGATCAGGTGGCGGGCCAGTTGATCGGGGAAGGCCGGTCGCCGGATACTCCCGCCGCCCTAGTGATCAACGCCGGTGCCGATGATGAGCGGGTGATTCAAACGACGCTCGGTGATCTGGCCCGGAACGCGGCGGTTGTTCATGAGGGCGCGGCACCGGGACTTCTTATTGTCGGGGATGTGGTGAGATTTCAGGCCAAACGGGACACAGGCGCATTGGCCGGGCGGCGCGTGTTGCTGACCTGTAGCGAAGCTCTTCAGGAAAAGGCGGCGCGACGTGTTGTTGATTTCGGGGGGCGCCCCCTTCGATATCCCCTGATCCGTCTGGTTCCCCGTTCGGAGGCGAGGACGGTGGTTCGGTCGGTGAAAGAGTTTGATGCCGTTGTGATGACGTCGCCTTCCGCTGTGCGCTGTTTCCTGGAGCTGCTTGCCGAAGAGCAGGTGGATCGCCGTCATTTGCCCTGCCTGATCGCCTGTGGGCCCGGCACGGCCCATGAATTGGGGAAGGCCGGTCTCTCCGTCGATGTGGCGCCGAAGCATGACTATGGGGCGGAAGGCTTGATGCAGGAATTTGTGAAATGGGGGGTGGCGGGACGGAGCCTCCTCCGGTTGCGGTCGGACAAGGCGGGAGATGGATTGGCAAAAGTCCTGCGTGAACAGGGCGGGGTGGTGACGGACTGCCTGCTTTACGATAATGTTCCGATCCAGTATCAATCCCTTCCCGATTTCGATGCAGTATTCTTTGCCAGTGCCTCGGCCGTGGAGCAATTCATGGACGTCTGGGGTATCGGCTCGCTTGAAGGAAAACGAGTTGTGGTGATTGGCCAACCGACGGCGACGGCGCTGCGGAAGGCAGGCCGTGAACCGGATGTGACCGGATTCGAGGCCACAGTGGATGGCGCGATCGAAGCGCTTGCCACGGGATGTGTTCTGGAAAAAATGACCTGATGATCAAGGACTCTGGAATGAAAACATTTCCTGAAATTCGGATGAGACGATTGAGGCGAACGGATGCCTTGCGGCGTCTGTTTGACATGGAGTTGCCCGGCCCGGCCAAATGGATGTGGCCGGTGTTCGTTGTTGAGGGAACCGGGCGACGGGAGGCTATCGGGGCGATGCCGGGTCAGTTCCGGTTGAGCGTGGATGAATTGATCAAGGACCTGGAGCCGGTGGCACAAGCGGGGATTGGCGGGGTGCTGGTGTTCGGTCAGGTCGACTCCGGGCAGAAGGATGCGGCGGGAAGTGCTGCCCTGGATGACCGGTTGGCTGTTCATCGGGCAGTGCGTGAGATCAAGCGCCGTTATCCAGGGCTGGTTGTCATGACCGATGTGTGTCTCTGTGCCTATACCCGTCACGGGCATTGTGGTCCATTGACGGCGGGCGGTGAGGTGGATAATGACGCCTCGCTTGAGATGTTGCGGCGGGTGGCGTTGTCGCATGCGGCGGCAGGCGCGGATGGGGTCGCGCCCAGTGCCATGATGGACGGACAGGTTGCGGCCATCCGATCCGCGTTGGAGGAGTCGGGATTCCATCAGACCCTCATCATGAGTTACTCAACCAAATTTGCGTCGTCGATGTATGGGCCTTTCCGTGATGCCGAACAGTCCTCGCCACAGAGCGGGGATCGGCGCGGGTATCAGGCCTCCTATGGCGATCTGCGACAGGCCCTCCGCGAGTCGGATCTTGATGAAGCGGAAGGCGCCGATATCCTGATGGTCAAGCCCGCCCTGTTTTATCTCGACGTGATTACCCGTCTTCGTGAACGGACGGATTTGCCGATTGCTGCCTATAATGTAAGCGGGGAATATTCGATGCTGCTGGCCACCGCTGAGCGGGGATGGGGCGATCTGAAGGGGATGGTGCGTGAATCCATGACGGCCATCTCGCGCGCTGGTGCCGATATCCTGATCTCCTATTGGGCTGGCCGGTATGCCGAAATTGTAAAGTAGTACTTCTATGGATTCTGAAGAACTTTTTAAACGGGCGGTTCGGGTGATTCCGGGCGGCGTGAACAGTCCCGTCCGGGCCTTTAAGTCGGTGGGCGGCACGCCCCTCTATGTCGCCTCCGGAAACGGGGCGCACCTGCGGACGGTCGAGGGACGCGATCTGGTGGATTTTTGCTGCTCCTGGGGCGCGGTCATTCTTGGTCATGCCCATCCCGAGGTGGTGGAGGCCATTCAGCGCCAGGCCGAGCGGGGAACCACCTTTGGGATCAATACCCCGATGGAGGTTGAGTTCGCCGAGTTTCTTCAGTCCAAGGTGCCGGGGTTGGAACGGGTACGACTGGTCAGTTCCGGTACCGAGGCGGTGATGACCGCTGTCCGTATTGCCCGGGGCGCGACAGGGCGGCGCCGCATTGTGAAGTTTGACGGGTGCTACCACGGGCATAGCGATGGATTGCTGGTGGCGGCGGGGAGTGGCCTGTTGACAGGCGGAATCCGTTCTTCGGAAGGTGTTTCGCCGGCGGTGGCCGAAGACGTGTTTGTTGTTCCCTTCAACGACCTTGAAGCCGTGGAGGCTGTGGCGGCGGCTCAGGGTCAGGATCTTGCGGCTATTCTGGTCGAGCCCGTGGCGGCCAATATGGGGCTGGTTCTGCCGGCACCCGGCTTTCTTGAGGGCTTGCGTCGTGTGGCCGACCAGTGCGGTGCGGCGTTGATTTTTGACGAAGTCATTACCGGGTTTCGATTCGGGCCGACTACCTATGGTGCCTTGTGCGGGGTAACCCCGGATTTGACGACGATGGGAAAAATCATTGGTGGGGGGCTCCCCCTGGCGGCGGTGGGCGGCCGGGAGTCATGGATGGATCATCTCGCGCCGCTGGGCCGGGTGTATCAGGCGGGCACGTTGTCGGGCAATCCCATTGCCGTGGTGGCCGGGCTGGCGACCCTCCGGGTTCTGGAGCGCGAAAATCCTTATGCGCGGCTGGAGTCAGATGCCCGGAAAATGGCGGACGCCATTAATCGAGATGCTGAAAGCTGGGGTCTTGACCGGGTGTGTGTGCAGGCTGGCGGACTCTTCACGATGTTTTTCCGGCGTGGGGCGATTCGGAATCTGGATGAGGCAATGGCCAGCGACACGAAGGCCTATGCGTCCTATTTTCACCGCATGCTGGATCAGGGATTTTATCTGCCGCCCTCCCAGTTTGAGGTCGGTTTTGTCTCCATGGCCCACACAGAGCAGGAGATGAACCGTTTTGTTGAGGCGGTGACGACATGAACCGGATGGCGGCGGCGGTGGTGTTGATGGTTCTGCTGGCGTTATTCATGCTTGCTGGGGCTTTCCCGTCAGAGGGTGGGACCTCTGCGGCGATTTTCAAGACGCCGGTCTTTCTCGGGCTTGCGGGTTTTCTGGTCGGCTTGATCCTGTATTGCTCGTGGAAGGGTGGCCTGGGATTCCGGCGCATCGGTTTTTTACTGGTGCATCTGGGTGTGGTGGTGATCTTAGTCGGTGCACTGGTGGGGTGGCGAAACGGCGAGAAGCATGATTTCGTCCTTCCGATTGGATCGGGTGAATATGTCCGGGAGATTCAACTGCGAGAGGGGGGCTCGGTACCTTTACCCTTCGGGATGGCTTGTCACCGTTTTTCTGTAGAATTTTATGAGCCTCAGGGGAAGTCTTCCGTTCCCCGGCTCTTTCTAGCGGATATGGCTTTCCAGATTGAAGGAGAGCCGGTGCGGGAAGAAAAATTGGCGGTGAACCATCCCATTGAAATCCAGGGATGGCGGTTTTATCTGATGTCGTATGACAGTCAGAACCGGGCCTATGTGGTGTTGACGGCCCGGCGTGATCCGGGACGGTTGGCCGTCGTGGCGGGAATTTGGATGGTCATTGTCGGGACGGTGATGCTCGGGGTTTTGGGACTTGGGGCGGGAAGGAGGGGGGCGCCATGAGGGTGGATGATCAGGTGCTTCGCTTGTTTCTTGCCGGGGCGGCCGCCGGGTTCGGGGTCGCTTGGTTGTTGATCTGGCGCCGTTGGCGGGGCGGGTTTGTTGTTTTCGGGGCGACCTGGGCGGCCGTTGCCGGGTTGATTGTATTCAATGCGGTGGTGGCGGGAGAACCTCCGCTGGGGAATATGTATCATGTGCAGGTGTTCTTAGCGGCCTGCTTTCTGCCCTTGTTTGGAGTGATGGCCTGGCGCGGGGGGCTTGCATGGGCGGGGCATTATTTTGCCTTTGCCTCGGCCATTCCCCTGATCGGAGCCTGTTTCATGGATCGCGATGTGGTCTGGCGGCGAATGCCTGCCCTGCAGTCGGCGTGGTTCGTGCCGCATGTGACGACCTATATGATTTCCTACTCACTGGCCACGGTGGCCTTTGTCTTGCTGGTGGTGAGTCTCATTCGCCGGAAATCGCTGGACGAAGCTGATCGGTCACGGTATGAGGCCGGGCAATATGAGGTGTTGCGACTGGCATTTCCGTTGATGACATTTGGAATGTTATCTGGTGCTTTGTGGGCCGATGCAGCGTGGGGCGGCTATTGGTCGTGGGATCCGAAGGAGACCTGGTCGCTGATTACCTGGATGCTTTACCTGGTCTATTTCCATTGCCGGAAGGGTGGTTCGCTCAGGCGCTTGACCGGGTGGGCGCAGGGGCTTGCCTTTGCCGCTCTTCTGACCACCTTTCTGCTCGTCAATCTGCTACCCAAGCTGGCCAGCGCCCTCCATAGCTACGCTTCACCGCGTTAATGAAGGTAAGTCAGCAGGCCTTTGCGGACCATCATGACGGCAATGGCGGCGAGGAGAAGGCTTGCCAGTTTGGAGATGGCCTTGGTGCCAGCCTTGCCGAGTCGGGAGGCGATGGCTCCGGCGAACCAGAAGACGATTCCGGCCAGCAGGATATTCACCACGGCGGCGGCCATGGTGGGAAAAATTCCGTGTTGGTCCACCAGGATCAGGATGGTGGTCAGGACGGCCGGGCCCACGATCAGCGGCACGCCGACCGGGACGGCGCCGAGGCTTTCCGGATCGATGGGCTCGCTGTGTTTTTCCACCACGAGAAGATCCCGGAGCGAAATGGCAAATAGCAGGATGCCCCCGGCGATCATGAAGTCAGACGGCGTGATTCCGAGAAGCTGGAAAACCGCTTTTCCAATCATCACGAACACCACCGCCACCAAGGTTCCTGTGACTAACGATTGCCAGATGATGTTGCGAAGCCTGGCGCGCTCAATTCCTTCCGTCAGCCCCAGAAACATGGGGAGCACCCCCACCGCATCCACCGCCACAAAAAGCGGCACAAAACAGAGCCAGAAACCATGCATATTCACTTTCCTATGTCGTGAAAACTGAAAGAAGACTTAACATGGATAGACATGATAGACAGGATAATTTTAGGAACCGGAAAGTTATTCCTTTTTTTATCCTGTATATCCACTCCATCGATGTTGGTTATCGCGGCTTGAAACTTGAAACTTTTGCCAGTTCCTCGAAAAGTTCCTTTTCGCGGGCAGACATTTTTTTCGGAACCACGATCTTTACGGCAACGATCAGATCGCCGGGTTCCAGGCCCTTGCCCTGTCGCAGGCCTTTTCCCCGGAGTCGGAGTCGTTGCCCGGATTCGGTGCCCGGGGCGATAGTGAGTGCGGCGGGCCCATCGAGAGTGGGGAAGGTGACTTTGGCGCCCAGTGCCGCCTCCCAGGGAGTGAGGGGCAATTCGACTTCGAGGTCATGTCCGTTAACCTTGAAGGTGGGGTGGGGTGCGATCTGAACCTGCATGTAGAGATCTCCGGCGGAACGGTTTCCGGGACCTTGTGCGCCCTGGCCGGCCAGTCGGATGCGTGACCCCTCGGTGATACCCGCTGGGATTTTGACCTGATAGGTTTTAGTCTGGGTCTGAATTCGGCCACGGGCATCCGGTTCGTTGGACTGAAGGCGGATGCTCTTGGTCGCACCGTGGTAAGCCTCTTCCAGGGTGACGGTGATGGCGACTTCCTGATCCCCGCCGCTACCGGGAAATTGCTGTTCCTCTTCCGGTTCCCACATGGCCGATCGGGCACCGGGGCGACCCCCGGCAAACTGCTGGCCAAAAAGAGACTCGAAGAAATCGCTGAATCCGCCCATGTCCTGGGGGTTGAAGCCGCGCCCGCCACCAGGCGCGCCGCGGAACTCATAATTCATGTTTTGATATCCGGGTGGAGGCCGGAAATCCTGACCCGCCTGCCAATTGGCGCCGAGCTGGTCATAGCGTTCCCGTTTTTTGGCGTCGCTCAAAACCTCGTTAGCCTCCCCGACTTCCTTAAAACGGGCCTCTGAGCCGGCCGTTTTGTTGATGTCAGGATGATATTTCCGGGCCAGCTTTCGATAGGCCTTTTTGATGTCCTCGGCACTCGCCGTGCGCGGCACGCCAAGAATCTCGTAATAATCTTTGAATTTAACGCTCATGTTTTTCGTCCTGTTTTACCGCATTCCAGAATTCGTCAAGTTCTGTAAGCGAGCAATCGGTCATTTGTTTTCCCTGGGCGTGAGCCCGGGCTTCCACGGCTTGGAAGCGGCGGGAGAATTTTCGGACGGTGGCGGCCAACAGTTCCTCGGCGTGTAGCTTCTGGAACCGGCTGAGATTCACAACCGAGAACAGCAGATCGCCGATTTCCTCGGCAATGTGCTCCTTGTTTCCGGAGCGCATCGCTTCCTTGGTCTCCTCGAGTTCCTCCTCGAGCTTGGCCATGACGTCGTGAATGGCCGACCAGTCGAATCCGACTCGGGCCGCCCGGCTTTGAACCTGGTGTGCCTTCATCAGGGCGGGGAGATGCTTGGGGACGCCGTCCACCACGGAACGCCGACCGGTCTTCTTTTCCTTGTTCTTGATCTCTTCCCATTTCTTGAGGACATCCTTGGAGCCGGTGACCTTGTCGTCGGCAAAGACATGGGGATGCCGGCGGATAAGCTTCTCGGCAAGAACGGTGCAGATGTCGTCGAACCCGAACTGCCCCATTTCCTGTCGGAGTTGAACCTGGAAGACGACTTGGAGGAGCATATCGCCCAGTTCATCCTTATGTTTCTCGGGGTCGCCTGAATCGATGGCGTCAATCAGTTCGTAGCATTCCTCGATCAGGAACGGCTTGAGTGTTTCAAGGTTCTGCTCACGATCCCAGGGACAGCCGCCCTCCGGATCCCGAAGCTTTCGCATAATCTCAATGACTTGATCAATGGGGCGTGTTGTCATGGATCCTCTTGCTGGTTCGCATGGCGCAGAATTCAGGGCCGCACATGGAGCAGTGGTCGGCTTCGCTCTCTTTGCAGACGCGGGTGGATTCATAGCGTTTCCGGGCATGCTCGGGGTCGAGGGAGAGGGAGAACTGTTTTTTCCAATCCATCGCCATCCGGGCTTCGGCCATGGCATCGTCACTATCCCGGGCATGGGGCAGGCCACGTGCCACATCCCCGGCATGAGCCGCAATGCGATAAGCGATGACGCCCTGATGGACTTCATCTTCAGTCGGCAGGCCAAGGTGTTCGGCGGGGGTCACATAGCACAGCAGGCAGGCACCGTAGGTGGCGGCGGCCGTGGCGCCGATAGCCGAGGTGATATGATCGTAACCCGGTGCGATATCGATGACCACGGGGCCGAGGACATAGAATGGTGCGCCATCGCAGAGTTTCTGTTGGCGCTCCATGTTGTCCTGGATCTGGTTGAAGGGAACATGGCCGGGTCCCTCGACCATGACCTGGACGCCCTCCCTGCGGCACCAGTGGACGAGTTCGGCGAGGGTGTCGAGTTCGGCGAATTGAGCTTCATCGCTGGCGTCTGCCAGACAGCCGGGGCGAAGGCCGTCACCAAGGGAGACGGTGACATCGTATTTCCGACAGATCTCGATTACCTCGTCCCAGTGGGTGAAGAGAGGGTTTTCCTGCTTGTGGGTATTCATCCATTCGGCCAGCAGGGCGCCTCCTCGGCTGACGATGCCCGTTTTCCGTTTCATAGCCATGGGGATATGACGGCGGAGCAGTCCGGCGTGGAGTGTCATGAAGTCCACACCCTGGCGAGCCTGTTCCTCGATTATTTGAAGAAACAGTTCCGGGGTGAGATCCAGAGTGTTTCCCTTGAGTCGTGAGATGGCTTCGTACAGGGGCACAGTTCCCAAGGGGACGGGGCTGGCTTTGAGCATTCCTGCGCGAATGGCGGCGAGATCGGAACCGACGCTCAGATCCATGACGAAATCGGCACCCGCCTTGAGGGCGATGTTGAGCTTGCGGAGTTCCTCGCCTGCCGCGGATCGTTCGGTTGAACGGCCGAGGTTGGCGTTGACCTTGGTTCGGAAAGCACGCCCCGCGATGGCCGGGGCGGTCATGGGGTGGGCGGGATTGGCGGGCAGAACGGCACGGCCGGAGGCGATTTGATCGCGAACGAGAGTGGCCGAAACCCCCTCCAGGCGGGCAACGGTCTCCATGATCGGGGTGATGGTGCCTTTTTTGGCTTCAATTAACTGGGTCGTCATGCGACAGCAGATCCTTTCTTTGAAAATCGACAACGACAGTATTGGTTTTGGGGAGCAGAGTCAACGAGGGAGGCCCTTTTTCCTTCCTTGTGCCTTGTTGGGTGATGTGATACAAAACCCGCCCTTTAGCCAAAGGAAAACTGAATTATGGAAGCACTAGCGCACATTCCGATGGGGGAAGATCAGTTCGAGGAATGGTTTCTGACCCAGGTGGGTGGCTCCGGGATGCCGGTGGCTGACATGCAGAACGCCTTGCGGGAGTTGAGACGGGCTGGAAAGGCCGACCAGACCAACGGGTGGGCGGAACTTATGGAAGAGGCACTGATTGAGCAAGGGTGTCTGGATGATGCCGTCAAGGTGCTCCGAATGCGGGCGGACTGGAATAACGGAAGTGCCTCGTTTCGGGATGTGTGCGTCAAGAAGCTCACGGCCATGTTCCGGAATGATCCTGTCCGGAAAAAGTTCGTCATCAGTATTGGACTGGATCGCGGAATTGCCCTCCCTGAATGTTTCCGCCGACTGGCCACCCTTCAGACGATGAAGCCCGGACTCCTGTGTGTCGACAAGACCTGGGGGGTTGGCATGGTCAAGACGGTGGACGCCTTCTATGAGCGGGTGACCATTGATTTTTCGCGCAAAATGGGCCATGAAATGTCATTCGCCTATGCGGCCGAAACGCTTCAATTGGTGGATGACGCGCATCTTCTGGCCCGGAAATACCGGGATGCCGTGGCGCTGGCCTCACTGGCAGAAACTGAAGCCGCGGAACTGGTTCGTATCGCGCTCCGGAGTTATGGACCCTTGCCGGTGGCTAGGCTCCAGGAAATCCTATCGGATGGTATTATCAAGCCGGATGGCTGGAAAACCTTCTGGGATTCCGCCCGCAAGGCCTTGAAGGCTGATCCGCTGGTGATTATTCCCGCCAAGCGGAATGAGCCGATTACCCTGCTCGACAAGGTGAAGGCGTATGATTCGTCCTGGTTTGCCCAATTGGCGGCCGAGCGTACCGCGGAAGGGGTTTTTGCGCGTCTGGACGGGCTGTCCGATAACGCGAAGTCGGGTGAGTTGGATGCGGCCAGCCTTCGGATCGTGGGCGAACGGCTCGCCTTTCTGATGAAGGGGTTCGGGGATAAGGACATGAGCATTCGCGTCCAGGTCGTTGTACTGGCGCGTCAATGGACTGTGGCGAGCGAGCAAGTGAATTGGGAGCGGGAAGCCGGAATGCTGATTGAGCCGGCCATGTTCATGGCCGCCGCCCAGGCGATCACCTCAAAGCGGCTTGATGCGCTGTTGAAGCTGCTGGTTGACTATGATAGTGCCAGCCTCTATGAGACGATTACCGAGTCCATTCCCGGCATGACGATGAATGTACTTAATTCCTGCGTCGGATTTATGTTGGATCAAGGACAGGATTCTGCCTGTTCCGCGGTGTTTAAGGAATTGATCGGCATGCGAAAAGCGGGCGTTGAAGTTTTATTCTGGCTTGCCCGACGTCCTGACCGGCTGGAATCCTGGGGGTTGGGGACGACCGGGGATCTGGCGTTTCAGATTCTGCTATCCCTCGAAAAAACCTACAACGGAGAGCGGCTCAGGGCGGCCAACCAGTTGTGCGAACTGGTTCAGCAGCGGGAATGGCTGGAAGCCGCCTCGCACAGCATGAATGAGGTTCAGCGCACCAGTTTTGTCCGGTATTTGTACGCCGCCATGGGGAAATTGCCCGTGGATACCTCGGCGATGATCGGGCGCATGGTGCGGGTCTACCCCGAACTCGCCGAGATCTTGGTTTCCAAGCGCAATGAGGCGGCGGAGGCGACCGCCCCGAAAGGCGGCCTGACCTCGTGGCGTTCCTACCGGCAACGACAAAAGTTGCTTGAAAAAATTGTCAACGAGGACATTCCCAAAAACAGCCGCGATATCGGGGTGGCTCGAAGTTATGGCGACCTGCGTGAAAATTTTGAGTACAAGGCGGCCAAGGAACAGCAGGGCATCCTCATGCGTCGTAGCGGGGAATTGGATCAGGATCTGAACACGGTGCGCGGAACGGATTTTTCCAGCGCTCCCGTCGAGGTCGCTGGCTTGGGGTCGTCCGTTACGCTTCAAATGGCGGACGGACATACGGAGCAGCACCATATTCTCGGTGAGTGGGACCAGGATACCGAAATGAAGATCATCTCCTGCAGCAGCCGGATGGGAAAAGTTCTGGCCGGCCATCGGGCGGGTGATGAACTGCTGGTTCCGGGAGACCAGGGTGATGTTCCGTGTAAAATTATAGAAGTGTCGTCTCTGCCTGAAGCGGTTATAATGTGGACTCGGGAGGGTTGAGGGGTAGGGATTGACAGCGGTGTGTGCGTTTGATATTGAGGCGTGCTTTTTTCCGGACGGGAATGAGGCCGCACGAGAAGGTGGGATAATTTTATGGCAAAAAAGACAATCCAGAAAAAGACTGTGACAAAGAAATCGGTGACGGCAAAAGCCAAGGCACCAACGAAAGCGGTTAAGACACCCGTCGTCAAAAAGGCCGTCAGCATCTCTTCCAAGAAGCCGGTTAAGCCGGTCGTGAAGGCCTCCAAGCCGGTTGCCAAGGTTGTGGTCAAACCCATCGTCAAAATGATTATGAAGCCGAAGGTCAAGTCTCAGGTCGACAAGAAGAGCCTGAAATTCCTGAAGGATGTTCTGATCAAGATGAGGGATCGGTTGACAGGTCAGATTTCGGCATTGTCGAATGATTCGCTCAAGTACATTGATGATGCCTCCTCGGAGGATCGGACGGATGATTTTGACAGGGAGTTTGCCCTCAATCTGGTGAGCAGCGAGCATGACTCGATTTTTGAGATTGAAGGCGCCCTCCGACGTATTGAGGAGGGGATCTACGGGGTCTGCGATTCCTGCAGTTGCCAGATCGAAAAGCCTCGTCTGCATGCCCTGCCGTTTTGCCGGATGTGCATCAAATGCCAGTCCGAGCAGGAAAAGGGCCGGAGCCGGTTCCGTCCGTTTGGGGAAACCCTGGCCCAGGGTGTCGAGCCGGTTGCTGAAGTGGCGGAGACGGAAGAGGCGGAGTAATACCCGGCTATCATGTTGGTATTACTGCTCAGTGTCGCGATCATTGTCCTGGATCAGGTTACCAAGCAATGGGTGACGGCGCAGTTTTGCCTGGGTGAGAGTATTCCGATTATTCCCGGTTTTTTCAATCTTGCCTATGTCCGTAACAACGGAGCTGCCTGGGGAATGCTTGGGGGGTTGAATGGCCTGCTGGTAGGGCTGTCTGTGGGCGTTCTTCTGGTTCTGATATTTTTCCGACGTTCATTTTTAACCGACACCCTGATTCACCGCCTGGCGTTGGCGTTCATGATCGGGGGGATTGTGGGAAATCTGCTGGACCGGGTGCGCCTCCAGTATGTCGTCGATTTTCTTGATTTCTACTGGCGGGTTCATCACTTCCCGGCCTTCAATGTGGCCGATTCCGCCATTTGCGTGGGCGTTGGTCTCTACATGGTGTCCACCCTGTTTCCGCCAAAAACAATAGCCCCGGAGTGATCATGCCGACGGCGGGTCATGCTCACGCCTATTTTCTGGTGGGTCCCACGGCAACCGGTAAAACAGCGGTTGCCCAGCACTTGGCGGAACGCCGTGGCGCGGAAATCCTGTCCGCCGATTCCATGCTGGTTTATCGCGGAATGGATATTGGCACGGCGAAACCTTCCCGTGGGGAACGACAGCGAATCCGATATTGGGGGGTGGACGTCGTGCCGCCCTCGGAATCCTATAATGTGTCCCGGTTCCTGGATGAGGCGCGCCGGTGTTTTGAATCCGCGAAGGCGGCCGGGAAAAGCGTGATTGTGGTGGGTGGAACCGGTCTCTACATCAAGGCGCTTCTGGTGGGTCTGGATGAGCTTCCTTCCACGTCGCCGGAGTCCCGGACAAAATGGCAGGCGGTTTTTCAGGAGCACGGCGTGGAGGGGTTGCGAGGCGCCCTTGAAATCCGGGGGGGCGGGTGGCTTTCTGTTCTTCCGGAATCCGATCAAACCAATGGGCGCCGGTTGATCCGGGCATTGGAGTTGATTGAAGTGGGCGTGGCGACGCCACCCCGATCCTGGACGGCACCCCGTCCAAAGCCGGTGATCACGGGACTGACGATCGCGCGGGAAGCGCTTGTGGCCAGAATTGAGACCCGGGTTCAAACCATGTATGACGGGGGGCTGCTGGATGAGGTGAGGGGTCTCCTTGAGAAAGGATGGGATCCAGCCTGTACTGCGGCCCAGGCTATTGGCTATGCCGAAGCCGTCGCCTGTTTAACGGGACAGTGTTCCCGGGATGAGGCCATTCGATTAACGGCCCAGCGCACGCGACAGCTTGCCAAGCGCCAGATGACCTGGTTCCGCAACCAGTCGGCTGTGTCGTGGATCCCCGTGACTGAGACCATGACCCTCGAGGATATCGCTTCCGGGGTGGCTGCCGACTGGGATCAGCGTGGTCCGCACGCCGTTGTGTTGTCGGGTTGACTTTTCCTGGATGATTCACTATTAGTACTAAAAAACATTTAGTACTATTATGTCAAATCACGTCTACACTCCTCTGGAATCTCCGTCACTCTGTTACCGGGTTTGCGACATGCCCCTGCGGTTACGGCCGCGGGAGGCGGTGGAGCGGCAGGGGGTTGAAAATGTATCCGATGCGATTTTGCTGGCCATCCTGTTGCGGACCGGGGTGCGCGGGGTGAATGTGATGGATCTGGCGGAACGGATGCTGGTGAAACATGGGAGTCTCACGGCCTTGTCGCGGGTCTCGGTGGAGGACTTGACCTCCGATAAATCCCTCAAGGGTCTGGGCCGGGTAAAGGCGCAGATGATCAAGGCGGCGCTTGATCTGGCCCGGCGAATGGCTGAGGAAACGCGGGATGAGCGGGGCGGCTTTGTGAGGACTCCGGAGGATGTGGCAGGGGTGATGCGGGAACTGGCGCGCGGGTTGGATCATGAACGCTTCTGGGTGTTGAATCTGGATACCCGGAACCGGTTGAAGGGCCATCCCCATGAAATCTCCCGGGGAATTCTGGATTCCAGTCTCGTTCACCCGCGGGAGGTTTTCAAGCTGGCCATTCAGGGTGGATGTGCGGCAATTGTGCTGGTTCACAACCACCCCTCGGGTGATCCGGCGCCGTCTGCGGAGGATATCAGGCTGACCCGCCAGTTGATTCAAGCTGGCCAGGTTGTCGGCATCAAGGTGCTCGACCATATGATTCTGGGTCGCCGTACGCCGGATCAATCCCGCGACTTCCTGAGCCTTCGTGAATCAGGCACCGTGGAGTTTGAGGGGTAAAGGAAGAAAGGGGTTAAGGGAGGAAGGGGTTAAGGGGTTCAGGTGGAATATGAAAAGTGCCGAGGCACAATCTTAACCCCTGAGCCCCTTAACCCCTTTTCTCTCCTCTGTAGGCTTTATCCACCTCCGCCTGAATGGACAGGGTGGCTGCGCGAGGATCAGCGGCTTCTACGATGGGGCGGCCGATGACGAGATAGGTGGAGCCGGCTTCTACGGCGAGGGCGGGGGTGGCAACGCGTTTCTGATCGCCGATATCGGAGCCGGAGGGTCGGATCCCCGGGGTCACCAGGATGGGCGTGTTTCCGAATTTTCGACGCAGAAGCGGGGCTTCATGAACGGAGGTGACAACGCCGTCAATTCCGCAGGATAACGCCAGATCGGTCAAGGCCAAAGCCTGTTCCGCGACAGTGCGCTGGATGCCGAGATCTGTGAAGTCATCCTGGTTCAGGCTCGTCAGAGTGGTTACCGCCACGAGACGCGGCCGGGTGGGGCCGAATGCGGCGGCGGCCTCGGCTGCGGCCTTGAGCATGGCACGGCCGCCAATGGCGTGGACGGTCATCAGGTTGACTCCCAGTTTGGCGGCCGCCGTGACTGCATTGGCGACAGTACGGGGAATGTCATGGAGTTTGAGATCCAGGAAAATGTGCTTTTGGCGCAAGAAGAAGGGCGACAGTACGGCAGGCCCTTCGGCCGAGAAAAGTTCCAGACCTACCTTGAACCAAGTCAATTGGTCGGGAAGTTTATTCAGCAGGGGGGTGATCTCCGCAGCGGTCGGGACATCAACGGCAATAATGATTTCAGGCTTCATGGGCGTTCCTTTCGGCAAAACGTTTGCCTGTTGTAGCGGAAGCCATCGGCCGATTCGAGAAAAATTCCAGCGGGTTGATAACTTGAGTGTGGGAGGGGGATGGCGTATAAGGAGGGGGATGCGATTTCTTCTCTACAATGTGCGGTATGGTGCGGGGGTGGGGCGACGGTTTCATTTCCCCTTTCCGGGATCCGGATATTTGAAGCCAACCGGCGCCATGCTCGGTCACATTATCGAGTTTATTCGTTCCCAGGATCCCGATGTCGTCGGCCTGGTCGAGGTGGATGGCGGCTCCTTCCGGTCGCGCCGGAAAAATCAGGCTGAGACCATTGCTGCCGCTCTTGGACATTATCATGTCTATGAATCCAAATACGGGGAGCGTTCGTGGGTTCGGTTTATGCCTGTGGCCAATCGCCAGATGAATGCTTTTCTAACGCGCGACGCCGTTCAGGAGCAGCGATTTTTGTATTTCGATCACGGGGTGAAGCGGCTGGTCATTCAGTTGGAGCTGGAGTCGGTAACGATCTTTCTTGTTCACCTTTCGATTAAGTTCCGGCATCGCCAGCACCAGTTATGCGACTTGTATTCCCTCGTCAAGAACATCAAAACGCCCTATCTCGTGGCGGGTGATTTCAACGCCTTCTGGGGCGACCCCGAAATTGAGCTGTTTCTGGCGGCCACGGGTCTGAAGAGTGCGAATCGTGACGGGGTGCCAACCTATCCCAGTTGGGCGCCAAAAATGGAGCTCGATTTCATTTTGCACAGTCCCGGAATTACCATTCGCCATTTTGAGATGCCTTCCCTCACCTTTTCAGATCACCTTCCCCTCGTCTGCGACTTCGATGTCACCGGATAAACCCGGCCTGCCGCAACAGTGCTTGTGTGAACAGGATGAGCATGGTAATTTCCGCCTCTTTCCGAATCGGGGTGTAGCGCAGCCTGGTAGCGCGCCAGCCTTGGGCGTTGGAAGTCGTGGGTTCAAATCCCACCGCCCCGACCAACTTAAAGCCCGGAGCCTAAACCTTTTCGATGAAAGGAGTTTGAAAATGCCTCTTGTCAAAATTTCGTCCTCAGTTGAACTGCCTGCAGACAAGCGGGACCTTTTTCTAGTTGCCGTTTCCTCGGCGGTGGCGGAAGTCACTGGCAAGCCCGAACGGTATATGATGGTGACGTGCGAGTCCGGATCGTTCCTGCTGGACGGGAAATCCGGCCCGGCGGCGCACGTGGATGTCCGGGCTATCGGAGGCTTGACGCCCCCGGTCAATGCAAAACTCTCCGCCCGGTTGTGTGACCTGCTGCTGACCTGGATGACGATTCCCGGCGATCGGGTTTATCTGACCTTTACCGACCTGCCCGCCACGCATTGGGGGCATAAGGGAACCACCTTCGGCTGAGGCTTACTATCCATGCAAAACACCCTCCGGAATTCAGTTCTATCGGTGACCGTCAAGCGACATGGGGCGGAGTTGTGCGGGCTCAAGGCGGCCGACGGCACGGAATACCTGTGGCAGGCGGATCCTGCTGTCTGGGGTCGTCATGCGCCGCTTCTCTTCCCGATTGTGGGAAAACTGATCCAAGGGCGGTATCTGTATGATGGACAAAAGTATGAGATCACGACGCCGCACGGGTTTGCCCGGGATACGGACTTCGAACTCGTGGCCGCCACAGAGTCCACCCTGTCGTACCGCCTCCAGGCAACGACGGAAACCCGGAAGCAGTACCCGTTTGATTTCACGCTGCTTCGCCACTACCGCCTGATGGAGGCCGGTGTGGAGATCACTACCGAGGTGACCAACCCCGGAGTCGTGGTGATGCCGTTTTCGATCGGGGAGCATCCTGCTTTTTCCTTGAAATGGGGAGCGGGTGACAAGGTGGAGGATTACGCATTGCAGTTTGAAAAGCCGGAACGGCTGGTTGCCCATTTTCTCGATGCCAATGGGTTGCTGTCCGATCAATCCGAGCGGCTTCTTTCCAATCAGCGTGTTCTGCCCCTGCGGAGTGACCTGTTTGACCGGGATGCTCTGATTTTTCTCAAGTTGAATTCGCAGAGTATCGGCCTGTGTTCTCGTCGTCACGCGCGTCGGGTGACCGTGGAGTTCCCCGGCTATCGGAACCTGGGGGTCTGGGCCAAGCCCGGCGCCCCGTTTGTGTGTATTGAGCCGTGGTATGGCTATCCCGATCCCGCCACCCACAACGGGGAACTGCTCCACAAACCCGGCATCATCCTGCTGGAGCCCGGAAAAACCTTCACCTGCACCTGGCGCATCGGACTCTAACCGTGCAGGAAAGAAAATCTTTACCACCCGCTTCGCTGGAGAAAACGGAGGGGGGAGAGGGAGAGAAAGTCCCTTCGGCAGGTTCAGGGCAGGTAAGGAAAATGTTTCGCGATTTTTCAAATGGCGAGTACGCCATTTTGAAAAATCGCGAAACACCTCTCCGGGGGAATAGGGGAAAGGCCTCTTAGTTGTGCTACGCACTATTATCCCTGTCTCGGCTACCCCTTCAGGAACGGTGTTGCGGCATTTTTCGCGCAGGGTATTTCCGTGCGTGAAAAATGCCGCAACATTTTCTTCGTTTTCCTCTCCCTCAACCCTCCGTTTTCTCCAGCGAAGCGGGTGGTGAATCTTCTATCTTTGGAATTCGCGGGGATCGAGGGGCTGGATCGTGAAGTTGGGTTTCCAGTGGGGTGAGTGGCTGTAAAAGGCCTTGGCATTGTCGAAGGTCAGTCGCTGAATGTCGGCTTCCGGAACATGGTCCTGCCGGAGCTGCGAAACGACCTTAATCAGGCTGAGCGGATCGGAAACTCCCCAGTCGGCGGAACCATTGACGATCATGCGCTCGCTGCCGTATTGGCGGATGATGGCCGAGACCCGTTCCGGATTGAGTTTGGAGATCGGGTAGACTGTCATTCCGCAATAACAACCACTGGCCCTCGAGAGGGCAATGGTTTCCTCCGTATTATGATCAATCACCACGAGATCAGGGCTGATTCCCTCCGCCTTCACGATGTCCAGGGTGCGACGTGTGCCCCGCAGTTTGTCCACATGGGGCAGGTGGACGATCACCGGTATCCGGCGTTCATGAGCGATGTGGAGTTGGCGGACAAATGCCTTCTCCTCATTGATCGTGATGGCATTAAAGCCGATTTCGCCAAGGGCGACGCAGCGGGGATGGTCGAGGTAAGGACTCAGGCCGTCCATGACTTCTGAGGCCAGGGCGAGGTCTTCCGTCTCCTTCGGGTTGAGCGAGACGGCACAGAAATGGTCAATGCCGAACCGGCGGGCCCGGATGGTTTCAAATTCCAGGATCAGGTTGAAATAATCAAAGAACGTTCCAGCGTATCGACGATTGCAGCCCATCCAGAATGAAGGTTCCACGCAGGCCCGGATTCCCGCCTGGTACATGGCCACGTAATCATCCGTAGTCCGTGAGTACATGTGAATATGAGGTTCAATGATCATAGGAACTCCTATTTGTGAAAGTTGATCCGGGGGTCGATAAGGATGTAACAGAAATCGGAGATGAGGTTGCCCAGCAGGCCGAGGATGGAGGTGAGGGCGAGGATGCCCATGAAAACGGGGTAATCTCGGCCAACAATCGCTTCGAGGCTGAGTCGGCCCATACCGGGAATTTCGAAGATTTGCTCGATAATGACCGATCCCGCGAACATGACGCTGAGGATCCCTCCAATCCCGGTGACAATGGGAATCAGGGCGTTGCGCAAGGCATGCCCCCAGATGGCGCGCCGGGCGGATCCGCCCTTGGCCAGCACGGTGCGCAAATAGTCCTTGCCGATTTGCTCCAGCAGGGAATTCTTCATCAGGAGTGTCAGCACGGCAAAGTCGCCGATGACATAACACAGCACCGGGAGCGCCATGTGCGAGGCAATATCCCCCATCTGGCCCCAGACCGATAGGGTGGCGTAGTTCTCGGAGTGGAATCCGGATAGGGGTAGGACATCCCATAGGCCCTCCACGGTTCCGCAAAACAGCATCTTAAGCACCATGCCCAGCGCCAGGGCGGGAATCGCGTAACCGGTCAGGATAACCACGCTGGAGGCCATGTCGAACTTGCCTCCGTTTCGCAACGCCTTGGTGATCCCGAGTGGAATACAAATGAGGTAACTCAGCACGATTCCCGTGAGCCCGAAGATGAGGGAGACGGGAAACCGTTCCCGGATGAGTTGCCAGGCGGTTTTATTGGGGTATTTGAACGATTCCTGGCGCATGCCGAGCCGGTCATGGGCGAGCCATGTCCAGTACCGGGTGAGGAATGGCTTGTCGAATCCAAAATGTTTTTCAAGTGCCTTGCGCTGCTCAGTGGAAATGGTGCCCGAGGCACCGCCGCTCAGTTTTCCTTCACCGCCGCCCATCCCCTTCATCTGCATGATGGCCTGTTCCACCGGGCCGCCCGGAACCACTTGAACGAGGCCATAGCACACCAGGGTGATCCCGATAAAGGTCGGGATCACCAGAAGCAGCCGCCGGATGAAATACGTTACTCGATCCATGATAACCCGTAAAAGAGTGTATTAACTACCATGTCATTGTTACGGGGGGCAACGACATTCATGCGGTCTTCGCTCTTGAATTCTGTCGGGGCTTGATGCATTGTCCGGCCAAACAGAAAGGAATAATGGACATGAAAAAGCTTCTTCCCCGCCTCGTTTCCCTGGTTATTCTCGTCTGCGCCGTCACAGGACTCGCAGGACCGAAACTGGAGATTTCAAACGACAGCTACCTGCAGGTCGGTGCCCTGGGCCAATTGCAGGCCACCTATACTGACGGGGCATCCGATGAAACCGACTTCTTTCTCCGTCGGGCCCGCGTCATCCTTTCCGGCCAGATGATGGATGGCGTCCAGTTCTTCGTTGAAACCGACAGTCCGAACGCCGGTAAGGCCGGTTCCCCGGATGCGGAGGTGGATATCCAGGATGCGTTCATCGACCTGCGTCTGCCCGGGTGCAGCAACCACTGGTTCAAGGCGGGGCTTATCCTGTTGCCCTTCTCGCTTGAAAGCCGGTCGGGCGCGGGCACGCTCCTCGGGAATGACTACAATTCCGAAGTCATCAAGCTTCCCAATACCTTTGTCTGGCGTGATTATGGCGCAGAATTCCACGGCAGCCTGGCGAACAAAAAAATAGGCTACGCCGCCGGCGTCTACGACGGTTACGACACCGAAGGCAGTACCAAGAATCCTGAAGCGGATTTTCGTTATACCGCCCATGTCTGCGCCGGGATCATCGGCGAGGTTGAGACCGGGTGGTTCTACAATCAGAACCGCATCGGCAAGAAGCTCACCTACCTGACCCTGGGCGCCGGCATGGACCGGCAGGATGAGTCCTCCGTGCTTACCACCAAGGCGACCCCGACTGTTCCCGCTTCCTCGCGGATTGTCGACTCGGAAGCCTTTGTGCTGGATATGCAGTCCGGCTATGAGGTGGATGACTGGGGTGTTATCCTGAACGCGGCCTGGTATACCTGGGACAACATCGTTTTCGAAGGTGACACGATGTTTGCCGAGGGTGGCGTCTGGATCGGAAAGACCATGCTGACGGGCAAATATTCGCTCCAGGATCCCGATGCCGGCGACATGACCGAGGACTTTACCGTTGGCCTGCACCATTTCCTCAAGGGCCACAATGTCCGAGGCGGCCTGGAATACCGGTGGGGCGATAGCGCCGACCAGATTCTGGCCGGCCTTCAATTCCTGCTGTAATTTCTTCCTGCGCCATAGACTTGAAATTCTCAAGGTGGACCGCGACCTCCGGGCGCGGTCAGACGCCGCCCGGAGGTCGGCGTCCACCAGTTCGGCGAATATAGGGACTATTGCGAGACTATCCTAAAGGACGGGATTGGGGATGCTGGAGATGATCCCGGTTCCGGTATCCCACAGCAGTAAGTCCGGTGCCGACAGCGTGTCGACGCAGAGAAATCGGGTTTCGTTCACCATCCGGTCATGCCGGATATGGAAGTGGCCAAATACCCAGAGTGCCGGCCGGGTCTCCAGATGGCGCCAGAGCCGGGCCAGTTCCATATCCCCGCAGTCATGCTCAGGGCCCGGATCGAACCCCGCGCCATGGACATGGACGGCCAGATCGGCGGCGAATTCAGGATTTCCCCGGATCCCCACGCCAATATCGGCGGGACAGGAATGCGTGACGATCATCACGGGGCGTTCGTGATTGAATAGTTTTGTGGCGCGGGCGCGTTCGTGAACCAGGATGAAATTGGCGATATTGCGGAACCAATGCCGGTACTGGGCCCGATCCACATGCAATGCGCCCCCGAGAAATCCCACCGTCACGTTGTCCAGCCGGATGATGGATGCCCGCGGTTGGAAGTGAAGATTATACTGCTGCCGCCATCGCTCAGGCTCGCCGGCCTTCTCCATCTGGTGAAGCCACGCATGGTCGTCATGGTTGCCATCGATGGCATACACCGGAACCGGGAGGCGTCCCCCGGAAAATCCGCCGGTGAACAAGGAGGGAAAAAATCCGAAATCACCCGCCTGAATCACGGCCCCGATGCCATGCTGGTCCCGGATACGGACAAGCCTTGCCGCCAGCTCCGCGTGGGCGCCATGGACATCACCTAGGAGGAGGACTTTCATAGGCTGCGGGTGAAATCAAGGCGGATCCGGGATTGGAAGACGCCGATCTGCTCGAAAATCTTTCGCAAGGCCGCCTGTTCGATTTCCGTGAGTTCCGCAGGATTCACATGGTTGTCCGGGTGCTGCCCTATAGCCAGTTGAACGGCCTGATGGCGCAGTCGCCATGTGGACAGCATCTCGAAGGCTGTCACCAGTTCCGCCGCGCTGGCCGGTTGCAGTACTCCGGCTGCGGACAGGAGATTGATGCGATCCAGGGTTCCCATTGCCGGAACGGCATGGCGCAGGGCATACACCCGGGCGAAATTGACGATTGGAACCAGACCGCTTTTGATATCGAAGGTTTCCGGATGGCTCCCGCCGGATTCCACCACGATCTTGCCGAAGAAGCCGATGGGCGGCTTGAATTCCAAAGTGCTATGGGCCAGGTTGAAGAAAAAGGTCTCATGGGCTCCGATATCGCGCAGAACATGCCGCCTCAATTCCTCTGATAGCGACTCATCGCCCGCGACATGCCGGAAGTCGAATACGATGTTCACGGCCTGAAGTGCTTCTGATGTGCTGTTATCGATCCAGTCGTCAAACAGACGTCGCCATTGGCTGAGCGGGCGGCACCATTTGGGATTCCGGGCCATGACATCACCCCGGCAATAGGCATAGCCTGCGGTCTGTAGTCCGTCGCAGACCCTGGAGGAGAGGGTCTGGAAATACGCCTCGCAGGCCGCCTTCGTTTCCGGGGTCGGGTCGGCATAGATCAGGGCGTTGTCCTGGTCGGTGGCGAGCGTCTGCTCCCGCCGCCCGGTGCTTCCCAGCGCCAGAAATGCGTACGGAACAGGAGCCGGTCCGAGATCCCGCCCGGCCATGGCGATCAGCCGGATCATGGCTGCGTCGCAAAGGGCTGAGAGAAAGGCTGTGATATGACCCGCCCTGGCGCCTGCCGCCAGAAGCAGGCGGACGGATGACGAGGCCGTTGCACAAATCCGTTGAATATCCTCCAGCGTCCCGGCGTCCCGGATTTGCCCGATCAGGAGCGGCAGGTTCCTGCCATCGTCCTTTAAGAATTCCTCCGTTCCGGAAGCGTCAATCAAGGCGAGCAAGGTCCCGAATGGGGGAGGCGTCTCGACGCCCGCCACCTTGGGATATTCGCGGATACTGACCAGCAAGCCGGTTTTCCCGCCCACGGAAACGGCAGATACTGCCAGCGCGACGGGCACGGCCTTGTTGCCTTTTCCAAGCATCAGGGCGTCAAAACGGGCCGCGCCCCGGCCGTTTTCAAGCCATTCAATCAGCGCGGCTGAACCGGGATGCCCGCGGGCGAGCAACTCCAGGACAGGGCGATCCCGGCAGGAGACCTCATCCATTCCCAACAGGGCCAGGGCGGGCTTGTTGCAGAACAGAACGCGCTGGTCGGCAAGCAGAAGGATTCCTTCCGAGGCGGACTCCACGAGCAACCGGTACCGGGCCTCGGATTCCCGCAGGTCATGTTCCGCCTGCCGCCGCCGTCGCTCGATGTCGTAACTCTGGCGGCCGATGACGAACAGGAGCATCGCCAGTGCGGCGGCGATGGCCAGGGATAGCCGGGTCAGCCGTCCTGTCAAACGCCGGGTTTCTGCCCGCACATCGTCCAAATAGACCCCTGTGCCGATAATCCAGCCCCACGGCGCGTACAGCTTCACAAACGAGAGCTTGGGCTCAACCCGCTCCGGATCATCCTTCCATTGCCATTGGTAGGAGGCGTAGCCTTCCCCCTGGGTTCGGGCGATGCTGACAAACTTCACAAACACCGGCTCACCCGTTGCGTCGCGATATCCGGAGACATCCTTTCCATCGAGTTCCGCCCGGTAGGGGTGCATGACCATGACGGAGCGCAGATCGGTTATCCAGAAGTAATCCTTACCTTCACTGCCGTAGCGGAGATGGCGGATTTCCGTCAGGGCAAGTTGCTGGGCCTGCTCGCGAGAGAGCTCGCCAGATTGCTCCTGGCGGCCGCATTCCGAAAGAATACCCCAGGCCGCGACCGTGAGTTCCCGGATCATTTCCTTTTTTCGGTCGGTGATTGAGGTTTCAACCATTGGCGTGACGACTCCGAAGAGCGCCAGGACAAAGAGCAACAACACCAGGATTGCGGGAGAGACAATGCCCAGTCCAAACTGACGCCAACTGTAATGGGGATGAGCCATAAGGCGGCTTATAGCACCCGAATCCCCCGCTTGACAAGCCTCCCCTCCTTATTGGTATGTTACCGCCCTTTAACAGATTAACAATCAGGAGAAAAGCATGAGCGACCCGGACATTTCCTCAGCCCCCCCGCCACTTGCCGGTATGCGCCGGAAGGTGCTGGTCAACTTCGGTCTTTTTTCGCTGTTTTTCTTTTTCTATCTGGGCGCGGCCGTGATCCAGACGCCCTCCTGTAAGAGTCTGGCGACACAGCAGGTGTTGGGAATGCCGTTCGGGTTGCTCGTCTCCCTGATGATTTTCCCGGTGTCATGGTTGTTGATTGTAATCTGGTTCAAGAAGGCGCGGTGATCCCCATGTTTAATTTACTTTCTGCTTTTCCCGTCTCTCCTGTTTTCGCCGTGGCAACCCCGGATGCCACCAAGGGCAGCACCCTCGACACGGGTATTGTCATTGGCTTCATTCTCTTCTTTGTGATCGCCAGCATTGTCATCACGTGGTGGACCAGCCGCTCCACCAAGTCCGCCAGTGATTTTTACGTGGCGGGGAAGGGGGTTCCCTGGGTTCAGGTGGGTATTGCCATGGTGGGAAGTTATCTCTCCGCCGCAAGCTTTCTGGGCTGTGCAGGCGATATCGGGGTGTTCGGGATCGATTCGATCTGGCTCTCCATCGGCTTTTTCGGCGGGTACATGGCGGTGTTGCTGCTGATTGCCGGCCCCCTGCGTAATGTGGGTTCCTATACGGTGGCTGGGGCCTTGCACCGTCGCTTTCCAGATGACCGCGTCAAGCTGGCCGTGATGGTCTGTACCATCGTGATCTCCACCTTCTATCTGGTCCCCCAGATGCTGGGCGCCGGATTGCTGTTCGAAATGCTGTTGGGCTGGAATTTTGTCTGGGTGACTGTCGGCCTTGGCGTGCTGATGAGCATTTACATCATTTTTGGCGGTATGAAGTCCACCCTGTATAATCAGGTCATCCAGGCGGTGTTCCTGTGGATTGCCATGGTGGTGCTGACGGTGATGGCTTATTTCATCGTGGGCGATGGGTCCTTCTCGGGGATTCTGAAAACCGCCTATGAGACGGTGCCGCCCATCCTCGCCGGGAAGGATCCGGAAGCGGTGAAGGCAATGGCCGGACTGTCGGCGGAGCAGGCCATCACGGCGGTTCGGCAGGTGATGCCCGCAGCGGACAGTGCCATGTCCATTGGCGTTAAGACCGATAGTACCCTGGCCATGATCAGTACGGTCATCGCGCTCGTGTTTGGAACAGCGGGACTGCCGCATATTCTGATCATGTTCTTTACCGTTCCCAGCGCAAGGGCGGCGAAGAAGAGCGTGACCCTTTGCATCGTGGGGCTTGGCATATTTTACCTCTGTGCCATTATTCTTGGATTCCTTCTTTTCCCCGCCATCTATCCAAAATTGGTGGGCTGGATTTCGCAGGGAGCGACCGGCGTTGGATTGGCCAAGAATATGGCCGTTCTTGAGATTAGCCAGATTGTTGGCGGTCCCTGGTTGATGGCCATCGGGGCGGCAGGTGCCGTCGCGGCCATTCTCTCCACCTCGGCGGGGCTGATGATCACGGTGGCCTCTTCCATCAGTCATGACCTCTACAAAGTCTACATCAATCCGAATGCCAGCGAAAAACAGGAACTCGGGATTGCCAAGGTCACCACTTTGGTGATGTCTGCGGTTGCGGTCGCTCTGGCGGTTCTTTTGAAAAACGAGAACATCGCCTGGCTGGTGATGCTGGCCTTTGGTATTGCCGCCAGCGCCATCTTCCCGGCCATGCTGGCTACCTTGTGGTGGAAGCGGACGACGCGCCAGGCCGTGATCAGCAGCATTCTGACGGGGTTGGCGGTATCCGTGTTGTTTATTGTCCTGCTGTTCGTCAAGGGCGTCAAATACAAGTTTCTCGGGTTGCCGGTGGCCGGCGGCCCGGGCCTTTTCGGGGTCAGCGCCTCGTTTATTGTGCTGTTTGTCGTCAGTCTGATGACCAAGGATACCGGCAAGGATCCGGATCAGTTTCTGGCATTGGCTCACAAGCCCGACGTGGATTGATCAGGGGGCTCGAAATAGGCTGGACATTCACCAGGTGGACCGCGACCTTCCCGCCATGGCGGGATCAGACGCCGCCCGGAGGTCGGCGTCCACCAATGCGGTGAATGTCTGGACTATACTCAGCGGGAAAGCCCGTTCTGAAGCAGAAAGACGGCAATACCGGAAAAATACCCAAGTGCGGCCAGGCCGCCGATTCTTTTCGCATACCAGAAGAAGTGAATTTTCTCAAGTCCCATGGCGGCCACGCCTGCGGCTGAGCCGATAATGAGAATCGATCCGCCCGTGCCGGCGCAGTAGGACATGAAGCTCCAGAGAAAACTGTCCGGCGGGTAGGTTGCCAGGTCGTACATTCCCATGGATGCGGCAACCAGGGGGACGTTATCGACGACGGCACTGGCAAGGCCGATTAAGGTGACGATGATGTCCTGGCGCCCGACCGTCCGGTCGAGCCACCCGGCGAGCGAGGCCAGAATGTGTGTATGTTCCAGGGTGGCCACCGCCAGAAGGATGCCCACAAAGAAAACGATGCAGCTCATGTCAATGCGCTTCAGCGCCGCCGTCAGGGTGAGATGTAGTTTGAATTCATCCTCCTTTTTGCGGTGAAGCAGCTCTCCCACCAGCCAGAGGATGCCCAAACCAAAGAGGATTCCCATAAACGGGGGCAGATGAGTCACCGACTTGAACAGGGGCACCGCGACCAGGGTGCCAATTCCCAGGCAGAAGATAAAGGTTCGCTCAAAGGGGGTTGTTTGCAGGTGACTGCTGGCGGTGCTGCTTTTCGGGGGAACGACCATTTTGCCGCGGAGAGTAAAGGACAACAGGGTCAACGGCACCACAAGGCAGGCCAGAGAGGGGAGGAAAACGCCTTTCATGATGTTGAGCGTGGTGATCTGGCCGCCGATCCACAGCATGGTGGTGGTGACATCGCCGATGGGAGTCCATGCTCCGCCAGCATTGGCGGCAATGACAATGATGCCGGCAAAAAAGAGGCGGTCATCATGCCGGTCGAGCAATCGTTTCATGAGAGAGATCATGACGATGGTGGTCGTCAGGTTATCGAGGATGGAACTCAGGAAAAAACTGACAAACCCCACCAGCCAGAGCAGCGAGGTAAGTTTGACGGTCTTGATTCGTGACGTGATGACGTAAAACCCGTTATGGGCATCAATCACCTCGACAATCGTCATGGCGCCCATCAGGAAGAAGACGATTTGGGCCGTGGCCGCGACGGATTCATTCAAATTGTGTTTTACAGCCTGGTGATCACCGCTCATCAGGGCATAGAGTGTCCAGAGGAGCCCGGCACCGATAAGGGCGGAAGCCGTTTTATTAACCTTGAGCGGATGCTCCAGCGCAATGGCGGCATAGGCCAGAACAAAAATAATGACTAGCGCTGTAATCATAAGTTCATTCCTTCTAATAGGTTTTGACGTGTTTGAAGACTGTGGCGCCCATTGTGACGCCCAATTCGGCGGCCACAATATCGCACTTGGCCTTGAGGAGGAAATAGTAATTTCCGCGTCTCCCGATGCAGGTTTCGAAATTGCCATGTCCCTTGGCCAGGATGATGTCGGCGTTGCGGACGTGGCGCCGGAAGACCGGGGAGGTGTTGGGCCAGCCGACGCCAATGTCATCGGATCCCGTCTCGATGACGGGGCACAGGGCGGTGATGCCGGCGAATTCCGCATCCTCCATCGTGGCGTCATTGATAATGGGACCGGATTTGACGGCCACGGTGACCTTGAGCCCGGCGGCCAGGAGTTGCTCGATCAGAACCCGGTCGAAGATGATTTCGCCGCAGTTGTCGGCCAGATAGAGGAGGGTACGCCCCCGCTGGAGTTCTTTTCGGAATTCGGAGTAGTGATCAATGGCAAACGGTTGCTTCATGATCCGCCTGACATCCTTCTTGAGGTCGAAGGCATGCCCGATGCCCAGGTCGATAATGTTACCCGCCGCTGCGAGGTGGATGGCGCTTTTCAGGGGATCCTTGGAGCGATGGATTGAGGCTTCAAGCGCGGGAAGCAGATCCAGGGCCGCCTGATTGGTTTCCTTTTTGGAGCGGGCGTAGGGATCCCGGACGCCGGTGACCTCATAAACGATATCGTAGACCGGTTTGGAATTGGTGGCGGGCGACTGGTTCATGTTCAGGGTGGGCAGTACCCGTGCCAGGCGGCGCAGGATTTCGGTATGAGCCTTGGGGTCTGGCGTGGCCACCCGGGCAGTATTCAAGGCCTGCCGGAACATGCAGGCCAGACATTCAGGTTGTGTTTTCAAATTAACAATCCCTTCTTTTCCTTGGCACGGGGAAGCGGGGTAGGGTATTCTGGTAGGCGTGAAAAGAAAACCAAAATTCATTGTTCGGAATGCGGGATTCACTGATGCGGAAGGAATCTATCGCCTGATCAAGGCTTATCCGAAAGAGCTGTTGCCGAGGCCCATTTCCGATATTGCCGAAAACATTGACCGGTTTATTGTCTGCGAGTCGAGGGGCGCGGTCGTGGGCACCGTGTCGTGGTCCATTCTGCCCGAAATCGGGCATGTCCGGCATCCCGCCGTTGAGGTGAAATCGCTGTCGGTGAAAAAATCACTCAGGAAGCATGGGGTGGGGCGGCTTCTGGTTGAGGCCGCGATTGAGCGGATCCGGATTCTCCATCCGTCGCAGATCATCTGCCTGACTTTTACCCCCGGCTTTTTTGCGAAAATGGGCTTCCATGAGGTGCCCAAGATCTCCCTGATGCATAAGCTCTACATGGGCTGCATCAATTGCGCCAAGTATGATTCTCCCTTCACCTGTCCCGAAGTCGCCATGGCGATGGATGTATAGTCCATGACTCCCTTTGTTCATCTCCACGTTCATTCCGAGTATAGCATGCTGGACGGAGCCTGCCGTATCAAGGACATGGTAGGCGCGGCGCAGGATATGGGGATGCCTTCGATTGCCATTACCGATCACGGGGTGATGTACGGGGCGGTTCCGTTTTATGAGGCGGCCCGGGCCAAGGGGGTTAAGCCGATCATCGGATGCGAGGCGTATATCACCGGCGGAAGTCGGTTCGACCGGAAGGCTGAAAATGCCTCCAAATCACAGGCTCATCATCTGGTTCTCCTGGCCACCAATGAATTGGGCTACCACAACCTGGTCCGCCTGAGCAGCGCGGCCCACCTGGAAGGATTTTATTATAAGCCCCGGATTGACCATGAGATTCTCGCAAAATATTCTGGCGGCCTAATCGGCCTGTCAGCCTGCCTGAAGGGCGAGGTGCCCGGCAAGATGCTGGAGGATGACGAGGCGGGCGCGCTCCGTCTGGCGGGCCTCTATTCGGATATTTTCGGGAAGGACAATTTCTTCCTGGAGGTTCAGGATCATCTGATGCCCGAACAGCGCCGGGCGAACAAGGGGCTGGTTGCGCTGGCGAAGAAGCTGGGGCTGGGCTTGGTGGCGACGAATGATGTCCATTATCTCAAGCGGAATCATGCCGATGCCCATGAAATGATGCTGTGTCTCCAGACCCAGACCGTGTTGAGCGATCCCAAGCGCATGAAATATCCCTCGTCGGAATTCTATTTCAAGAGTGGCGACGAAATGGCTCAGATCTTCCGTGAAATTCCAGAGTCCATCACCAATACCCTCCGCATTGCGGAACGCTGCAATTTTGAGTTCGACTTTACTGGGCTTCATTTTCCGAAGTTTACGGTATCGTCGGGGTTGTCCGAGAAGGCCTACCTGATTGAACTGTGCGGCAAGGGTCTGTTGAAGCGCTATGGGGTTCAGGATCCCGCCCATCCGCGTGATGCCCGCGAAACCGAACTCGTGACGCGGTGCGAGTACGAGGTGTCCATCATTGAAAAGACGGGCTTTATCAACTATTTCCTCGTGGTGTGGGACTTCATCCGCTACGCCAAAACAAAGGGAATTCCGGTGGGGCCGGGTCGGGGATCCGGCGCAGGAAGCCTGGTGGCTTATCTGCTCGAGATTACCGGGATTGACCCGATCCGGTACGACCTCATTTTTGAGCGGTTCCTCAATCCCGAGCGCGTTTCGCCCCCGGATTTCGATATTGATTTCTGCCAGGCCCGGCGCGGTGAGGTGATTGATTACGTCAAGGACAAGTATGGCCGGGAGAATTGTGCCCAGATCATCACCTTTGGCTCGCTGGGAGCCAAGACGGTCATCCGCGACCTTGGGCGCGTCATGGAATTGCCGTTCTCCGAATGTGACCGGCTTGCCAAGATGATCCCGGATGATCCCAAGATTACCCTGGCCAAGGCGTTGGAGCAGAATCCTGATTTTAAAAAGGCCTATGAGACCGAGGCCAATTGCAAGCGCATCCTGGATTTCGGGTTTATCCTCGAGGGGCTTCTGCGCAATGCCGGGACCCATGCGGCAGGCGTGGTGATTGGCGAAAAACCCCTCATCGAGATTGTTCCGCTGTCCCTTGATAAGGATGATCAGATCATTACCCAGTATGCCATGGATCCCATTGGCAAGATCGGGTTGCTGAAGATGGATTTTCTTGGCCTTAAGACCCTCACCGTGATCCAGGAAGCGGTGGAGTTGATCCAAAAAACCCACGGCGAGACGGTGGATATTGACACGATTCCGGTGGATGACAAGGCGACATTCGAGTTGTTTCAGCGTGGCGACACGGTCGGGGTGTTCCAGTTTGAAAGTGGTGGCATGCGGGACAGTCTCAAGAAGCTCGGCCCCACGGTGATTGAAGAGCTGATCGCCATGAATGCACTCTACCGGCCGGGTCCGATGGAGTTCATTGACAGTTTTACCAAGCGCAAACACAAGTTGGAAAATATCGAGTATGCGCACCCGCTGATGGAGCCCATTCTGAAGGGCACCTACGGCTACATGATCTACCAGGAGCAGGTCCAGCGTGTCGCCAATGTTCTGGCTGGGTTTACCTTGGCCATGGGCGATAACCTGCGTCGGGCCATTGGTAAGAAAAAAGCCGAGGAAATGGCGAAGATGCGCGCCAAGTTTGTGGAGGGGTGTGCCAAAACGAACCACATTCCCGCCCGGAAGGCCGAGGAGATCTTCAGCCTGATCGAGAAGTTTGCCGGCTACGGGTTCAACAAATCCCACAGTGCGGCCTACAGCGTTGTGGCGTTTCAGACGGCCTACCTGAAGACCCATTACCCCGAGGAATTCATGTCCGCCCTGTTGTCGAGTGAAATGGGGAATCTCGATAAAATCCCTGTGTTTATTGCCGAATGCCGGGTTATCGGGTTGGAGGTGCTGCCGCCCCACATCAACTTTAGTGAAGTTCGATTCAGTCCCGTCAAGGGGGCGGTTCGGTACGGTCTTGCCGGGATTAAGAATGTGGGTGAAGGGGCGTCGCGGGATATCGTCGAGGAGCGAAAGCGGAATGGCCCCTACAAGGGGCTGATGGATTTCTGCCAGCGCTTGCAGGGGCAGGTGATTAATAAGAAGGTCATGGAAAGCCTGATCCGGTGCGGTGCCTTCGATAGTCCGGGCGTGGATCGGGCCCGGCTTTTTTCGGGAATCGATTTTGCCCTGAACCGGGCTGGTGCCGCCGCCCGCGACAAGGCATCCGGCCAGGCGAGCCTGTTTGACCTGATGGCAACAGAGCCTCAGGTGACGGCGGATGACAAGGCTCTTCCTGAAGCCGACAAGTGGTCTGAAAGCGAGTTGCTGGCAGGCGAGCGGGAACTGCTGGGCATCTACATGACCGGGCATCCCCTCAGCCAGTATGCCGGCCTCCTGCAGCGCTATCAGTTGTCGAATGTGGAGGGCTTGAAGGGCATCGAGGGTGGCGGCATGACGCGGGTGGGGGGCTTGATTTCCACCCTGACCCCCCGGATGACCAAGAAAAAAGAACCCATGGCGATCCTGAAACTGGAGGATCTTGACGGTAGTGTCGAAGTGGTCGTCTATCCGGACGCCTATCGGGACTACAAGCAGGTGCTCGTTCAGGATCAGGCGATACTGTTGTGCGGGGAAGTTCGTTTTGAAGAAGGCGCGCCCCGGATCATTGCCAGTGAAATCTACCCACTGCGGGATTGTCCATCCCTGTTTGTCGAGAAGGTTAATATCCAACTTCCTGCAGAGCGGGTGGAGAGCAGTCCTGATATGCTGGGCAAAGTCAGGGATACCCTGAATCTCCATCCCGGGAAAACAGATGTTCATATCTGTCTGGAATTTGCCTCGGGTGAAAAAGTGTTTCTGGATACCGACAACCAGTACAAGGTCACCTGCGATGAATCCCTGGTCCGCGAATTGGAGCGCATTTTAGGGGAGGAATCCGTCTATGTTGCGGTGAATCAAAATCCCTGCCGGAAACCGCGGCGGACACCCCAGTACCGTCGGAGTGAGCCCGGGAACGGGGGAGGCTGACCCCCATGGACACACCGCCTCCACTTGTCTGTCAGCACTATTTGCGAACCCCTGAGGGGACGATCTATGGACCAGTGGATCGGGCTACGTTGTGTTCATGGGCCGTGGATGCCCGGATGATTCCCGGATGTGAATTGTCCACGGATCGGGCCACCTGGGTTCCGGTTCAAAGCCTGCCCGAACTGAGGCTCACCTGGTCGGTTCAATTCAGCGATGGCACGACCTATGGACCCCTGAATCTTCTGGCCATCTGGACACTGGCCTCCGAGAAGTCTATTCCCTTTGGAGTCGCTTTAGTTGAGGAGGGAACCTCGAACCGGGCTGTGCTTGATGATTCGCTTCTGCCTTTGCTGGTGGAGGAGTGCCGCACGATCCTTGGGAGTTGCGGAACGATTGTGGCGGAGGTGATTAGCAAGCTGGGTGCGGCCCATCAGGCGGCTCTGGAGGGTGTTGCCGGGCGGGAGGCCCGGATTGAAGAGCTTCTGGCGAAGCTGGAACAGGCTGACTTTGATCGGGGCAATCAGGAAAAACTCCTTTCGGAAGCGCAGCGCCACCTTGTGGAGGCTAATGCGACAGCCGCCCGGATGGCGATTCTTGAAAGCGAAGGGGAGTCGCTCCGTGCAGGCCTCGTGACCGCTCACGCGCAACAGGTGACACAACGGGAAGCCGAACTGGAAGCCTGCCAGACCGAGTTGGCCGCGTGCCGGTCCGAAGTGGCCTCGCGCCAGGCCGAACTGGAAGCGTGTCAGGCCGAGTTGGCCGTATGCCGGACTGAACGGACGGATCTGCAGAACCAGATGATGGCGGAAAAAACGACTCGCGAGACGTTGGAAGGCCGGAGTCGCGAGGCGGAGTCCCTGGCAACCCAGTTGAACCAGACCCGGGAAGCGCTTACGAAGGTGAAGCGGGAGGGACGCGCTGCGGAGCTAAAGGTGAAGGATGAAAAGGAGTCTATTCTACGGGACCTGAATAACCTGATGCTGGCCAACCTGAGTCTCAAGCAGGTGTCGGGTCGCGAGAAAGTCAGGCCGACTCCCATTGACTGGGTTGTGGTAGGGAATTCTGATTCTGAGACCGCTCCGAAGGGGGAGGGCGTGGAAGCCCGATTTGCACGGCTGACCTTGAATGAAAAGTTCGCGGCGCTTCAAAAGGAACTTCAGGCCTCCGCCGAAGAGAAGGACGGGATGCGGCGTGACCTTGAAACCGTCAGGGGGCGCTACGAGTATCTCCAAAAGGAAACGGCAAGCAGGGAAAAGGAATCGGCGGAAAAGCTTGCGCAAATCAAAAAAGAAATTAAAACTTCATCCGACATGATGGCTCGGACGATGGAAGAACTCGAACGACGAGAGAGTCAACTCCGGGAAATGAGAAAAAAGGCGGGTTCTGAAAATTCAGAATCTGTGCGCCAATCCTCCATCCTTGAAGCCGAGGTTGTTCATGCCGAGGTGTTGGGACCCGACGAGAGTGGTGCGGAGCATGAGCCGATCCTGGCGGACTCTCTGGAAGCGCAGCAATCGGAAACGTCCGAACCGGCACGGAGGGGTGGAGTATTGAATACGGTGGAGGCCCAACTTCAGCGGGAGCTGAAAAAATGGCATGCGTTAAAGCGGGATGAAGATAACAAGGGCGGACTATTCGGAAACTGGTTCCGACGAAAGAAATCATGACAGACGAAAAACAGACTCCAGAAACGGATCACCGGGGGGTTGACGGCCTTACCGAAGTGTTGCGCCTGCAGGCGGAAGCCCTATCCCGGATTTCCGAACGAATGTCCGGACTGCGCGGCAATTTCCAGAAACCCATGCCGATGAATCCTCCCCTGGGTTTTACGAATCCGGATCCGGGGCAGGGGTCGAGTCTTCCCGTTCTGGCCGGAGATCCCGCGCTGAACGAGGACTCCCTTCCAATCCTGAATTCATTCAAGAAGTTTCTCAGCGAAGAACGCCGTCGGGCCCGGAAACGTAATCTGTGGTTGACGCTTGGGTTTACGGTGGCCTTTTCGGGGGTTTTGGCGGCGATTGTCTGGATGAACAGCGAACGGATCAGTGCGATCAAAACGGATGTTGTCGAGCAGAAATCCCGTGCTGAAAAATCCCGGCAGGAGGCGGCCTCCGCAATCAAGAAAGTGGCCGATGGGGCTGCCCTGGCTTCAGTCCAGACGGCCACCACGATGCGCAAGGATATTACCCGGAACATCCTGTGGGCCCATTCGGTGATTTCCTCTAACCTCTCTTCTGAACTATCCGGTCGTGATGGTGAGATCGACCAACTCAAGGACAAGGTGTCAGCCCTCGAGATTGACAACACGATGCTGACCAAGCAACTGAATGAGTTGGGGCGGCGAGTGAAGGCGGTTGAGGCCGATTATCGGGATTTTATGGAACGGCCCATGCAGGAGAGCCAACTTCGCGAGCTTGAAACTCAGGCGGCGATTGAGTTGGGTTCCACGAACCTGCCTGTGATACCAGTCAAGAGTCCCAGTCCGCTGACGATCAATTCAGCCAAGTTTGGACGCCAGTTTCAGCTTCAGATGCCGAAAGACTAAGAAAAAACGGGAAGAAGGTTTCCCTTCTTCCCGTTTCATGGTTTACAACGTTTATCTTATTGAGCGGCAGGTGCGGGAGCGGCATCTTTCTCCACCATCGCGGCGCGACGGCTGAGTTTGACCCGACCCTTTTCATCGATGCCGATGCACTTGACCCACATCTGGTCGCCCACCTTGCACACATCCTCGACGTTCCGGACATGGAAGTCCGCCAACTCGCTGATGTGAACCAGGCCGTCGCGACCGGGGAAGATCTCGACAAAGCAACCGAACTTGGTGATTCCGGTAACGATCCCGTCATAAATCACGCCCTCTTCGGGGTCGGCGGTGATCATGTTGATCTCGCGCAGGGCAAGCTTCATGCCTTCTTCCTTGCTGCTGAAGACCTTGACGGTGCCATCGTCGTTGATGTCGATCTGAGCGCCGCTGAGTTCGACGATACGACGGATGTTTTTTCCGCCGGGGCCGATCAGTTCGCCGATCTTGTCAATCGGAATGGTCACCACGGTGATCCGGGGTGCGTAGGGGGAAAGCTCTTCACGCGGCTTGGCAATGACGCTTTCCATAAAGTCCAGGATCTTCATCCGGGCAATACGGCACTTTTCGAAGGCTTCCTCGACGATGTTCCATTCCAGCCCGCGGATCTTGAGATCCAGCTGGAAGCCGGTGATGCCCTTGCGGGTTCCGCCGACCTTGAAATCCATGTCGCCGCAATGATCCTCGTCGCCCAGGATATCCACAACGGTCTTAGCCTTGCCCGGCGCCGAGAACAGGCCGCAGGAAATGCCTGCAACCGGAGCGGTGATCGGGACGCCCGCATCCATCAGGGCGAGGGTGCCGACGCAGATGCTGGCCATCGAGCTTGAGCCATTCGAGCCCATGATGTCGGACAACAACCTGACCGTATAGGGATAATCCTTCGGAACGACTTCCGCGAGGGATCGTTCGGCCAGGTTGCCGTGCCCGATTTCCCGGCGACCGGGTGAACCGAAGCGGCCTGTTTCGCCGACGCTGTAGGGCGGGAAGTTGTAGTGCAGCATGAACGCCTTGGAGGTGGGGCCGCCGGTGATGGCGTCCATATCCTGGGCGTCGCCGCTGGTGCCGAGGGTGACCGTACCCAGTGCGTGTGTCTCGCCGCGTCCGAAGAAGGCCGAGCCGTGAACGCGGGGCAGCAGGCCGACTTTGGCGGTCAGGGGGCGGACATCATCCGCGCCGCGTCCGTCGATGCGCTTGTCTCGCTCAAGGACATTGGCCCGGACGACTTCGATGCAGAGTGCATCGAAGGTGGCGCGCAACGGCTCCTTTGTGATGGCGGGAAACTTCTCGGTCATCTTGGTCTTGAAGGTTTCCTTCAGTTTGCCAACGGTGCCGTTTCGCTCCTGTTTTCCGGCGATCAGGTAGGCCTGTGACAACTCGGCGCCAATGAAGCTGCGGGCCGCGTCCAGGAACGTGGTGTCGGCCGCGGGCTCCGTAACGACCTTGTCACCCAAGCCCGCCTTTTTACGCAGTTCGATCTGGGCGTCGCACAATTTGACGCAGGCGTCGTGCGCAAAGCGCATGGCGGCCACGAGATCGGCTTCCGACAGTTCCTTGGAATCGCCCTCGATCATGGTCGGGGTCTTGCGATTTCCCGCGTATACCAGATCCAGGTCACTTTCTGCGCGCTCGGCCACGGTGGGGTTGATGATGAACTTCCCGTTCACCCGACCGACGCGGACACCCGCGATTGGACCATGGAAGGGGAGGTCGCTGAGCATCAGCGCGGTGCTGCCGCCCAGGATGGACAGGATGTCGGCGGCGTTCTCGCCATCGGCGGAAAGCAGGGTTCCGACGATCTGGACATCGTTCCGGTAGCTCTCGGAAAAGAGCGGGCGGATCGGCCGGTCGGTGAAGCGGGCGGCCAGGATCTCGTTTTCCGAGGGACGGCCTTCGCGTTTGAAGAAGCCACCCGGGAATTTTCCGGCGGCTGAGAATCGTTCGCGGTATTCCACCTGCAACGGGAAGTAATCGATTCCGTCGCGGGGGGATTCCGAGGCGCAGGCGGTCGAGAGGATGACGGTGTCACCCAGCCGAACCGTGGTGGCTCCCTTGGCTTGCAGAGCCAGGAGGCCGGTTTCGAGAATGATGGTTTTGTCGCCAAGGGCGACGCTGACAGATACAGGTTCTTTCATGTGTTCTTTCTGAATAGGGAGATGTTACAGGCAGGTTGATTCCTGTGATTGATGATCACAAACTGGAAACAAACCTGCCCGATAGAACTATGCCTTAGCGGCGGAGTTTCAGGCGTTTGATAACGTCCTGATAACCGGCCTCATCCTTCGTCTTGATGTAATTCAACAGACGACGACGGGCACTGACCATTTTAAGCAGGCCATAGCGTGAGCTGTGGTCCTTTTTGTGAAGCTTGAGATGCTCGGTGAGCTCCTCAATGCGACGTGTCAACAAGGCTACCTGAACTTCGGAAGACCCCGTGTCCTTGGCGTGTCTCCGAAACTCTTTCTGAACTGTGCTCTTAACTTTGGAATCCATACGGTAACTGAGCCCTATTCCCTTTCTTTTCGCTTACTTTCTTACTTATTTGTTTGACGGACTATAGCCTCGGGGTGCCATCGTTGTAAAGCCCTGATCCAAGAATTCTTCAGGGTGGCGCTGGCGAGAACGCGCCGGGCCGCTCGTTCGTCACGCGCGATCTGGCGGGTGAGGGCCTGAAGATCGGGGAATTTTCTCTCGGCCCGCAGAGGGTGCAGAAAGAATACCTCGATCCGACGCCGGTAGAGCGACATCCGGGTGTCGAGCAAATGAAGCTCCAGCAAGGGTTTTGAGACACGTGCCACGGTCGGATGATGGCCGAAATTGACGATTCCGGGGAAGGCGTGCCGGTTGACAAGGGCTTGCACGACGTAGACCCCCGTCGGAGGGTGAGCCTCGTTTCGGGGATCAAGATTGGCGGTCGGGTAACCCAGTTTCCGGCCGATCCGGTTCCCCTGAACGACTGTGCCCAGAATGCTGAAAGGCCGCCCCAGGAGCGTTGCGGCCTCGGAGAGGTGTCCGGCGATGACGGCTTTCCGGATGCGGGTGCTGGAGACGGCCTGTTTCCGGTTCTGGATGGAGGGAACCCGGTGCACCGTGATGTTCCGGGTTCGGGCCCAGTTTGACAACATGGCGCGGTCCCCTTTTCCCTGATGTCCGAATCGCCAGTCATCCCCCATGAAAATAGAGTGGAGGGCTGGAATTCCGCGCTCGAGTCGTTTCAGGAAAACTTCCGCCGGAGTTGCGGCGAAACGGCGGGTGAAGGGAACCAGAAGACATCCATCCAGGCCGAACTGTCTCAGCAGCGCCAGTTTGTGAGGCGTGTCGGTGAGCAGAAGCGGGGCGGAATCCGGGGAGATGATCTTGAGCGGATGCGGATCGAACGTCATGGCCCAGGCTTCACCCCCGATGGCTCGTGCCCGGGCCAGGGTCCGACGCAGCACTTCCTGGTGCCCGAGATGAACGCCGTCGAAAAAGCCAACCGCGAGGCATACCGGCCTTGTGTGGCGTTTCAATCCGGACATCTGGTGAATGATTTTCATTCCCGTTTTCTCCAGCCGCCTCAGGGACTCGCCTCCCGTACAGACAAGGTGTGAAGGGGGAGAACCACATCCAGAAGATCGACCTGGTTCAGGGAGAGCAGGGTTTCAAACGGGATAGCCTGCCGGACCTCAAAGCCTGCGGACTCCGTACGGCGAAGTTGGGAGAGATGGGCTCCCACGCCCAGGGCCTCTCCGATATCATGACAGATCGTCCGCACATACGTTCCCTTGCTACAGCGTAGGACGAAGGAGGCGGAGGGAGAGGCGAAATTCAGGAGGCGGAATTCGTAGAGATGGATAAAGCGGGGTTTCCGTTCCACCTCTTCCCCTTGGCGGGCGAGCTTGTACATCTGAACGCCATTGATCCTGACGGCGGAAACCATCGGGGGGGTCTGAAACAGGTCGCCCTTGAAAGGAGCCATGGCGGCTTCAAGTTGTTCACGGGTGACTCCGGAGGGATCCGTCTCCCGGGTGATGTTCCCATCGGCGTCCTGGGAATCGGTTGTGATTCCGAGCCTCAGGGTGCCTTCGTAGGTTTTGTCGGAGGACATGAACCGGTTTGAAACCCGGGTGCCGCGGCCCAGAAGGATGACGAGAAGCCCGGTGGCCGCGGGATCAAGCGTTCCGCCGTGGCCAACTTTTTTCAGTTTGAAATGGCGGCGGATATGGTGGACCACATCATGCGAGGTGGGTCCGGCCGGTTTGTCTACCAGAAGAATGCCGTCAAACGGATCACCCGGGCTCATAAGGGATCCCCCTCCTCCGTTTCGGGCGGGGGGGAAGGCGTGTCGGTGTTTTCCGGGGCGGGCGGCGGGAGTTTCGAGAGAATGTCCAGGACGCGGTCGCCGATTTCGATGGAGGAATCCAGGGCGAAGACGAGTTTCGGAGTGTATTTCAGGATGACGACCTTGGCGATTTCCTCCTGGATTTCGCCATGCAGGTGCTGGATGCGGTTTAGCATGGCCCGGCGTTCGTGTTCATGGCCACGAATAGAGACCAGCACCCGGGCACTTCGCAAGTCGCTATTGGTGATGACGTGGGTGATGGTCAAAGCCGCCAGGTCGAACTGGGACTGGTTGAGTAAACGATACAGAATCACGCCGATTTCTCGGCGAAGGAGTTCATTGACTCTGGTCAGACGGTCCGTCTTCATGTTCCGCGAAACCCCCGGCTACAGGGTTTGGGTGATCCGTTCCACTTCGTAAAATTCAAGGATGTCGCCTTCGGCAAAGGCGGTGAAGTTATCTAGCATGATGCCGCATTCCTGACTTTCCCGAACCTCGCTGACATCGCTCTGGAACCGGCGCAGGGAGACGATTTTGCCCTCGAAGAGCACGCTTCCCTCGCGCTTGACCCGACCCTTGAGCCGGGAGGTGATCTTTCCGTCGGTGCACATGCAGCCGGCGATGACGCCGGTTTTTGAGATTGTAAAGACCTGCTGAACAAGGGCGTGCGAAACCACTTTTTCCTTCAGGATGGGGCTGAGGAGGCCGACCATGGCTTCCTGAACCTGGTCAATCAATTCGTAAATGATGCTGTGAAGGCGGATTTCGATGCCTTCCTTCTTGGCCATCTTGTTGGCGCCTTCCTCGATGGAGACATGGAAGCCCAGTACAATGGCATCCGAGGCGCTCGCCAGAAGAATGTCATTGGCTGTGATACTGCCCACTCCGCTCATGAGGATATTCAGGGACACCTTGTCGCTTTTGATCTGCTTGAGCGCGTGATCGATGGCTTCAAGCGAGCCCTGCACATCGGCCTTGATCATCAGTTGGAGTTCGATCCGGTCCTTGTTTTCCTTCATCTTCTCGAAGAGGGTGGCCAGGGAGGCGCGCTTCGGGGCGGTCAATTGGGTTAATTTGCTGGCGGCAGCGCGCTCCTCGGCGGCGTTTCGCGCCTCGCGCTCGTTTTTCAGGATCTCAAAGGGGGCGCCTGCACTCGGAACGCCTGACAACCCGAGACATTTCACCGGGACAGAGGGGCCTGCGGATTTGACTTTCAGGCCATGGTCATTGATGAGGGCACGAACCCGGCCCCAATGCGAGCCGCAAAGAATGGTATCGCCCACATTCAAGGTGCCGTTGGCCACCAGAAGATTGGCCGTGGGACCCATGCCGGATTCCAACTGGGCCTCAATCACATAGCCCTTGGCCGCCTGGTTCGGATTCGCCTGCAATTCCATCATTTCCGCCTGAAGCAGAATCATGTCCAGCAATTCCGGAACGCCGGCACCGGTGAGGGCGCTGACCTGACAGACGATGGTTTTCCCGCCCCATTCTTCGGGCGTCATTTCCATGGCCTGAAGCTGTTTCTTGGCTTTGTCTGGATTGGCGGTGGGAAGATCCATCTTGTTGATGGCCACAATAATGGGAACATTGGCCGCCTGCGCGTGCTGGATAGCTTCCTTGGTCTGGGGCATCAGGCCGTCCTGTGAATCCACCACGATAATGGCGATATCGGTCATGTTGGCGCCACGGGCGCGCATGGCCGTGAAGGCGGCATGGCCCGGGGTATCGAGAAACGTGATGCTTTTTTCACCGACTGTGACCGTTGAAGCACCGATATGCTGGGTAATTCCGCCGGATTCACCCTTCGCGACCGTTGTGTTCCGGATACGATCCAGTAGGGATGTTTTGCCATGGTCAACATGGCCTAGCACGGTGACGACAGGGGGGCGATGTGCCTTTTCCTCGGCCTTTTTCTTTTCGACCACCTCTTCGACGGTCTCTTTTTTGACGAGGGGCTTGTGCTCAATTTTCTTTTCCCGCTCAACGGTAAAGCCGTGTTTTTCGGCGACCCGTGCGGCGTCCTTGATCTCGATGTGTTCGCTGATGGAGGCGAGCACATTGAGCCGCATCAGCTCGGCGATCAGTTGATTCGGGCGTACGCCCAGGAACCCCGCAAGATCCCGAACCACAACGGGTCCCTTGAGGATAATGATTTTACTGTTTTCCGCAGGGGCCTCCACGGGAGCCGGTGCGGCGGCAGGGGGCTCAGCCGGTTTCGACGCGGTAGCTGGAGCAGGCTTGGCGGCGATGGGAGCCGGAGCAGGCTTGGCGGCGATGGGGGCAGGTTTCTTGGCTGAAGCCCGAAGCCGTTCTACAACGCCTGCCTCCAGCGTGCTCATGTGATTCTTGGCGTCAACGCCCTGTGCCGTCAACTGATCCAACAGCTCTTTGCTGTTGAGCCCCAATTCCTTAGCTATTTCGTGTACTCTCATGGGAGGATTTCGCTGGTTTCCTGTACGATCGGTTGTGCGGCGGCGGCGGCTTCATAAATCGTCTTGGAGGTGGCGCCGTCAAATTCACCGGTGGCTTCGAGGTCCGATATTTCCGCCGCCAGGATGCCTTCAATGTTCAGGAAGCCAGCTTGAACCAGTTTTTCCGCATTGGCACGGCCGATTCCGGGAATAGCCGCCAGACTGTCGACCGCCTTGGCCACCTTCTCTTCGAAGGTGATATTGCCCTCATCCTTCTGGACATCAATTTTCCAGCCGAGCAGTTTCGAGCTCAAGCGGACATTCTGACCGCGCTTGCCGATCGCCAGTGAAAGCTGGTCCGCTTCCGTGGTCACATGGATTACGTGCGTCTTATCGGGATCAATCTCCACCTTGGACAACTTGGCGGGAGAGAGGGAGTTAGCGACATAGGTCTTGATGTCGTCGCTCCAGCGAACGATATCGATTTTTTCGCCCGAAAGTTCCCGAACAATGTTTTTCACGCGGACGCCCCGCATGCCGACGCAGGCGCCGACCGGGTCAACCTTGGAGTCACGGGAGACCACGGCGATTTTCGACCGGAAGCCGGCTTCCCGTGCTATCCCCTTGATTTCCACGGTCTTATCGCCAATTTCGGCGACTTCAAGTTCGAACAGGCGGCGGACAAAATCCGGATGGCTACGGGAAAGGATAATGCTTGGCCCGGAGGGATTGTCCTGAACCGATACGACCAAAGCGCGAACCTGATCGCCGATCTGGTAGATTTCGGTCGAAATCCGTTCCTTGGCCCCGAGAATCGCCTCTGCGCGGCCCAGATCCACGACAATATCGCTCCGTTCGAACCGGCGGATGGTTCCGCTGATGATGTCGTTGACCCGGTCACGGTATTCTTCGTACACGATATTGCGTTCCGCCTGCCTGATTTTCTGCAGAATAGCCTGTTTTGCGGTTTGCGCCGCAATACGGCCGAAATTTTTCGGGGTGACTTCGATTTCGATGGTATCCCCGACCATGACATCCGGCTTGAGTCGGCGGGCATCCGGCAACGTGATTTCGTCATGCGGATTCACCACTTTGTCGATTACGGTCACGGTGGCGAACGCCTTGATATCACAGGTTTTACGATCCATGTGGATGCGAATGTTTTTGGCCGGACCCACGCTCTTGCGGGAGGCGGACAGCAGTGCGGATTCGACCGTTTGAAACAGGGTTTCCCGGTCAATACCACGCTCTTTTTCCAGAAAACTCAAGATTGCTGAAAGTTCGCCATTCATAATAGTCCTTAGCCACTGGCCGTTTCGGAGCCTCTCCGATACATAAAAGAGTGGGACGAGCCCACTCTTTGCACAACATCCCATTTCGACAAGACTTTTGAATATAACGAGAGAAGCCTAACCGGTCAAGTGGTTTCGAACACGAAATTCTCGCGAAATTCTCGCGCTCAATTGACAAAGTAACTGCGCCCCCCCTGCATCAAGGCAGGTGCGTTTAGTCTGCCAAGGCAGGGAGGCGCAACAAGAGTGCCGAAGGATCAGGCGGGGTTTTCCTGCCCCTCCCCCCCGGGGGGGAGGGGGGCGCAGTTAGTCT